>JBCCGJ010000070.1:0-19690 GCA_039029335.1 Actinomycetota bacterium | reverse complement strand
CTCGGTCGTATGGGTCGACGGAGCGTCGGGTGTTGACCGATGTGCAGTTGCCGTTGGCTCGTCCGGCGATTATGACGGGGTTGAATCAGACGTTGTTGTTGGCGATTTCGATGTTGGGGATCGCGGCGCTGATGGGCGCCGGTGGCCTCGGGAAGCTGCTGCTGCGGGCCATCAACTCCCAGAACCTGCCCCTGGCGGCGTCCGGCGGTCTTGCGTTCTTCCTGGTGGCGGTGGTCCTGGACCGGATCAGCCAACGCGAGCATGACGACGGCATGAACCTGTTGGCCCGGATCCGGGAAGCCTGGGTGTACCGGGCCGATCCCGAGGGTCTGCTCGAGGCCCAGGCCGAGCGCTCGGCGGCCACCGAAGCGGCGGCCATCGTCGAGGCTGCGGCCAAGGCCGAATTGGAGTCCCAGGCCGGTGTCGAGGCGCCCGCCCCGGTGTCACCCCGGGAGCGTCTCGGCCTGCTGCTGGCCGTCGGTGGTGGTATCGTCGCCGCCGCCTCGGCGTTCCTGCCCTGGGGCATCGACGCCGGTTTGGTGTCCAGCTGGGGCCGCCGGGACGACGAGATCGGTCTGCTCGGCACAAGCTCGCTCGGCATCGAGGCCAGTGGCGGCTCGATCTTCGCCATCATCGTCATCCTGTTCGGCCTGCTGGCCGCAGCAGCCGCGCTGCGACCGATGTTCGGGCAGATGGACGGCATCTCCCGCAACCTCAATCGGCTGCAGGGTGTCATCTTCATCGCCCTGGCCGCCGGAGCGGTGCTGGTGTGGTTGCTCAACATGCTGGACGTGGGGTTCGGGCCGCTGTCCAACATCGGCCTTGTCCTGTTCGCCATCGCCTTCGCCGCCATCGGCTTCGACACCTGGGCCCGGGGCGCTCCCCGGCTGGGCGCGGACGGCGCGATGATCGCCGCACTCGCGGCCTTCGGTGGCGCGGTCGGCTATGTACTGCTGCAGCCCTCGGCCTTCGTCGAGCAGTACAGCCACGGCATCGGCGCCTACCTCGCCGTGGCCGCCACGGCCGTTGCGGTCGTTGGCGCCGGGATCGCCGCAACCGCTGCACCCTACGCGCCGCGTCGACCGCTGAAGCTGACGCTGAACGCCGGCATGATGATCGGGGCTGTTGCCGCCGTGGCCATCATCGGGGTTGGTACCTACAGCGCCTGGCTCATCGATGAGCGTCTCGACTCCCTCATCACGCCGGAGATGCAGGCCGAGATCGACCGGCTCCAGGCCGAGGCGGCGGACGACATCAACAAGCAGATCGCCAACGGGCAGGAAATCACCAACATGATCAACCTCGCCCAGGCCCAGGACGCCCCGGTCCGCTCCGCGCTGGACGGCGACGGCCCCCGTCTTGGCTGGCCGCTACTCGGGTTCGGTCTGATCGCCTTGATCGGGGCGCTGTTCGCCGGGGGCATCATGCCGACAAACGAGCGGGCCCGCTGGCTCGGTGGGATCGTTGCGGCCGGCGCCGGACTTGCCGCGGTGGCCGTCCCCGCCGGTTGGATCTTCTCCTTCACCAGAAGTGGCGAGCCGAGGGCCATCACCGGGGCTGGCTCCATGATCGCCCTGGCCGGAGCATTCATTCTGTTTTCAATCGGACGCTCCGTCGTTGGTGAGTTCCAACGTCGGAAGGTCTATTCGGATTCCCCGACGATGAGTGAATCTGTGAACTCCGAGGAATCCCCCACTGAAGAAGCGGTGGATCACGGTTTGGTGGGGAGCTGAGGGGCTCGCCGCCATTGCAATACCGCTCAGCCCGGGTCGGCCTCGCCTGCCGGCACGCGCTAGCGTCGAATACAGCTTCTCGTATGTTTTACGAGAGAACCAAGGGAGAGAAGCAAACCAATGACAAAACGCAAACCGCATTTCTTACTGGCCCTTCTGGCCGCCTTTGCGCTGCTGGCCGCCGCCTGCGGCTCGGACGGTGGTGACGACTCCGCCGAAGCCGGTAGTGAGGGCAGCGAAGAAGCAGCCGCCGACAACCTGACGCCCGGTGAGGGCAAGACCGTCAACATGGGCCGGGCCAACTGGTCCTCCGGTTACGTGCAGGCCCAGATCCTCCACGACCTGATGGAGGAGCTCGGCTACGACGTCTCCAGCCCGGACAACCTGGAGTTCGCTCCCGACCTTGGTTATCAGACCATGGCCGAAGGCGACATGGACTTCTGGGCCAACAGCTGGTACCCCGGCCACCTTTCCTGGTGGGAGGGTGAGCGGACCGACGGCTCGATCGTCGGTGACCACCTGGTCCGCCTCGAGGGCTCGCTGATGCCCGGTGGCGGCCTCCAGGGCATGCTCATCACCAAGAGCTGGGCTGAAGCGGAGGGCATCACCACCCTCGGCCAGATCAACGACGACGAGGCCCTGTGGTCGCAGCTCGACTCCGACGGCAACGGCAAGGGTGAGTTCTACGGTTGCCCCGAGGACTGGACCTGTGACGACATCATGGCGTCGCAGATCGAGTTCGCCGGCTGGGAGAACCTGGAGCAGACCCAGGCAGGCTACGACGCCATGTTCGCCGAGTTCCTCGACCTGGCCAAGGCCGGCGAGCCGGCGATCATCTACACCTGGACCCCCACCAGCTACCTGGCTGAGGCCATCCCCGGTGAACTGACCATGTGGCTGTCGGTTGAGAACGCCGACGTCATCGATGACTCCAACCCGCTCGGTAAGGAAGGCGGCGAGGAGTACGCACAGCGTCGTGACGGCCAGATCGGCTACTCGGACCTCGGTGCGGACACCTGCCTCCAGGGTCCGGACGGTTGTCAGGTCGGTTGGCTCGCCGCCGACATCGAGATCACCGCAAACAAGGATTGGTTGGCTGACAACCCGGCAGCCGAGGCGCTCTTCAACGAGTTCAAGCCGGCGCTGATCGACCTGGCAATCGCCGGTGTTGCGCTGACCAACTCCGATGGTGCCCAGGCCGATGTCGAGCGCATCGCCGCCGAGTGGATCACCAACAACCGTGAGCTCGCAGACGGGTGGCTCGCCGCCGCTCGGGCCGCAGGCTGATAACGGTTCTGAACTGCTCTGACCCCTCGGGGTCGGAACAAAACTGAGAAGGGGCCGGGATCCGATCGGATCCCGGCCCCATCTGCGTTTACCGGCTGCGGCTTGGTTCACCGTGGGGGTGGTGGGTGTGGTGCTGGTGACGGTGACACCGGATCGTCGGGGAGAGGGTAACGATCCGGACCGCAGCCGGTTGAGCCTGTGCCGGTGGCTAGGCCGCCGGGGCCGTTGCGCTCGCCGGCTCCAGTGCCAGCTCGAGCAGCTGGTCGACGTCGCCAACCAGATGGATGTCCATGGCGTCGCGGACCTCTTCGGGGATGTCCTCCAGGTCCTGGCCGTTGTCCTTGGGGAGCAGCACGGTATTCAGGCCGGCCCGGTGGGCGGCAAGCACCTTCTGCTTGACCCCGCCGATCGGTAGGACCCGACCCTGCAGGGTGACCTCACCGGTCATGGCCAGGTCGTCCCGGACCGTACGACCGGTCAGGAGACTGGTCAACGCCGTGGTCATCGTGACCCCGGCCGACGGGCCGTCCTTGGGAACCGCTCCGGCGGGGAAGTGGATGTGGAACCGCTTGCCGTCCGGCATCGTGAATCCGAGCGCCTCCGCCTTGGTGTTGACCAACGACCGGACGATCGCCGCAGACTCCTTCATCACATCACCGAGCTGGCCGGTCAGGATCGCCTCGCCGTCACCGTCGACCAGGGCGGTCTCGACGAAGAGAACGTCGCCGCCTGCGCCGGTCACTGCCAGTCCGGTTGCGATACCCGGACGGTCGATCCGGTCCTGCACCTGCTCCTCGGGGATCGGCTTGCCGAGCAGGTCGGCCAGATCCTCGTCGGTGATCACGATCGGTCCGTCGGCGGTTGCCGGGTTGCCGTCGGTTCCCGGGTTGTCGTCGATTGCAGCATGGTCACCGCCTGCGGCGATGTCGTCGAGGGTGCGGCTGGCGATCTTTGTCGCCGTCTTCCGGATGACCTTGTCCAGCTGTCGCTCTAGCCGGCGGACGCCCGCCTCCCTGGTGTAGCGGGTGGCGATGTGGGCGAGGGCGTCGTCGGTGACGTCGATCTCATCCGGCTCAAGGCCGTTCCGCTTCAGCAGCCGGGGCATCAGGTGATCGCGGGCGATGGTTGTCTTCTCCACCTCGGTGTATCCATCGAGGTTGATCAGCTCAAGCCGGTCGAGCAGCGGTCCGGGGATCGTGTCCAGGACGTTGGCCGTTGCGATGAACACCACATCGGACAGGTCCAGCTCGAACTCCAGATAGTGGTCCCGGAACGAGTGGTTCTGAGCCGGGTCGAGGACCTCGAGAAGGGCTGCGGACGGGTCGCCCTGCCAGCCGCCGCTGACCTTGTCGATCTCATCGAGGAGGATGACGGGGTTCATCGAACCGGCTTCGGTCAGCGCGGCGACCAGGCGACCGGGGCGAGCCCCGACGTAGGTCCTGCGGTGGCCCCGTATCTCGGCCTCGTCCCGGATACCGCCGAGGGCCAGCCGAACGAAGTTTCGGCCGAGGGACCGGGCGACGGACTCGCCGAGCGACGTCTTGCCGACGCCCGGGGGCCCGACCAGCGCCAGGATCGCCCCGCCGCGTCGGTGTGATGGATCGTCGGTGACGTTCCGCTCGGTCCGGAGCTTGCGGACGGCGAGGTGCTCGATCAGCCGATCCTTGACCTCGGCGAGACCGGTGTGATCGGCGTCCAGGATGGCCCGGGCTTCATCGAGTTCGAGCCGCTCGACCGAACGCTCGGTCCAGGGCAGATCGAACACGTTGTCGAGCCACGTCCGGATCCAGTTGGCCTCCATGGACTCGTTGCCGGTCCGCTCGAGCCGGTTGATCTCCTTTTCGATGGCTTCGAGCGTGGCCTCCGGGGCCGCCTCCGCCTCGGTGAGGGTTGTCAGCTTCTGCCGGTACTCGGCGATGACGTCACCATCGGCCTCACCCAGTTCCGACTGGATGGCCGACATCTGCCTGCGGAGGATGGCCTCCCGCTGGGAGGACTCCAGGTCCTCCGACACGTCCTTCTGGATCTTCTCCCGGATCTCGAACTCGGCGAGGGCTTCCTTCACCCACTCGGTCGCCAGGCGCAGCCGCTCCTTGACGTCGGCGGTCTCCAGCAGCTCGACCCGCTGCTCGATGGACAGGTCCGGCCAGTAGGCGATGGAGTCGGCCAGCGTCCCGGGCTGGTCCACCGGGGGAAGCGCACCAACCATCCGTCGGCCGCCGACCCGGTCGAGCAGGTTGGTCGCCGCTGCTCGGTAGACGGTGGCCAGGTCGATCGTTTCCCGATCCGGCTTTGGCTCGGGCAGGGGATGGGCGGCGACCCACAGGCCGTTGGTGGCGCCGATGACACCGGCCCCGACCTTCGCCCGATCGTGGGCCCGAAGGGTCACGGTCGGTGACCCGTCCGGCAGGGAGTCCTGATCCGCGATGGTGGCGATGACCCCGACGGAGGCGTACACACCATCGATGCGGGGCACCACGAGCAGGCGCCCGTTCGAGACCGAGTTGAGAATCTGGCGGGCTTCGGGGGACTGCATGGTCACGGTCACCACCATGTCCGGCAGGATCACGCCGTCCGGCAGGGGAAGAACCGGGAGCTGCTCGGCGTCCGGGTTGTGGTTGCCGCCCCGGTCCGGTGCGGTTGAGTCTGAGGTGTCAGTCGTCGGCATAGCTGTTGTGCCCTCCTTGAGAGCGGGTCGTGCAGCCCGGGGGCCGTTGGTCCGGCCTCCAGGCGTCGAGTGCGGGCGGAGACCGCTCGTACCGTCCTGGTCGCTTCGGTGCTTACTTGATTACATGTAATTGCTGTTGTAGGTTTAACACCACTAACCCCGGCCACATTCCCAAACCCCCCCCAAATCCGCCGTTTCCCACCGATTTCGGGACCGTCAGACCGGTCCCCGGACCGAAAGCAGGCTTCCGATGACCTCTCGACCACCCTGTGATGAGCTCGAAACCGCGGCGTGGTTCGCCGGCCGAATCCCCGACGACTGGTTTCCCGAGCCGGTGACCGTCAAAGCCGACCGTGACGAGATCCTGGTCTTCGGGACGCTCGCCGCCCCTTCATCGGCTCCCGAGGGTGAGGATGCGGCCAGGACGGCCGCCACCGCCCGCATCTCCGGCTTCCGGGAGGAGACCCGGCTGCAGCGTATGAAGATCGCCGAGGCCGCCCAGAACCGGTGGCGTCGGACGGTCTCCTGGGTTGCGATGTGCGGTCCGGTGGAAATGCGGTTCACCACCGCATCCGTGCCGGTCATGACCAGGCTTCGCTTCGATCAGCGACAGATCCTTGACACCCTGATTGACTCCGGTGTCGCCAGGAGCCGGTCCGAGGCGCTCTCCTGGTGTGTGCACCAGGTCGGGACCCATCAGTCGGAGTGGATCGACCGCCTCAAGGAAGCGATGAGCGAGGTGGAGCGGATCCGCAGCGAAGGCCCGGAGTAACCGTCGCTTGCTCGCTCACTGCCGTTCGTTCGCGCCGTTCGCTTCGCTCACTAACCGTGCTCCTGTCGCTTCGCTTACGCGACGCCGGTAGGTGCGGCCGCTACCCGGGCTGGGAGTTGAGCCAGGCGGTGTAGCGGTCCGGGTCGATCCACGCTCCGGTTCTGGCCGCAAAGTCCTGCGCCGCGGCAAGCATGAGCCGGGTCTCACCGGCCCGGGCGATCGTTGAGGAGACCTTGGCGATGAGGTCCGGGATGACGTCCAGCGTCAACTCGGCCGGCGTTTCGTGGCCGTCCCGCGGGGCGACCGCCACGGTCGGCAGAGAAGCCAGCGCCGCGTCACGAGCCGCCGGGTCGTCGCCGTACCACACCGGATCCTGGATCTGGGTCCACTTGTCGGCGCCCATGATCAGTACGCCGTACCCGGTGGCGATCTCGGCCACCAACTGCAGTTCGGTCACCTTCACCGCAAGCCAGTCGAGGCCGGCGACCGCCGCCTCGAGGACCTCGACCCGATGGGCGAAGAGCGGGTGGACCACATGCTCCTTGGCCAGCGCCGAGGTGCTGACACACAGGTCAACGCGGTCGAGCCGGTGCTTGTCCCTGGCCGCTTCGGCGATGGCCAGATGGGCGACCGTCGGCGGGTTGAACGAACCGGGATACACCCCGAGGCGAAGCTCGGGATCGGACGACTGCCCCAGCTCGTCAGAGGTCACTCCCGGCCACCGTTCATCGTCGACAGCCTACCGCTGGGCTCCGGTGGGTAAATCCACCGTCGAACGCCGGGGCGGATGGTGGGAAACCAGGCTGTTTTGAGCGGGTCGATCCACTCATTTTGCACGTTGGCTCATGGAGCTGCCTCTAGTATCACGGGGTGGCAGCGGACTCGGATCGGTCGTCTTCGGACGACGTTGGCCTTTCCGACCGGACCGGACCCTCCGCTGATCGGTTGCCCACCTCCCGTGCGCGGACAGCAACCGCAGGATCCTCGAGCCGATTCACGTTGCTGCAGACCCCCCAGTTCGTCGAGGAGCTGCATCAACGGCTCGACGGGGCCCGGCATCGGGTCCTTGTCCAACTGATGACGTTCGACGGTGACCGGTCGGGCCAGGACGTTGCGGCCCGACTGCTGGCTGCCGCGGCCCGCGGGGTGAAGGTCCAGCTGTTGGTCGACTGTTTCGCCCTCCGCTTCGTCAGCGACCAACCGGTCGGCAGGCCGGCGGTTCGGGACGAGGCGGCGGCCACCACCCGCATGTACGAGCGTCTTCGGGACGGTGGGGTCGATCTGACCTTCACCCAGCCGAATGGAAGGGGCAACCTGTACGCCCTCGCCAGGAACCACAAGAAGCTGTTCGTGATCGATGACGACGTCTACCTGGGCGGGATCAACGTCAGCGACCACAACTTCTCCTGGCACGACTTCATGATCCGGATCGACGACGAGGAGATCCGCCAGGCCGTTGTCTCGGACTTCGAGTTCACCAGAGCGGGCGGGCGCCGGTCGGTCAACGAGGTCATCGTGACCAACCGCGAGGTGGAGGACGTCTTCAACGGGCTGGTGCTCAACGCCAAGGAGAGCATCGAACTGGCGTCGCCCTACGCCATCGACGTCGGCCTCACCCAGCTCCTGGCCAAGGCGACCGCTCCGAAAAAGACCGTCCTGGCGACAAAGCGAAACAACTTCCTGGTCTACCGGGCGATGAGCCCGTACCTGAAGTGGCGGCTGCGGCGCGCCGGCGTCTCGTTGGCCACCTACACCAACTTCTCCCACTCCAAATTCCTGTTGGTCGACGGCGACAAGCTGCTGGTTGGCTCGTCCAACTTCGGTCGCCACAGCTTCTGGTGTAATCAGGAAATTTGTTTGCTGATCACCGATCCGGATTTCATTCGGGAGTTCCGGTCCGTTCTGATGGCCAGAACGGAGCCTCTGGAGGAGCGCCAGTGGCCTCACAAGATTGCGTTTGGTGGACTGGTGTCGTGGATCATGTACACCGTGATCATGGTCCTGCGGTTTACGGTAGCCAAGCGTGTCCCGAACCTTTCGAACCTCTGAGCTCTGGTGGATCGCCGTCGCCTTCGGGGTGGCGGCCACCGGCGTGTGGTTCCTCGGGGTTGTCACCGGCTCGTCGCTGTTGCGATACGCAGGCTTTATGGCCGGGGCCTCCACCTTCGTCCCGCTGCCCGCGGACGCCTATGTGCTCAACGTCGCCGCCAACAACGCAGCGCTGACGCTCGGAGTGGTCGGCGGCGCGGTGAACGCCGTTGCGGTTCTGGCGGAACGGCAGTGGATCCTTCGGGCCGCAAGCCATCCGGTCTTCGACCGCTTCAGTGAGTTCATCGGCACCAACCGGTGGATCGACATGGCGGAGCGCCACATGTTCGTCGGGCTTGTGGTCGGCGGGTTCAGCTTCCTGCCGTTCGAGCCGTTCCGACTCGTCGCGGTGCTGCGGGGGTACCACCAGTTCCGCTACGCCCTGGCGACGTTCTTCGGCCGAGGCATCCGCTACTACTGGCTGGCCAGAGCGGGCAGCGTGTTCGCGGTGTACGGCTTGGTCGAATACGTGGTCTGGGGCAGCCTGCTCATCTTCACCGTCGGACTGTTCCGTTCCTACCTGCGGTTCCGGGCCACCTACCCGGTGGCCGAGGAGGGCGGCGCCCATGGCTGATGACCTCCCGCCGGAAACGGCCGACGAGGCGGTCTCCCGGGTCATGATGGCGTTGCACCCGACGGTGGAGATCATCGGCAGCACGGCCGTCGGCTTCTTCCACCCGCAACCCGAGCACCGGGGTAATCACGGATGGCTGCACGGTGGCCTGGCGGCGACCGTCCTGGACCACGTGTCGGCCAGGGTGGCGGCCGCGGCGCTCGGGCGGCGGGTCGTGACCGGCAAGCTGGACCTCCGCTACCCGCAGCCGGTGCTGCTGGCCGACGGGCCGTACCGTGTTGAGGCCACGGCCGAGGAGCCCAGAGGTCGCATGGTTCGCGTGGTTGGTGCCATCCTTGACCGGCGCGGCAGCCCGATGGTCGAGGCGAAGAGCCTCTTTGTGACGTTGCCGACCGACCAGGTGTGAAGACGCAGTAGGCCTGAAACAGCGAGGAGCGAGCAGAGATGGGCGATATCGACCGTGCGACCGGGATGGCCAGGACGCTGGAGTGGCGCAACGGGGAGGCGGCACCGGGTCCGTTCTCCGATGGGGAGATGGACCGCAGGCAGCTGCTGCTCAGACAGCACATGGCCATGGAGGGCATCGACGCCTGCCTGCTGACCTCGTACCACAACATCTGTTACTTCTCCGGCTTCCTCTATTGCCGGTTCGGTCGGAACTACGGGTTTGTGGTCGATGGCGATCGGGCCACCTCGATCACCGCGGCGATCGACGGGGGACAGCCCTGGCGGCGGACCCACGGGGACAATCTGATCTACACCGACTGGCGCAAGGACAACTTCTTTCACGCGGTCAAGAGCCTGACCGGTGATGTGAAGCGGCTGGGTATCGAGTTCGACGAGGTGAACCTGGATCTGCGGGCGAAGCTGGAAGCCGCCCTTCCCGGTGTGGAACTGGTGGATGTCGGGACGCCGACCATGTGGATGCGGACCGTGAAGTCCGACGAGGAGATCAGGCACATCACGTTGGCGGCGAACGTCGCGGACCTGGGGGGCGAGGCCTGCCGAGACGCCATCGCCGCTGGTGTGCCGGAGCACGAGGTGGCGATGGCGTCGACGAACGCCATGATCCGAGCCATCGCCGACAGCTTCCCGTTCGTCGAACTGATGGACACGTGGACCTGGTTCCAGTCCGGCGTCAACACCGACGGGGCCCACAACCCGGTGACCAACAAAATCATCGAGTCCGGCGACATCCTGAGTCTCAACTGCTTCCCGATGATCTTCGGTTACTACGTCGCCCTCGAGCGCACGCTGTTCTGCGAGCACGCATCCGACGAGGCGCTGCGGCTGTGGAACATCAACGTCGAGGTGCACGAGGCCGGACTCGAACTGATCAAACCCGGTGCCCGCTGCGGGGACATTGCCGCCACCCTCAACGAGATCTACCGGTCGTACGACCTTCTGCAGTACCGGTCCTTCGGGTACGGCCACTCCTTCGGGGTGCTGTGCCACTACTACGGCCGGGAGGCCGGCGTTGAGCTGCGGGAGGACATCGACACCGTGCTGGAGCCCGGCATGGTGGTCTCCATGGAGCCGATGATCATGATCCCCGAGGGGCAACCGGGGGCCGGCGGCTACCGGGAGCATGACATTCTGGTGGTGGGGGAGACCGGCACAACAAACATCACCGGCTTCCCCTACGGTCCCGAGCACAACATCGTGGCCGGCTGACTCCGGTTGGTCCGTCCGGTCTCGCCCCGGCCGGATCACTCAGCGGTCGAAGCCTGCGGCATGGCTGGCGAACTGGCCGCCGAGTTGCATCTGCTCGGTCGCCTGGCGCATCTCGTCCGGGACATCGCCAAGGAAGAAGAAGGGACCGGGTGTCGCGATGGCCAGGAGATCGGGAAAGTGGGCGGCGGCGGTGGTCCCGAGGTGGAACCCCATCGCATCGGCGTCGGTGAACTCGTCCCGAACGTAGACGGCGTTCTCGTCGGTGGAGACGTAGACGTGGACCGTCTCGGCGCCCGGCTCGTTCTGTTCCATCGCGTCGGTCACGGCGCTGTAGATCTTGGTCAGCTCGTCGAGCTTTCCTTCGTTTGCGGTCCACTTGTAGACGACGGTGATGTGGTTGGTGTCCATGGTTTTCTCCGCTTTCTGGTTCGGTTACCCTCGTAGGTAACTGATCGGTTACTTGTGATCAAGGTAATCAATCAGTTACTATTGAGTCAAGCAGAAATTTCGGGCCCGCCGATCCGGCCGCCCGGGGAGGTGCATACACCGCCATGGCAGGTGTCAAAAAATACGATCGGACGACGCTCCTCGAACTGGCGATGGACCTGTTCCACCGCCAGGGGTACACCGGAACCAGTACGGCGGAGCTTGTGGAAGAGCTGGGAGTCAACCGCAAGAGCATGTATGCGGAGTTCGGTTCCAAACAGGAGCTGTTCGATGCGGCACTCGATCACTACAACAGCACCAGCCTGACCGCGGTGCTCGCGGCGACCGAAGCGGACGGTGCCGGCGTCGAGGACATTCGCTCGACCTTTGTCGGGTTTGCAACCGCATCCGAGGACTGGGCCCAGGGGCGGGGCTGCCTCCTCTGCAACACGGCGGTTGAGCGGGCGGTTCTCGAGCCCACCAGTGGGGAGCGGGTCGACGCCTACTTCGATCGCCTCACCGACGCCTTCCGTGCCGCGCTGGAGAACGGCCGTGCAGCGGGCGAGGTCTCGGAATCGGCCGACATCGATGACCTCGCCGCATACTTCACCATGGCGCTCATCGGCATCGCCACCATGGCGAAGGGGCGAGCCGATCCGGACCGTATTCACGCCGCCTGCCGGGTGGTCCTGGCCACCCTGGACGGCACGCGGCCGAGATAGCGCCCGGCATGACGGGCGGGGCGACTGTCCCGGTCGGCGTGGATGCCGTACGGAGGATTCCCGTGCGGTCGGTGTATCAAACGGACACGTGAATCGTCCGTTTAGTACTCGATGCCGACTCGCTCAACCCACCGGCTGGCGGCGGCGGAAGGACATCGGGTGATTTCGACGCAGGACATCCCGTCCCGCGTCCGCGATTCACGGAGGACTCACTCGATGGTCGATATGAGGTACATTCCCGCCGGTCGGCCACCCGGCACGTTCATCGATGCAGGGCTGGACCGGACCATCCGGATGGTCCGGCGGGCACCCGGCAGCCGACGGCCATTGGACCGGCAACGATGACCGTCCTCATCATCGCGCCGGACGGTGACCTGCACGCTGCCGCAGTCGGTGCCGAGATCGAGCGGGTCGGCGGATCCGTGATCGTGGCCGACCTGTCCAGCTTCCCCCAGGGGGCGACCATGGGTGCGCGCTACGTCGGCGACGGTGGGCGTCGCCACGGGTTGAGGTTCGAGGACGGTGCCTGCGACCTTGATGAGATCGGGTCGATCTGGTGGCGCCGCGGCGCCCAGCTGCATATCAATCTGGAGGTCGCCGGTGACACCCAGCGCCCGTTCGGCCCGAACGAGGCCCAGGAGGCCCTGGCCGGTCTGTGGTACGCACTCGATGTGTTCTGGGTCAACGATCCGGAACACGATCGACTTGCCCGCCGGACGATCGCCCAGCTCCGCAGCGCCCAGGACATCGGGCTGCGCACCGCGGACACGCTGATATGCAACGATCCGGACGAGGCGATGCGTTTCATCGAGGAACACGGCCACGGCCGCGTGGCCTATCGGGCGTTCTCCATTCTTCCGGGCCCCCGGCGGACGCCTCGGCTTCTCCGCCCCGCCGAGCTGAAGCTCATCGACTGTGTGCGATACGCGCCGGTCATCCTCCAGGAGCACGTCGACGCACTGTGCGATGTTCGGGCGGTCGTCGTCGGGGACAGGCTGTTTGCCGGTGCGCTCCAGTCGGGCGACTCGGGAGCTGTCGGCGATGGTCTTCGAGCGCCGGCCACGGTCGGTATGGAGGCCATCGAGGTGCCGGAGGAGGTCAGCGGGCGGCTTATGGACCTTGTTCGTCGCCTCGGCCTGGTCTACGGAGCGATCGACCTACGGCTGCGGTCGGACGGGGAGTGGGTATTCATGGAGCTCGACCCGGCCGGCGAGTGGCTGAGCATCGAGCACGCGACGGGTCAGCCGATCACGGCTGCCATGGCCGACCTGTTGGTCCGGAACGGCGTTGCGGGTTCGGCCGAAAAGGTGTTGCGCCTGGGGTAGGCCGAGATTTGTTCTGGCGCCGACTCTCCCCATGCGGCGCCTGGCGGCCGGCCGGTCGGAGGGAGTCGGTCGGCCGCCCTTTTTTGCCCTCAGGTGGTGAGCTCGAACGTGGTCTCTGCGAGGTCCGCACCGTTGACCCGCACGGCCACGGTGTGGTGCCCGGGGTGGAGTTTGCGGGTTGATCGCTCAACCATCGCAAGTGATCTGGTGCAGGGCTCCGTCGCGGCGGCCGCCAGCTCGAAGTCCCGGAACTTGAAGACCTTTGGGCCGACGGATCCGTTCGCCTTCCGGTAGCCAACCACGAGGTCAACCATGATCCGCTGCGGGGCCGTCGCTCCTGTGGTCAGCGTGAAGTCGATAGTGACCGTCTGGCCGACGGCCACCGTCTCCGGTGTGACGGTCAGATCTCCCACCGCGGCGTCGGCCGGCTGGTAACCGAACAGCGCGAGCACTCGGGGGTCGCCGTCCTTCAGGTGGTTCCGCATGGCATGGCGAACGATCCAGGTGGTCTCCGGTACGTCCTCGGCGTGCCACTCCTCCAGCAGTGAGACGATCCGCTCACCATTGTCCTTGGCCAGGTCGTTCAGGTGGTTGGCCACCGACCGCTGGACGTAGCGCGACCGGTCCCGTCGAAGGGTGGCGAGGATCGGGAGTATCCGCTCAAGGGGCAGCGTCAGCCGCGTGGCCCACGGCAGCCGGGGCCGCGTGCCTTCGCTGGCCAGGCGCCTGACGTGCTCGTTGTCGCTGGTGGCCCAGGCCTCGACCCGGTCGAGCGTCTCCGGGTATCTGGCCAGGAACGGCCGAACCGCGAACTCCCCGGTGAACCGCCTTGTCAGCGCCTCGATGGTCGTCAGGGCGGCGTCGGGGTGGTCGACGGTGTGGGCGGCGATGAGATCGCCGAGCGGCCACATCCAGAACCCCTCGGTCAGCGCACCCTCCGGGTCACCCAGCTCGTCTGGTAGCACCGCCTCGATGTGTTGCAGGGCGATCAGGGGGTCGCGGCCCAGCTGGTCCCACAGGACATCGCCGACCCGTCCCGTCCTGGCGGTGAAGGTCAGGTCGTCCCAGCCATTCGACAGGACGGCCTCGCAGAAGCGGTCGACGTCGAAACCCGGCGCCGTTGCGGCGAACCGTTCACCGATCTCGGTGATCACCTGAGGTGTGAAGTAGTCCTTCAGCTTCGGGGCCTCTGCCATCGGTGGCTCTCCTACCGCACGGGAACAAACGTTCGTGCAGTGTAGCCCTGCGAGTGGATCGGCCCACTAGCCCCGCCGTTCTGAAGGGCGTCGGCCAGGAGGTGGAGGTCGTTGTTCTCCGGGTCGATCCTGGCCGTCAGTGCCTGGATGATTGCTGCCGTCTCGGTGCCGGGGTGGCCCGGGATGTTCGGCCGGCAGGTTGACCAGAACGAACGTTCGAGTAGTGTGGACGGTGATGGCCGACGCCCCGCTTCCCCTCTCGCTGTTCGGTTCCGGTCCGGCCGCCGTGACCGCAAGCCCCGCGTTCCGGCGGACCCAGCTGGACCCGTGCTGCTGGGTTGACTTCGTCGGCGGCTTCATCGACGGGGCGGACAGCCTGTTCCAGCGGGTGCAGGCCGACTTCGACTGGTTCCGTGGTGAGCGGCTCATGTACGGCAAGTGGCTGGACGAGCCTCGGCTCACCGCGTCACTCCGGCTGTCGGACACCGCCGTTCCATGGGTGGTGAAGTCCGCGGCGAAAACCCTCACCAAACACTACGGCCGCACGTTCCGGGGGTTGTTCTGCAACTACTACCAGAGCGGCCAGGACAGCGTTGCCTGGCATGCGGACCGGATCGGCCGGACAAACGTCGATCCGCTTGTTGCGATCATCAGCCTGGGCGGGCCGCGCGCGTTTGTCATCCGTGACCAGACAAGGAACACCGAGACGCACCGGTTTGTCATGTACTCCGGGGATCTGCTGGTGATGGGCGGCGCAACCCAGCATCACTGGGAACACGCGGTGCCGAAGGTGGCCGCCGCGCCGCCCAGGATCAGCCTGACCACCCGGGCAGGATGATCAGAGCCGCAGCCGAGTCTGGGGCCCGGTGTTGTCCCGGTCTTCCCCGTCCGTCTGCTCCGGTGTGAGCGGCTCCGGCGCCGGCGGTGGCGGCTCCTCGGTCCGCTCCGCCCGTGTCGGGCTGGTGTCGGTGAGGTCCGGGAGCTGGCGGAGGAAATCCCGGGTCACGTCGAACCCGGTTTCGATCAGCGCCTCCGAGTCTTCGAAGTCGAAGGAGTTCTTGGTGGGCGGCGTTGACGGCGGAAGCTTCAGGATCGGGTACTTGCCGACCAGGTCTTCGACCGCGTCCGCCCGCTGGTTGCGCAGCATGATGGCCGAGGCGTGGACGATGGAGCCGATCACCGAGTCCGGCAGCGTGCCCGGCATCGAGCCGGGATTTGCGTCGAGTACCACGATGCTCTTCGCCCCGAAGGCCACCGCCTGGCGGATCGGCACGTTGGCCGAGACACCGCCGTCGACGTAGAAACACCCGTCGATACCGACAGGCGGGAACACACCGGGAATGGCGGCGCTGGCCCGAAGCGCAGGGGAAATCGGCCCGCGGCTCAGAACCTTCGGCGTGCCGACCAGCGCATCGGTGACGACGATGCCGGTGGGGACGCTGAGCTCCTCGATGGCGGAGACCGGAAGATGGGTGTCGATCAGCCGCTGCAGCGCCTCGGGTGAGACAAGGCCCGGGTTGTGGACCTTGAGTCCGTTCCGGATGGCCGACAGGGCGGCGCCGAACCGGGAGCGGCCGCCGAAGACCCCGGACTCCGTCAGGGAATTCCAGATCTTGGTCAGCCGGTCCACGGCCAGGATGGGATTGGCGGCGAGCAGGGTGCCGTTGAGCGCACCGACCGAGGTGCCGACAACCATGTCCGGGTCGATGCCGGCCTGGCGAAGGGCACGGATCATGCCGACCTGGGTTGCGCCGTACGCGCCGCCACCCGACAGGACGAACGTCAGCGGCCGTGGCCAGTGTTGTAGTGGGCTTTGTGTCTGTGCTTCGGAGCCCATATCGGGATGACCTCAGGAGGTGCTAGGAGGGGCGACAAGCTTGTGCCAGGGTAGCGCCCGAACGTCGGCGCCAACCGCCGTGTTTGATGTCGATCGGCCGAATCCGGAGCCTGGTTGACTCTCAGACGCTAGATTCCAGAGCGAATCGATCAAGATCTCAAGGGGAACAACATGTCCGCGAGCAACGGGGGGCCGTCCACCAACGGCTCCCAAAACGGAGCCCAAAACGGAGCCCGGACGAACGCACTGAACCGATTTTCATCCCGCATCACCCAGCCTGCGAGCCAGGGCGCATCCCAGGCCATGCTCTACGCGACCGGCCTGACCGAGGCGGACCTGCAGAAGGCCCAGGTCGGCATCGCGTCCTGCTGGTACGAGGGCAATCCGTGCAACATGCACCTCGGCGACCTGGCCGATCAGGTCAAGGACGGGGTGACCGAGTCGGGGTTGATCGGCATGCGGTTCAACACCATCGGTGTCTCGGACGGGATGTCGATGGGCACGGACGGCATGTCGTATTCGCTGCAGAGCCGGGACCTCATCGCCGATTCGATCGAGACCGTGGTGGGGGCCCAGTGGTACGACGGCCTGGTGACCCTGCCGGGCTGTGACAAGAACATGCCCGGTGTGGTGATGGCAATGGGTCGCCTCGACCGGCCCGCCATCATGGTTTACGGCGGCACGATCGAGCCGGGTTGTGCGGTGATCGGCGGTGTCGAGCAGAAGCTGGACATCGTCTCGGCGTTCCAGAGCTACGGCCAGACCATCGCGGGGACCATCACCGAGGAGGAGCGGCAGGCCATCGTCGCAGACGCCTGCCCCGGGGCCGGCGCGTGCGGTGGGATGTACACCGCGAACACCATGGCTACCGCCATCGAGGTCATGGGCCTCTCGCTGCCGTACTCGTCCTGCACCCCGGCGCTCGATCCGGCGAAGAACGCCGAGTGCGTCGCGGCAGGCAGGGCGATGTACGGCCTCCTGGAGAAGAATCTCACCCCTCGGCGGATCGTGACCCGGGCATCGCTGGAGAACGCCATGGTGGTGACGATGGCGCTCGGCGGCTCCACGAACGCCGTGCTGCACCTCATCGCCATCGCGAATGCGTTCGAGATGGAGTTGACCATCGACGATTGGCTCGACACAAGCAGCCGTGTGCCGATGCTGGCGGACCTCAAGCCGTCCGGTCAGTACGTCATGGAGGAACTGCACCAGGTCGGTGGTGTTCCCGGCGTTGTGAAATACCTCCTGGAGAAGGAGATGCTGGACGGCAATCAGATGACGATCACCGGCCGGACCATCGCGGAGAACGTGGAGTCGGTGGAGGATCTGGCGGACGGTCAGACCATCGTTGCCACGCTGGAGAACTCGGTGAAGTCCCGGGGCCACATCAGCATCCTGCGGGGCAACCTGGCACCGGAGGGGGCGGTCGGCAAGATCACCGGCAAAGAAGGCCTTCGTTTCTCCGGCCCGGCCCGGGTGTTCGATTCCGAGGAGGACATGCTCGCCGGCCTCGAGCAGGGGCGGATCACCTCCGGTGACGTCATCGTCATCCGATACGAGGGTCCGAAAGGTGGCCCCGGCATGCCGGAGATGTTGACCCCGACCAGCGCGCTTGCCGGGGCGGGGTTTCTGGACGACGTGGCGCTCATCACGGACGGACGCTTCTCCGGCGGCAGCCACGGGTTCATCATCGGCCACGTTGTTCCGGAGGCCCAGGAAGGTGGCCCGATCGCCGCCGTTCGGGACGGTGACCGGATCACCATCGACGACGAGACCCACGTGATAACGGTCGATGTCGACGACGCCGAGATGACGGCAAGGCTGGCGGCATGGACCCCACCTCCGTTCAAGGCCCATCAGGGCACCCTTTGGAAGTACATCAAGAATGTGTCGGATGCATCCCACGGTTGCATCACCGACGCCTGACAGGAAGCAGAGCAGTACATGTCTGAACGCAAGATCGAATCGGTGGCCGTGCTGGGATGCGGAACGATGGGTTCGGGTATCGCCGCCATCAGTGCCGCCGCCGGTTGTCGGGTGCTGATGCTGGATGTCACGGCCGAGGCGGCCGAGAAGGGTGCGGGGGCCGTCGAGGACGACCATCGCCACCTGGTGGAGACCGGAACCTTCGACGAAGGCATCGATCGCCTTGGCGAGTTCGACTGGATCGTCGAGGTGATCGTCGAGGACCTCGGTATCAAGCGGCAGCTGTTCGAGAAGGTCGAGGCGGCACGGGCCGACGGTTCGATCGTCACATCCAACACCTCGGGCATCCCGCTGCGAGACATCTCCGAGGGCATGGGGGAGCGGTTCGGCTCAGACGTGGCAATCACCCACTTCTTCAACCCGCCGCAGATCATGAAACTCTTCGAGTTGGTCTCCGGAGCGGACACCGATCCGGCGGTGATCGACACGCTGGCCTCCTTCGCCGCCGATCAGCTCGGTAAAGGGGTCGTCTACGCCAAGGACACACCGAACTTCATCGGCAACCGGGTCGGCTGCTACTACATGCTCTCCGGGCTCCACAAGGCAAAGCCGTACCTTGCGGACGGCATGAGCCAGGAGACCATCGACGCGGTGCTCAGTCATCCGGTCGGCCTGCCGCCGACCGGTATGTACGGCCTCATCGACCTGATCGGCCTTGACGTCATGGACCTGGTCGGCAAGAACCTGGCCGCCAACCTGCCGGAGGGTGATCCCGGTCTGGCCTGCGCGGCGTTCCCCGAGACCGAACAGCAGATGCTGGAGCGGGGCCAGCTCGGCCGCAAGACCGGCGGTGGGTTCTCCCGGGTCAACCGGTTGGAGGACGGCACAAAGGAGAAGGAGATCTTCGACCTCACCACGGGCGAGTGGCGCCCGGCCGCCGAGCCGGACCTGGAGGGTGTGCCCGGTGACCTCGGTGAGGTCATGTTCACCGAGACCCCGCAGGGGGCAATGGCCTGGGACATCTTCGGCGGCGGTTTGCTGTACGCCGCGGACCTGGTGCCGGAGATCAGCGACGACATCGTCAACATCGACCGGGCCATGCGCTGGGGATTCAACTGGGCCATGGGTCCGTTTGAGCTCCTGGACACGATCGGCACCGGCCGGGTGATCGAGAAACTGCAGGCCGAGGGCCGCGACCTACCGGCCATGCTGGCGGTGCTGGCCCAGTCCGGTTCGGACACCTTCTACCGCAACGACGCTGCCGAATACCTCGGCGTCGACGGCGGATGGCACACGGCCTGAAAGGCGGGCCCCGGTATACGGCCTAGGTGTATTGCCCGGGTTGGTTGTTGACGCGGGTGATGGGTGGTTGGCCGCCGAGGGCGGTGTGGCATCTGTGATGGTTGTAGGTGTGGAGCCAGTTGTCGAGTCGTTTGCGTCGTTGGTTTTCTGAGCGGTAGGG
>JBCCGJ010000069.1:0-19699 GCA_039029335.1 Actinomycetota bacterium | reverse complement strand
GTGCGCTCCGCGGCGATGTCCTCGGCACCGAGCGCCTCGCCGATGACGGTGATCGGCTCCTGCCACGGCTTGGAGTCGTCGTAGAGGACGGTGGGGCCGGCTTCACTCCAGAGGTCGTACCGTTCGATGGTGGTGGGGTGGGCAAAACTGAGGATGAGGTCGGGAGCAAGTGCCGCCGAGGCCTCGATCGATGGGTCGGCGAGAGCGTGCTCGACGAGTTCGATGCCCTGCGCGCTGGCGATCGGTTCGGTGTAAACGGTCAGCAGGGAGCGGTAGACCGTCGTCGGCTGGAAGCCCAGTTCCCACATGACCAACGCGGTGTACTCATCCAGCGCCAGTACGTTCTGAGGATCAACCGGGACTTCGGTGGTGCCGCCTGCGTGTTCGATGGTGCGGAACTCCGGCGCCGCCTCGTCGGTCGGAGCGGGTTCTGCAGGATCGGTCGGCTCCGATGCACTTGCCGAGTCCGATGCGTTTGCGGGCTCTGATGCACTTGCCGACTCCGTCGGTGCCGAAGCCGCTGATTCGCCGTCGCCGTCGTCGTTGCCGCAGGCGGCGAGGAGGAGTGCCACCGAGAGCACGATGGCCGAGCCGGCGATCGGCGTACGGCGCAACTTGATGCCGTGGTTCACGAGGTGAAGGTCCTTTCGGGGAAGGTCGCGGCGGGACAACGGGACAGCACAATCGCGAGTTAAGCATGCCTAGCGTAATTTGCAAACATATTTCTGTATTCTATTCGCGAATGCCCTTCATGTAGGGTGGGCGAATGCCGGAACGATCGCGCTCCGCAGGGCGTCCCCCTGCTTTGTCACGGGCCGAGGTTGTGGCGGCGGCAATCGAGGTGGGACTGCGGGATCTGACCCTGCAGTCGGTTGCCGACCGGCTGGAGGTGTCGGTCTCGGGCCTCTACCGCTACGTCGAGAGTCGTGATCATCTGGTGTTGTTGGCCGCCGATGAGATCGCAGGTCGGTTTGTCATGCCAATCGACGACCCATCGGATGCGGCGAGCTACCTGATCGGCATCGGCCACGGCGTGCGGAATCTGGCGTTGGAGTACGACGGCCTCGGTGACTTCTTCGGTCGTACCGGTACGCGGTCGCCGAACTGGCTGCGAGCGATCGAGCAGTTCATCCACGAACTGGTCGGGTTCGGCCTCAGCACACCGGAGGCTGTTGCGCTCGGTACCTCGGTTGCCCGCTTTGCCACCTCATCGGTCGAGCGGCAGCGCCGCGCCGAGCTCGATGCGGAGGAAGCGAAGCGCCCGGGTGGCCCCCGGAATGGCGCCATCCCCAATCAGTTCGGTCCCACCGACCTGCCGTTGCTGCAGCAGGGTCAGCAGGGCCTGGTCGACATGAAGACCGATGACTACTTCGCGTGGATGCTGGAGAGCTTCGTGGACGGTCTCCTCGTTAACCTGTCAAACGCGCCCTGGCGTTCCACGGCCGGTGAGCCGGCCACCGGTACCGACGAATCCCCTGAAACATGACCGCCGCATCGGTCGCACCACTCGAGCCGAGCGATCGATGAGTTTCCCGAACGGACACGTGGCCACCTACCGAGAACTCTGCGGCGACAGCGTCATGACGGCGCTGCCGTTGCGGGTCGTTGCGGACACCCCCGAGCTGACCGTGTTGTACCTCGCGCCGGAGACGACCTTTCGGGCGGGGCGAGCGCCCGGGGGCGGCCCCGTGCGTGATCTTTCGACGTGGGAGTCGGTCACGGCAACGTGGGTCGGTGGCAGTTTCCTCCGACTCGTGCCGGCCGGGCGGTGGTACTGCGTTGACCTGGAGTTCAACGGCGACCGGCAATTCACCGGCTACTACGTGAACTTCCAACATCCGACGCAGCGAACGGCGAGGGGTTTCGACACGGTCGATCTTGTCCTTGACCTCGTGGTCGAGCCGGACGGCACCGCCCGGATCAAGGACACAGAGGACTTCGAGGCCGCCGTTGCGGACGGACACATCACGCGGCAGGTCGCCGACCGAATCCGCAAGGAAGCGGACAGAATTGGAGGCGAGGTGGCCGATGGCAGGGTGCCACTTGACGCCGACCGCTGGCTGGGTTGGACGGCCGCTGCGGACTGGGGAGCGCTGGAGCTCCGGCCCGGATGGGACACGCCCCCGCACCCCTGAGGCAGAGGATCCCCCGGATTAGGCCGGGTGAGAGGGTGTCGATCGGATGTGACCGCGCGCTGGCGATCCGCCCGTTGCGCATGGCGATCAGGTGATGAGCGGACCGCGCGGCGTGACCGAGATCCTGCAACCGTGACCGGTGTCCGACCGGTTTCGGCGTTGAGGTGCAGTCGGCCGTCTTCCCGGCGGAGAGCTCCGCCGGGTCGATTGCGACGTGGCTTGATTCGGGAGAGGCGAGCGGCTCGCGACGCCGATCAGGTGTTGGCGTCGGGAGTGGTCACCGCCCGGAAGGCCGCAACCAGGGCGACGACGGCGATGGCGAGCCGAACGGCGTGAAGCAGGAGCCAGCGGTCGAGCTCTGTCGAGATCTCGGAGGCCGTGAGATCGTGCTGCCAGATCCGATAGTTGGCCGGCACGTGGTACACGGCCGTGACGGCGGTGGAGACAAGGAGTCCGATGAACGCGACCCGCCAGTGCCGACGGGTGGTCGATCCGGGTGTGGCCGCCTGCATCGAACGCCAGGTCCCGTAGATCGCAAACGGAAGTGTGAGCGCAACGGTTGGAAGCAGGAACAGGAAGGTGTCGGGGAAGGTATCCGCAAAGACCTCGGGCTCAAGCTGGCTCCAGGAGCGGCCAAGGCCCATGCCAATGGTGAACATACTCGCCACAAACCCGACGGTGCCGGTAAGTCCAAGTGCCGCCGTGCGGGACAATTTCACTTCAGTCATGATAGCGAGTTTAGAAGATCACTATCAAAACGCAAGTGATATGGCTACAATGGTGAACATGGGTGCGGAGCCCCACAGCGTGCGTTCGGACTGCCCGATTGCCGGATCACTCGACCTCCTCGGCGACCGGTGGACTCTCCTGGTCCTCCGCGACCTCCTTATCGGGGGCGTTCACCACTTCACCGACTTCGGAGTGGACGAGCGAATTCCTCCGAACACGCTTACCGACCGACTGCAGCGACTCGTCGAGGCCGGCCTGATCGAGCGCGAACGGGATGCCTCCGACGCCCGTCGATGGTTCTATCGGCCGCTGGCGCCGGCCGTTGCGCTCATCCCCATACTCGTCGACCTCATGGTTTGGGGTACCGAGTACACCGGAGGTGCCGCCCCCCAGTGGATCCTCGACGCGGTCGCCACCGACCGCTCCCAACTCATCAGCCGTCTACAGGACGCCGCCTCCGCCAGAACCTGAGAGGTGACATGAGTCGACCGTGTCGGGAGCCTGGTGGCCGGTCCCGCTCCGTGGTGTGTCGACGCACTCGATACCGCGAGAGAAGCGGGGCCCGGGTGGGGTCGGTAGCGGCCACGACGCGATCGACCGGTCGAGCAGCCAGAGCAGGACGGTGATCACCGGATGGATGGCAAGCCGGGTGAGCAGGCTTCGGCGGACGTGGTGGCCGAGGTTCATGCAGGGTCGGATCGGGTGACTACTCCCTACGGAGTAGCGTCAAAGCCTCCCGGCGAAGGATTGCGGGTAGACGGTTCTGGCCGATGATTGGGCCATGAACGTATGCTTCCAACGAGGCGACGGCTTTCCGCAGCCACCGGACGGCCCGGTCGCCTGCATGGCGGGACCCGGCCGGCACCGTCGACGGTGGCGCAGGGTGGAACCGTGGTGGCCGGTACGCCGGTCGAGTACCTGCGTTCCGAACCAGGCTCTGCGATGATGACTCGGATGTTCCACTCCGACGCACCCAGCCGAGACACCCGCATCGCCGGGTTCACCGCCGGGCTCGTCTGCCGGCTCACCATGGTCACCGTGCCGGTGGCCTGCCGGGGCGTATGAGCGACGGCGGGACCCGGGTTATGGCCTGGCTCCGGGCCGACATCCGCCGATTCGACCTGGCCGTCGCCGTGGTTGTCGTCTTGCTCGGGCTGGCCCTGAGCTACGGAACGCCCGATGACTTCGACAGCGGATGGCCCGATCTGGCCGCCGGTATCGGTGCGTTTGTACTGCTGACCCTTCGAAGCTGGCGGCCCCGGGTGGTCTTTGCGATCGCCGTCGTCTGGTCGGCCGCCTTTGTGTTGGTCTACGAACGACCCACGCTGCTGGTGTTCGCTGGTCTTGTGTTGCTGTCCACGGTGTGTGTACGGCTGGAGCGATGGCCTGCGGTCGGGCTTGGGGTGGTGAGCGCGATCGGCCTGTACGCCTCCGGGCTGAGACTCAGCGATGCGGACCAGTTCGGCGACGCCCGTGCGGTGATCTTCATCGCCTGGGCCGCCCTGGCGGTTGGTGTTGCGGACGCGGTCCGTTCGTGGCGGCGGGCTCAGGAAGCGGCAGACGCCCAGCTCCGCTCAGCCCTCCTGGCCACCGAGGCGCAGACCCGCCAGCATGTGAGCGAGGAGCGACTGATGATCGCCCGGGAGCTGCACGACCTCCTGGCCCACAACCTTTCGGTGATGAACGTGCAGACCGGGGCGGCGCTTCACCTGGTGCGAGACGACCCGGACGGCGCCGAGGAATCGCTCGTCGCAGCCCGCGACGCGGGCAAGAACGTACTCGAGGAGCTGCGGGAACTGCTGAGCGTGCTCCGCCACGACGACGGCGAGGAGGCGCTCACCTCGTCCCTCCCGACGGTCGATCAGCTGCCGCAGCTCCTCGAAACCATGAAGTCAGCCGGCCTCGACGTGCACTGGGATCGCGACGGCGAACCCCGGCCGCTGGCACCCGCCGTTTCGCTGGCCTCGTACCGGATCGTCCAGGAGGCGCTGACCAACTCGGCGAAACACGGTTCCGGCCGCGTCGACCTGGTCACCAACTGGGAGTCCGACCGCTTCACGATCCAGGTCACAAACCAGAAGGTGGCCACGGCCAACAGCGGCGATGGGGGTGGCGATGTCGATGGCGGCGTTGGCGGCCACGGGCTTATCGGGATGCGGGAACGGGCCGTCACAAACGGCGGCCGACTGACGGCGGGGCAGGTCGGCGACTCCTTCGTGGTGGACGCCTGGCTTCCCGCAACGGTCGACGGGGAGGTTGGTGAGTGACGATTCGAGTGGTGCTTGTCGATGACCAGGCCCTGATCCGCACCGGCTTCAGGGCGATCATCGATTCCGCCCCCGACCTCGAGGTGGTTGGCGAAGCGGGTGACGGCGCCGAGGCCGTATCGGTGATTCGGGCCGCACGGGCCGATGTGGTGCTGATGGACATTCGCATGCCCGACCAGGACGGCATCACAACCACCAGGGAAATCACCGGCGATGACGATCTCGTCGGCGTTCGGGTGATCGTCCTGACCACCTTCGAGCTGGACGAATACGTCGTGGCCGCCATGGGGGCAGGGGCCAGCGGGTTCCTCGACAAGGGCGTCGACCCGGACGTGTTGCTTGACGCAATCCGGGTGGTTGCGGGCGGCGAGGCGCTGCTGACACCGAAAGCGACCAGGGCCCTTCTGGCCTCGCTGAGTGACCGGCAGGCCTCCGTCCCCGTGGACGAGGAGGCGCTCCAGCACCTGACCGTCCGCGAACGTGAGGTCGTCGGGTTGGTGGGGAAGGGTCTGTCAAACGCCGAGATCGCCGAGGCGCTTTTCCTGTCACCGCTCACGGCCAAGACCCACGTGAGTCGGGCGATGACAAAGCTGCACGCCCGCGACCGAGCGCAACTGGTCGCGATGGCGTTCAAGACCGGGCTGACCCGGCTCGATGATCTCTGATCGGCGGGCCGCTCGGCGGTTCCTTCCACCTCGCCTACTCCCCGGGGAGTAGCAACGAAGCCTCCCGGTGACGGATTCCCGGGTGGCGGCAATCTTCGAGGATGACTTCATAACAGTCGTGGACGGTGCTCGACGCCGTCGATCGGAAGGAAACCCGAAGATGAAGAAGATCGTTGGGCCGGCGTTGCTGGCGATGACACTGCTGCTTGCCGCCTGCGGCAGCGACGACTCGGAGGCTGACGGGGCCGACGAGACCACGGAGGTCGTCGAGGAGACGACGACCGAGGATGAGGCCGTTGACGAGACGGTCGAGGAGAGCACCGAGGAGGCGACCGAGGAGGCGACCGAGGACGAGCCCGAAGGGGATGCCGCCGACGACGAGGCGGCGGCTGCCGACGAGACCGGCGCCGCGACCCCTGCGGCCACCGGTCAGGCGATGAGCATGAACGGCTTCCGGTATTGCGAGATCCTGATGTCCGTCCCCGGCGAGGACGGACAGCTGGTCACCGAGGTGTGGGGGACCCCTGGTCTGGACCCCTGCGAGCAGGCGGCCTGGGACGCGCTCGATCCTGACATGATCGCGGTCGACAACAGCGCCACCTCGATCAACATGAACGGGCCCCGTTACTTCACCGTCGACGGCACCGTGGACACCGCACCCGGCGAGGCGGGTGTTGGCGCCGCCGCCGGTGGTGAGTCGGTGGTCCGGGAGTTCGGCGAGATCTCCATGGCGCTGCTGGCCACGGTCGACGGCGACACCGCCGAGTCGGTGGCCTACGAACCGACGTTGGTTGTTCGGACGACCACCTGGGCCTTCCAGGCAGGCACCGAGGTCTATGAGCTGACCGACCCGGACGGCAATGTCTACACCATGCAGTCCTATGCCCTCTTCGAGGACCCCACCCTGACCGCCGAGGACCTGCCAACCCTCGGTGATCGCCTCGAGATGCCGGAGGGCTGGTCCTACAGCACCCGGGTGGCCGAGGAGGACTTCGTGGTGGCGCTCGCCCCCGATGGCGCCCTGGTGGTCAACGACGAGCTCGGTAACTCCTACCAGCGGAACGGGTAGGACCGATCATGCGACGAGCCGCCCGCCGACTCCGTACCGCCTGCTCTCGCCGGCTTCTGTCTGTGGCGCTCGTCGCCTTCGCCCTGATCGTCGTCGGCTGCACATCCGATGCAGCTGACGACGGCGGGGCGAGCGATGTGGCCGATGAGACCGCCGCCCGGGAAACCGCGGCCGACGAGACGGCCGCATCGAGCGACCTGCGGCCCTGTGATGCTGAACCAACCGTGCTCACCACAGATGACGGCGTCGATTTCGTTCGGACGCCCAATGCCTGCTTCGATGACCTGCCGGGCTGGTCATACGCCGCGCAATACGTCGAGATCGACGGGCTCCGCCAGGCCTACGTTGATGAGGGGCCGGCCGATGGAGACTTGGTACTCCTCCTCCACGGGCAACCGTCGTGGTCGTACCTGTACCGCGACATGATCCCCGTGTTTGCCGACGCCGGCTACCGGGTGATCGCCATGGACCACCGCGGGATGGGGCGCTCCGACAAGCCGACCGCCATCGAGTCCTACACCTACCTAGGCCACGGGGATCGACTGGAGGCATTCATCGCCGACCTCGGTTTGACCGACATCAACCTGTTTGTCCAGGACTGGGGGAGCCTCATCGGTCTGCGGATCGCCGGGGAGAATCCGGACCTCTTCGCCTCGATCACGGTCGGCAACGGCAACCTACCGGTGATCCCCGCTGGCACCGAGCCGTTCCCCCCGGTCGCGAACCCGGACGTGGTGGTCACCGATCTGGAGCCGACATTCGGCTCGATCCCGGACCAGCAGGTACCCGTCTACGACGGGTGCGAGCTGATCAATCCACCACCGGCCGGCGAGTTCGCGGACTGGATGGTCTACGCCATGACGGCGGAGTCGTTCACCGCAGGCGAGGTGGTGGAGGCGCTGACCTGGTTCGATCTGACACCCGAGGAGGAAGCGGCCTACGACGCACCGTTCCCCAGCCGGACCTACATGGCAGGCCCAAGGACGTTCCCCTCGCTTGTCAACCAGCTCGGCGGGACCACCGAAGACGCCTGGGCCGGGCTCCAGAGCTACGACCGACCGTTCCTGACCCTCTGGGCCGCGAACGACCGGGGTTCGCTCGGCTCGTGCGAGACACAGCAGCGTCTGGTGGCCAGTGTCCCGGGTGCGGTGGGTCAGCCCCACGATCGGCTGCCGGAGGCCAGCCACTTCCTGCAGTCCGACCAGGGCACCGAGATCGCCGACCGCATGGTCGACTGGATGGCCGGCTTCGGCTCGGTGGGCGCAACGTTGGCCGACGGGGCGACGAACGATCACGTGGCTGTGGGCGATGGTTTCCTCGTCACGAACCAGCTCGGGCCGAGCACCGAGGAGCAGTTCGCTGAGTTTCAGCAGCCGGGTCCGGACGGGCCGATCTACATGGTCAACCTGCTCGAGTTCAAGGAGTTCGCCGAGTATGAGGACGGCAGAGAAACCGATCTGACCGGACGCGAGGCCTATGCGCTCTACGCCGAAGGCATGCGCGATGTACTGGCGGGGTTCGGGGCCGAGATCATCTTTGAGGGCGACGTCTCCTTCCTGTCGATCGGTCAGGTCGAGGAGCTCTGGGACGAGGTCGGCATCGTCCGCTACCCGAGTCGGGCGACGCTGCTGGAGATGTCCAGCTCCCCGGAGTGGCAGGCGATCTCCGTGCACCGGACCGCCGGCCTGGCAGGCCAGCTCAACATCGAAACCGTCGACCCCGTCCCCTGACCGTGAGCAGGAGGCCGAGGCCAACGTACATCAGGTCACCATCGGCCGGGGTGGCCCGGACTACGACCTGAGCGATTCTGCGGTGCGTCACCGAGTGGCGGGACAGCCTCTCGTAGAGCCGTGGGCGGTTCGCCGAGGCGACGGTGCGGTTACCCGACGACGGCCTGCCGGAAAGCAAAATTTTGCACAACACGCAATGATGCATGTACTGCAAGTTTGCGTATACTGCAAATATGACGGTATCCACCGGCGGTCGCCGGGCGACCAAAAGGCTGACGACGTGGCGCTCGCTTCGGGCCGCCACCCTCGAGCTCACCGATGAGCTCGGCTGGGACGCGGTTTCGATCGAGCTGGTCGCCGAGCGGGCCGACGTGTCGCCCCGTACCGTCTTTAACTATTTCCGATCCAAGGATGCGCTGATCTTCGAGCCGGACCCCCAGATGGGGGAGGAGCTGGTGTCCTTCGTTTCGTCGCTGCCCGCCGGAACGCCGCTGTGGTCCGGCCTCGAGCAGATGGTGCTGTCGGTGCTCTCGAAGGACATGGCCAAGCTGGCAACCATCGGCCGGCTGCTCCGCGACCAACCGGAGCTCTTCCACACCGCCTCGTCCTACTACGCCGGTGTCCAGGAGCAGATCGCAGCCGCATTCGGGCACCGCCTGCCGGACGCCGCGCCACCGATCGCCGCCCGTGCCTCGAGCGCGGCAGCGCTGGGTGTTATGACTGCGGCCGTCACGGAATGGGACGCAGCAACCGGCATCGACGGCCTCCATGACCTCGTCCGGGCTGGATTCGCCGCCACGTCGACCGACACGGCCGAGTTGCTTCTGGCCTCGCACGACAGATCAAAACCTTCACCCTCCAACAGAAAGAAGTGATATGACCATCACGAACTGGACCGTTGACCGCCTCCCCGACCTCACCGGCAAGCGGTACCTGATAACCGGAGCGAACTCCGGCATCGGACTCGATACAGCACGGCACCTCCGCCGGGCCGGGGCCGACGTGATCGTCGGTGCTCGATCCGAGGCCAAAGCCGGCGGGGCGATCGACGAGCTCGCCGCGATCTCGTCATCCGGTGCGCTCGAGTCGGTCACGATCGATCTGGCGTCGACCGAATCGGTTCGCTCGGCAGCCGAGGAGCTCCATCGTTCCTTTGGCGACGGGCTCGATGCGGTCGTCAACAACGCCGGGGTGATGCAGACACCCCAGCTGACCACGGCCGACGGGTTTGAGCTGCAGTTCGGCACAAACCACCTTGGCCACTTCCTGTTGAACGCGCTGGTCATCGATCTGGTGGCCGCTCGCGATGGTCGCATCGTTCCCGTGTCGTCGATCGCCCATCGCCAAGCCAAGGGAATCAACTTCGATGACGTCATGTACTCAAAAAGCTACAACGCGACGGCGGTCTACTCGCAGAGCAAGCTCGCCAACCTGATCTACGGGATCGAGCTCGCCCGCCGCATCGATGCCGCGGGTAGTTCGATGAAGTCGGTGAGCGCCCACCCGGGCTACAGCGCAACCAATCTGCAGAGCAGTGGCCCGACCGGACTGTTCAAGTTCCTCTACCGCTTCACCAATCCGCTGATGGCCCAGCCGTCGGAGAAGGGGGCGATTCCCTCCGTGCTGGCCGCCGCCGGCGGCGAAGCCGTCAACGGTGCCTACTACGGGCCAACCCGGTTCGGTGGTGCCCGAGGCCCGGTCGGCGACAGTGCCAGCAGTGACGCCGCCGATGACCCGGTGGCCGGCTCCCGGCTCTGGGATCTGAGCGAGGAGCTGCTCGGCATCACGTTTACGGTGCCCGCAGCCTGAGAGGTGCCGTTCGGAGGCCGCCTACCCGGTGGCCGACGCGCTCAGCGCGGCGCCCACGGCGAGTCCTGAAGTCCGCTCATCAAGCCACGGACGAAGCAGTCGAGACTCCAACCGAAATACTCGTCGGGGTTCACCTCGGCGAGGGTCTGCATGCCCCGATGGAGAATCGGTAGTTCGTTGGCGACGGCGGCGACCGCGTCGGTGAATCGGCCGCCGAGGCGCCCGTCGGCCGCCGTTCGCTCAGCCTGCCGCTGCCGCTCGACGGAGGCAAAGGCGAAGTTGGCGACCGCGGACCCGAGGGCAACAGCATCGGTCTCCTCGACGCCTAGCGCAACAAGGGACTGGTCACACTGCTCGATGATGGCAAGCCAGCTCGACGAGTGGTCGCCGAGGCGTTGCAGGTAGTCGCTGACGCCATCGTGGGCCAGTGCCAGGCTGCGCACGCTGTGTCCGATCTGGACGAGGTAGGACGCAGCATCATGGCCGTCTCGTTCCGGCACGGTGAATCGAGCGGCAAGCGCATCGCCAACGAGCGCCTCCAGGTGGCTGCGGTCCTCGACGTAGCGATAGAGGCCGGGGATCGACACGCCGACCCGGTCGGCCACGGCCTGCAGCGTGAGGTCTCGGAGGCCAACTTCGACCGCGGCGGCGACGACCTGGTCCTGTGAGAGTGACGGAGGTCTTCCTCGCTGTGTCGGGCGGTTGGTGGGCACGTCGAGCACGATAGCCCACCCCTGCCATCACTGCGCCACGCTAGTTAAATATGTTCGCGAAATGCCTTTACATAATCGACCCGCTGTGCTTGTCTGTCGTGCTATGAACCGTTCTGCGTCCACCGAGTCCGCGATCGTGGTTGCGGACCTCCACAAGGCGTTCGGCGATGCGGTGGCGCTCGACGGCGTGTCCTTCTCCGTACCGGCCGGGTCGGTACTCGGTTTGTTGGGTCCGAACGGGGCCGGAAAGACCACCACCGTGCACTGCCTTTCCACACTCCTGGCGCCCGACAGTGGACGCGCCACGGTCGCCGGGTACGACATCGTCGAGGATCCTGCCGGCGTGCGGGCATCGATCTCGTTGACCGGCCAGTTCGCCGCCGTCGACGAGGTGCTGACCGGCCGCCAAAATCTGGAGCTGTTCGCCCGCCTGCTCGGGCTGTCGAAAGCCGACGCGGTCCAACGGGCAGGCACACTGCTGGAGCGGTTCGACCTCGTCGACGCCGCCGACAAGCGTGCGGGCACCTACTCGGGCGGTATGCGGCGCCGACTCGACCTTGCGGCGAGCCTCGTTGTCGAGCGACCGGTCCTGTTCCTCGACGAACCGACCACCGGCCTCGACCCGCGAAGCCGGGCCGAGGTCTGGGAGCAGGTTCGCGACCTGCGCGACGGCGGGACAACCGTGCTGCTGACCACCCAGTACCTGGAGGAGGCCGACCAACTGGCGGACCGCATCGTGGTGATCGACGCCGGTCGGGTCATTGCCGAAGGCACCGCAGCCGAGCTCAAGGATCGAGTCGGCGGGTCCGTGTGTGCCGTGTCGATCGCCGACCCGGGCCGGCGCAAGCTGGCCGCCGATGCGCTCGGCGCGGCGTTCACCGATCTCACCGAGTTCGACGGCGCACTCATCGTTCCCGCCCCGCAAACCCGGGTCCTGTCCCAGGTGGTCCGGGTGCTCGACGAGATCGGTGTCGAACCGGATGACGTCGGCCTTCGCCGACCGACCCTTGATGACGTCTTCCTGGCCCTGACCGGTCGTACCGCTGAGACTGCGCCGGTCGGCGATGTCCTGGTTGGCGACGGCGGATCGGTCGGAGCGGCCTCATGACCACAGCTGCAGGTACGGTGGAGGTACCGGTCGCGGCCCCACCGCCGAACGAGCGGGGGCTCGGGGCACTGGTGCGCCACACCCGTTTCCTCGCCGTGCGCAACCTGCGGCTGTTCGGCAACGTGCGATCCCTGTTCAGCGTTGTTGTGTTCCCGCTTGTCTTCCTCTTCGGGTTTCTGGCCGTGCTCAACCGGCTGCTCGACGCCCGCGGTATCGACGCCGTGACCCATCTCGTCCCCGCCATCGTGGTGCAGGCAATGTTCTTCTCCGCGATCGCATCGGCGTTTTTCCTTTCGGCGGACCGGGGGAGCGGGATGCTCGCCCGCTGTCGGTCGCTGCCCATCCACCGAGGGTCGATCATCGGCGCCCGCCTGGTCGCCGATGCAGCTCGAGCCACCGTTGCGACCCTGGTTGTTGTCGGGGCCGGATATGCCCTCGGGTTCCGCTTCGAAGCGGGACCGTTTGCGGCACTGGCGTTTCTTGTCGTTGCGGTTGCGTTCGCCCTGGTGCTGGCGGCCGGTGCCGGCACCATCGGGCTGGCCTCCACCGACAGCGAAGCGGTGGCTGCAACCCTGACCCTCCCGTATCTTCCGCTGATGATCCTGTCGAGTGCATTCGCCCCGGTCGAGGCGTTTCCCGACTGGCTCGAGTCGATCGTGGCCGCGTCACCGGTCACCGCCACCATCGAGGCCCTCCGAGCTCTCGCCTCCGGAGGACCAACCGTCGGCCCGCTGTGGCAGGCCGGTGCCTGGTTGGTCGGCCTGCTGGCCGTCTTCTCCTACACCGCAACGAGGGCCTTTCGGAGGGCGGCATGACCACGGTGCAAGCAGCGTCTGGCGCGGTACCCGGTCGCCCGGCGGGGTTCGCCGCAGCAACCGGCCTCTTTGCGGTTCGAACGATCCGACGGTTCCTCGGCTCACGGCAGCAGGTGATCGCCACGCTGGCCTTCCCGATGCTTCTGATGTTCTTGATGCTTGCCGCGTTCGGCGAGCTGGTCGGCGACACGATCGAGGGCGACTACATCGACCGACTGGCCCCGTTGATGGTCGCCTATACCGCAGCATTCGGGGCGGCCTCCACCGGACAGGGGCTGTTCGCGGACGCCAACAGTGGCTTTCTCGGCCGGGTCCGGTCGATGCCGGTCAGCCCCTGGTCGCTCCTCACCGGTCGCCTCGTCGGTGATGCCGTCCGATCCCTCGGTGTCACCGTGATCATCGTGGCCGTAGCCCACCTCGCGGGATTCCGCTTCGAGCAGGGTCCGGCCGCAGCCGTTGGTTTCCTGGTTCTCGCCGCAGCGTTCGGAACGCTCTTCGCCTGGCCGGCCATGCTGGTCGGACTGACCGCGGCGTCCGAAGAGGCGGCTTCGACGTTCCTGAACGCACCGCTCACCCTGCTGTTGTTCCTGTCATCGGGTTTTGTGCCGCTCGATGCGTTCCCCGGAGCGCTGCAACCGGTGGTCGCCGCCAACCCGCTGTCCGTCGCCGTGAACGCGTTCGTCGGGCTGTCACGTGGTGGGCCGATCGCCGTGCCGGTGGCCCAAACGCTGGCGTGGGTCGCCGCCGTAACGGTCCTCACGGCACCGCTGGCGGTCCGTCGGTACCGCGCCGGCTTGGAATGACCGGGAAGGCCGGCGACGTGTCCGTCAGGAATCGGGACTAGTCGATGGCCTCGACACTGCTTCCCGGGTTGAAGATGGCAACCTCTCGGTACGGGTCTTCGGCACAGCGGAGGGCCAGTTGGGTGCCTGCATCATCTGTCACCGACTCGATTCGGCTTCGATCGCTGTGGTAGCCGCCGCCACCGCTGACCGGTGTGCCGAGAAGTGCGACTGCACCGCCCGGCAGGATCACCCCGGCCGGCTCGTCCTGCCACCGGGAGCCGTGCGGCCACACCACCGGATATCGAACGCCGGCGTCCGGGGCCTTGATGTAGAGGCAATCACCGTCCAGAAACACGGTTCCCTCGATGAGCGCGTCCTCGCCGTCGCCACCGAATGAGAACCCGGAGTGGATCACCGGACCGTCAACCCCAGGTCCTCCACGGCCGAGTGGTGTCCACCAGTAGACGGCGGCTCCCAATATGACAAACGCGATCGCCATCACGGCTTTACTTCGCCCGGTCATCCCTCCGGATTCTAGACCGCACGGCTGATCCGGACGGCGGGCCCAACCGTCAGGATCGAGGCGGCGGGCAGCTTGTTCCGACTCCTGAATTCGAGTCCCGGTTCAGCCCCCTCGGTCCGTTTCGGGGCAAACTCCAACGATGGTTCAGCAGCGGATCGCCCTCGCAACGCTTGTGCTCGCCCTGTTTGCGGCTGCGTGCGGAACATCGGCGTCGGTCGATGAGGCGGACGCCGGTCAGGGGTCGGTCGAAACGACGGTGCCGCGGGCGGACGATGACTTCCAGTCGGCAGGACTCGTCGATGCCGACGTCAGCACGACCGACGTCCGGGTCGACCTGGACGAGGTCACCTCCGCAGACGATGTGGTGCCGGTTCCCGAAGGGGAAGTTGTCATCGATGAGGGTGCCTTTCCCCGAACCGTGGACCACGTCTTCGGGCCGAGTGAGATCCCCACCGCCCCGAAGCGGATCGTGGCCCTGGCCGGCGTAGCCGATTTCGACGCCCTCCTGTCGCTCGGGGTCGTGCCCTACGCCGCAGCGTCGTACTACCCACAGAACTTCCGGGGCGAGCGGGGCTTCGCCCCGTGGAACACGGAGTACACCGGTGAGATCGAGACCTTCATTTCTGCAGGCGGCGCGTTCTCGCTCGAAGCCCTCGCCGCCCTCGAACCCGACCTCATCGTCGGTCAGGAGGGGAGCGTCGGCCAGAACTACGACCGATATGCCGAGATCGCACCCACTGTGCTGCACGGCTACCCGACCGACTGGCGTGAACCCATCCGCATCTTCGGCGAAGCGTTGGCGCTTGAGGATGAGGCCGCTGCGGCCATCGCTCGGATCGAGGCGGAGATCCAGGTCATTGCCGACCGTGTACCGGAGGATCCGCCCGCAGTGGCCATGGTCTCGCCCTTCGCCTTTGGCGAGGTGACGATCTACAACGAGAACCTCGGCGCAGGGCCTGCGCTGGCGCTGACGGAGATCGGCATCCCGATCGTCGGCCCGGATGGGCCGATCAGCATGGAGCGGCTTGGTGAGCTCGACGAGGCGGACTGGATCGTGGTCTTCGACTTCGCACTCTCCGACGTGGACGGCTTTCTGGAAGATCCGATCTTCCAGCAGCTGTCGGCCGCGCAGGAGGGAAACGTCGTGCGGCTGAGTCCGGAGCAGTCGTTCTCGTGGGTGCTCGAAACATCGCGATCGCTCCCTGCGACACTCGACGGGATTCTGACCTCGATCGGACTGTAGGGAGTCAGCGACCGGCGACGAGGCGGAGTTCGTTCTCCAGGTGGCCGCCGGTGGTCAATTCGGCCACGAACTCGGTGAGGTGGCCGGGAAACCAGTGCTCGGACATCAGGAGCGCACCGTCGTCGGTGTCATAGGTGGTACGCCGAAGCAGCAGCGCCGGGCTCCCCTCGGGAACCGCCAGCAGCTCGGCCTCGGCGTTGGGCACGGCGCGTGCCCCGATCGTCTGCACCGCCCGTTGGGGTTTCTGGCCGAGCAGGTCGAGGAAACTGGTGTTGGTCACCTGCGAGCGGGAGAGGTCGGCCGCAAGATCCTCCCGGCACCAGACCATGATGCGGGCGAACGGCAACTCGTCGACAAGATTCAGGCGTCCGACCTGGAGGACTCGGGGTCCGAGCATGGAGGCCTGGGCCGGGGTGTCGATGAAGCCGAAATCGGTCATTTCCCGCCGGAGCGGGCGACCGAGCTGTCCCAACTGCCGCTCGATCGACATCAGTGAGTCCAGCGATTGGGTCAGCGGCTCGCCGACGACAAGCCATCCGAATCCCTGTCGGGAAGCCACCAGGCCCTCGTTGCGAACGAGCTCCAGTGCCTTACGAATGGTCACGCGGCTGGCCCCGAAGGTGGCGCAGAGTGCCGCTTCGCTCGGGAGAAGCTCGCCTGCGGTGTACTCGCCGGACTCGATTCCCCTTCGCAGGGAAGCGGCGATTTCGCGATAGATGACCCGTCTCACTTGTATTAGGAATGTATCAGGCAACCTTGACATCAACAAGCCGCCGGTTCGGACCGGCAAATGGGCTGGGGATTCGCGGCGCAATGCTCAGGCTGTGGTGCTCAAGTCATGGCGATTTGGCGTCGATCTTGCGCGATATAACCGTAGACGTCTATCCTCACTTGCATTACACTTGTATCAGGCAACTAGCCGAACAATTGGACGCCCCGTACGGCGTTCAGAAGAAACGTTGCAGCCGCCGCAGGCAACCCAGACGACCAGGACAGGACACATGAGTCTGTACGCCGAATACCTCGAAGAAATCGAAGCACGCAACGAGCAGGACCTCCACCCGAAGCCGGTGGACGGTGCCGACCTGCTGGCCGAGATCATCGCCAACATCCAGGACCCCGCCAGCGCGCACCGTGAGGACAGCCTCCAGTTCTTCCTGTACAACGTCCTGCCCGGCACCACCAGCGCAGCAGGCCTGAAGGCACAGTTCCTCAAAGACATCATCGTCGGCTCGGAAACGGTCGACGAGATCTCGGTCGAGTCCGCATTCGAGCAGCTTTCCCACATGAAGGGTGGCCCCTCAATCGAGGTCCTGCTCGACCTGACCCTCGGCGACGATGCGGCGATCGCCCGGCAGGCGGCGGACGTTCTGAAGACCCAGGTGTTCCTCTACGAGGCGGACATGGAACGGCTCGAAGAGGCCTACGCCGCCGGCCATCAGCTCGCTGAAGAGGTTCTCCAGAGCTACGCCAACGCGGAGTTCTTCACCGAGCTTCCCGAAATCGAGGAGGAGATCAAGGTCGTTTCCTTCGTCGCCGGTGTCGGCGACATCTCCACCGACCTCCTTTCCCCGGGCGCGGACGCCCACTCCCGCTCCGACCGGGAGCTGCACGGGCAATCCATGTTCGAGCACGACCACAAAAGGCAGCAGGCGCTGCTTGAGTTGCAGGCCAGACACCCGGACAAGCGGGTCATGCTCGTGGCCGAGCGGGGCACGATGGGTGTCGGCTCCTCCCGTATGTCCGGTGTCAACAACGTGGCGCTGTGGATCGGCGAACAGGCCAGCCCCTACGTGCCCTTCATCAACATCGCACCCGTGGTGGCCGGCACAAACGGCATCTCACCGATCTTTCTCACCACCGTCGGCGTCACCGGTGGTATCGGCCTCGATCTCAAGAACTGGGTCACCACCTTCGACGACGACGGTGAGCTGATCGTCGACGAGGACGGCGAGGCGGTGCTGGAGCAGACGTACTCGTTCGACACGGGCACGGTCTTCACCATCAACACCAGGACGATGACGCTCCATGCCGAGGACGGCGAGGAGTTGATGGACATCTCCTCCGCATTCACCCCGCAGAAGGTCGAGTTCATGAAGGCCGGCGGCTCCTACGCCATCGTGTTCGGCAAGAAGCTCCAGACCTTCGCCGCCAAGACCCTCGGCGTCGAGGTGCCTGCGGTCTTCGCCCCCTCCGCCGAGGTCACCCACGAGGGGCAGGGCCTCACGGCTGTCGAGAAGATCTTCAATCGAAACGCCGTCGGCACGTCAGGGGCCACGCTGCACGCCGGTTCCTACGCCAGGGTCGAGGTCAACATCGTCGGTTCGCAGGACACCACCGGTCTCATGACCTCTCAGGAGCTGGAGATGATGGCGGCCACCGTCATCTCACCGATCGTCGACGCCGGCTACCAGTCCGGTTGTCACACCGCATCGGTGTGGGACAACCGCTCGCAGGAGAACATCCCCCGGCTCATGCGGTTCATGAACGACTTCGGTCTCATCACCGGACGCGATCCGGAACACGAGTACGCCCCGATGACCGACGTGATCCACAAGGTCCTCAACGATCTGACCGTCGACGACTGGGCCGTGATCATCGGCGGTGATTCCCACACCCGGATGTCAAAGGGAGTCGCCTTCGGCGCAGACTCGGGCACGGTTGCGCTTGCGTTGGCCACGGGTGAAGCCTCGATGCCGATTCCCGAGTCGGTCAAGGTCACGTTCAAGGGCAAGATGGCCCCCCACATGGACTTCCGTGACGTCGTGCACGCCACCCAGGCCCAGATGCTCAAGGAATTCGACGGCGAGAACGTGTTCCAGGGACGGGTGATCGAGGTCCACATCGGCACCCTGGCCGCGGACCAGGCCTTCACCTTCACCGACTGGACGGCGGAGATGAAAGCGAAGGCGTCCGTCTGCATCTCCGACAGCGAGACGCTGGTCGAGTCGCTCGAGATCGCCCGCGATCGGATCCAGATCATGATCGAAAAGGGCATGGACAACGACGGAGCGGTCCTGCAAGGTCTGGTCGACCAGGCCGAGACACGGATGGCCGAGGTCCGCTCCGGTGAAAAGCCGCCGCTGGCCCCCGATATCGACGCCAAGTACTACGCCGAGTTCACGGTGGACCTCGACGTCATCGACGAGCCGATGATCGCCGATCCCGACGTACACAACGACGACGTCTCCAAGCGGTACACCCACGACACGATCCGGGAGCTGTCGTACTACGAGGGCACCAAGAAAGTCGACCTGGCCTTTGTCGGTTCCTGCATGGTCCACAAGCAGGACATGAAGATCCTGGCCGAGATGCTCCAGAACCTCGAGGAGATTCACGGCGAGGTCCAGTTCAAGGCGCCGCTGGTCGTGGCCCCGCCCACCTACAACATCGTGGACGAGCTCAAGGAAGAGGGCGACTGGGCGGTCCTGTCTCGCTACGCCGGTTTCCTGTTCGACGACGACAACCCGAAGGACGCGGCGCGCACCAAGTACGAGAACATCCTCTACATCGAGCGCCCGGGCTGCAACCTGTGCATGGGCAACCAGGAGAAGGCCGAACCAGGGGACACCGTGCTGGCCACGTCAACCCGCCTCTTCCAGGGACGTGTCGTAAAGGACTCCGACGAGAAGCGGGGCGAGTCGCTCCTGGCATCCACCCCGGTGGTGGTACTGGCATCGGTCCTCGGCCGCTTCCCCACACTTGAGGAGTACAAGGCCGCAGTGGCCGGCATCGACCTCACCCGGTTCACACCACCGGAGGAGGAGCTCACCGCAGCGCCACCGTCCGACGGCGCGACCCCGGTGTCCCTGGGTCAGATAGGCCATGGTGACCGCCTCGAACGCCCGCATCGGCGAGGGGCCGCCACTGTCCAGTGCCCGGTCAAGATGAGCCTCAAACAGATCGAAACCCTGCCGCGCAACCTCGGCCAGCAGCGCATCGCGATCCTTGAAATGGCGATAGGGCGCAGCCGGGCTGACGCCGGCAGCGCGCGCAGCTTCAGAAAAGCTGAACCCGTTCGGGCCCTTTTCGGCGATCAGCGTCAGCACAGCAGAGACCAGCGCCTCGCGCAGGTTGCCATGATGATAGCCTTTGCGCACTGTGTCGT
>JBCCGJ010000068.1:0-19722 GCA_039029335.1 Actinomycetota bacterium | reverse complement strand
GTTCGTCACTCAGCGCCCCGAGGCATCCGCACGTGATCGTCCGGCCGCTACGCAGGGCCGTGAGCAGGATCCCGGTAAAGCCGGTGAGCAGGAGAACGGAGATCGGCCCGCCGAGGCGGGGGACGACCAGCAGTAGGCCGACCGTCACCAGCTCGGCGATCGGTACCAGGCGGGCCAGGACGGTCGGGATAGGCAGCCCGAGGGCGGCGAACTCGGTTTCGGTCCTGGTTGGTGCCAGCAGTTTTGAGGTGGCGGCAACGGCAAACACCGCGGCAACCGCAACGGCCGCGAGGGAGAGGAAGGCGTTTGTCATGAGAGCGCGGCGTCCAGGTATTGCTCAAAGGCTTCGTCGGAGGCCCAGATCTTGGCTCGGAGCTGGCGTTCGCCGTTGGTCCGGATATAGGCGACGCCGTCGGTCCGTTCGGTCGGGGTCGGAGCTCTGGTCAGGGTCTCCTGGTAGTAGGCGTCCACCCGCCGTTCCAACGCTTCGTCGCTGAGGTACAGACCGGCGACGATGAGCGGCCGAGGCGTGCCGCCGTCGGCCAGGGCCAACCAGTAGGCGAGGCCGCCGGGATCGGAGGCTCGGCCGAGTACGTCCAGGTACAGCGCCTCGATCCACGCGGCGTTGGTCCCGCCCGCTCTGGAGTGGTACTCCTCGCTGGCCAGCAGCAGCACCCGGAGATCGAGCACCCCGTGCCCTTCCAGATGGCTGGTCCAGTACGTCGCGCCGGTGGCGTCGGCGGCCCGACCGAGCAGGTCGTCGTAGGCCCGTCCGACCTCCTGGCCGGAGCCTTCGCTGCTGAAGAGCAGCGCGTAGACGAAGGTCTGCCTGCTCCGGTCACCGCCGGCGGCAAGCCGGGACAGGTGGAAGTCCAGCCCGGCGCTGTCGGCGGTCCGGCCGAGCAGCTGCTGGTAGGCGTCGACCACAAATCGGGCGTTCGCCGAGTTGGCCGTGCCGCCGAATGCGGCGACGTTGTTCGAGCTGCTCTCACCAGGTGCTGCGCCGGTGGTCGCGGTAACGCCGGGCGGAGGCAGGACAAGGAGCAGTGCAAGCGTTGCGGTCGCAGCAGCCAGTACAAAAAGGCCGGTCCTGCGTCGTTTCCGGTGCAGCTTCCGGCTGGGGGGTGCGGCGGGTACGGCGATGGGGCGGGACATCACCATCCTCATTCGGCCACTGCCCCTGGTTGATGAGGCGTTCGGCCTATGTTGAGAGTGCCGCCGCCGCCACCTCCTCCACCTCCTCCTCCGGAGCAGCCCGCAAACCGTGTGCTCCGGCATCGTTGAAAGGCCCGATGACGAAACGCTTGATCTTCCAGATGGGAACGAACAACTGGCAGCGCGGTGGCGAGTTCGCCCCCGGTTCCGGCATTCTCCACGAGGCGCACCACCAGGCCTTTGACGCCATGGCCGACACGGTGGCCTATTCGATGTACCCGTCATCCGCCCAGACATCCGATGATCCGAAGGTTCGTGTGCTTGAGCTGGATCACGAGGTTCCGATCTGCGAGTCCATCTCACCGGTCAGCTCCTACCGCTTCCACTCGATGTCCGGTGAGGAGTTCGACGCCTATCGGGCCCGCCTCCAACGCTTCGCCGAGGACACCATCGCCGCCGCGGAGGAAGCCGAGGGAGTCCCGGTCTCCGTGGCCATCGCCCACCACAGCTTCCTCAACCCGCTGATCCTGTCCGACATAAACCGGAAACGGCTCGCCGCCGGCCGGCCCCGGTTCCGGCTGCTCTGTTTTGTCCATGGGACCGCGCTCAAGATGTTCGCCCACGAGCAGGCCGGTGTTGATCCGGAATACCCGAAGCGGTTCCTGCCGATGATGGAGGCGGCCGAGGTGTTTGCCGCCGACGGCCAGGTTGATGTGTGCGCTGCGATCTCCGAGGAGCAGATCGACAAGTTCCAGGCGGTCTTCACTGCGTACCCCCGATCCAAGATGGTCCTGTCGCCGAACGGGTACTCCACGGCGATCTTCAACACCGGTGGTGATCGACCTCGGACCAGAGCCGACGTGCTCGCGGCGCTTGTCCCGGTTGTCGGACCGGTGCCGTCCGCTCCGACGGCCGTAGATCCGGCGGTCGAACGGGTGGTCGTGTTCTGCGGCAAGTTCGCGGACTGGAAGCGGCTGGACGCGCTGCTCGCCGCGGCTGCGGTCTACGAGGGGGACGGACGGACGGCAACGCTGATCATCGGCTCCGGTCCGGACGACGCAATCGCCCACTACCACCGGCTGGCGTATGAGGAACTCGGCCTCGAGCGGACCTATTTCCTCGGCCCTCGGCCCCAGCCGGAGATCGCGGAGCTGAACCGGATAGCCGACGTCGGTGTCTACCCGTCACGGAACGAACCGTTCGGCCTGGTGTTCATCGAATGCATGGCGTGCGGTACGCCGGTGATCGGAGCGGACTCCGGCGGTCCACGGGACTTTGTAACGGCCGAGGTCGGGGGGCTTGTCCCCGAACAGGAGGGTCAGGTTCTGGTCGATTCGCTGGTGGCGGAGATCCGAACCGCCCTGGCCGAGGATTGGAAGGCCACGAAGGGCCCGGCCGCAGCCGAGTACGCCCGGGCCCGGTTCAGCACGGACCGCCAGTGCGCCGACCTGCTGGCCGCCGTCGGCGAGACCGCTACTGGATGACCACGCTCTTCTTGCCTGCGGCCCGTCCCGTTTCCTGAGCGCGAAGCCCATCCGCGACGGTTGCCAGTTCGTACGACTCCTTGTCCAGGATCGGGCGAACCGCCCCGGACTCACAGAGCTCGGTCAGCATCGACATGTCCTCGTGCGTCTGCTCGGCGAGGAGGAACTTGACCGAGAACCCGGATCGGAGCTTGCCGGCGATCATGTTGCCGAGCATCCACCGGACCGGTCCGAAGGACTTGCCACCGACCCGATCGGAGCACGGAAGGTACACCGCGTCGTCGGCGAGGACTCGGCGGATGGCCGACAGCGGTCGGTTCGCCGCGAAGTCGAACACGATGTCATAGCGATCACCCAGTTCGGTGTAGTCGTCGACGGTGTAGTCGATCACCCGATCGGCCCCCAGAGACCGGACCAGGTCGAGGTTCCTGGTGCTGCACACGCCGGTCACGTGGGCCCCGTAGGCCTTGGCGATCTGCACCGCGAAGTGTCCGACCCCACCGGAGGCACCGTTGATCAGCACCCGCTTCGGACCGGCTCCGTCACCCGGTCCGGTCTCCTCGGTGAGGTTGCCGTGGTTCCGGAGGCCCTGGATGGCGGTGAGACCGGCCACCGGGACCGCCGCGGCCTCGGCGAACGAGAGGTTGGACGGCGTGGGTTCCAGCTTGGTCTCGGGAAGGGCCGCATATTCGGCCCAGGCCGAGCCGACCTCGCCATAGACCCGGTCGCCCGGGGCGAATCGGGTGGCCGTCGGACCGACCGCCTCGACCGTTCCGGCAAGATCGAGGCCGGGGATCGGATCCTTCGGCCGTCGGAGACCGGCGGTGAGGCGCATGAAGTAGGGCAGTCCGGTGACATAGTGCCAGTCGGCGGGGTTGATGGAGGAGGCGTGGATCTTGACCAGGACCTCGTTGTCCTTCGGTGTCGGCCGGTCAACCTCGGACAGCTGTAACACGTCCGGATTTCCGTATCGGGTGTAGGTGAGCGCTTTCATGTTGTTCATCGTGGGCCCCCACGGTTGTCCACCGGTTGTGGTCCGGCTGCGGTCCGGTTGAGGTGCCCGGACGTTTGATCGTACTGTTGCACCATCGACTGCGGAGCGACAGAGGAGGTCGTCACGGCGTCCGTATGGCCGCCGCCGGCGTTCAGCGCAATCCATGGCGTCGACTGCAATCAGGATGATCTGGCCATGGGCCGGCACACGTTGCCGCCGGACGTCATACGGAGCCTCGTTTCACCGTAGTCACCACAACCGATCCTCAACCTCCGCGCCGTCGGAACACAACCGGTCGGCGCCACCATGGGACCATGAACGCCACCGGCAACGGCCAGATCCGCCCCCAGAACGGCTCAACGCAAACCGATTCGGCGGTCGCGTCCGGCCGAATGGACGGTGTTGTGGGCGGGGAGGTCCGAATTCGGCTGCTCGGGGCGATCGAGGCTCGGGATGCGGCCGACGAGGCGCTTGACCTGGGGCCGGAGAAGTGCCGGGCGGTTCTGGCGGCGCTGGCGCTTTCGGTCGGGGAGGCGGTGCCGGTCGGTCGGATCATCGATCTGGTCTGGGGCGCCGCGCCGCCTCGAACCGCGGAGAAAACCCTTCAGTCCTACGTGACCAGGCTTCGCAAGGGCCTCGGTCACGACACGATCACCAGAACCGGGACGGCATATCGGCTCGAGCTGTCGCCCGCCGCGGTCGACGTTGTCCGGTTCCAGCGGTGCCTGGCGGCCGCCGAACCGGCGGCGGCACTGGAGGAGTGGCAGGGCCCGCCGCTCACCGGCCTGGTCGATGGCGGGTTCGGGCCCGTCATCGACGGTCTGACCGAGCAGTGGCTCGGCGCCCTCGAAAGCGAGCTGACGGACCAGGTCGATCACAACGCAGGCGCAGCGATCGGCCGCCTGACCGAGCTGACCGCCGACCATCCGTTCCGAGAGGGACTGTGGGCGCTGCTGATGACCGCCCTCTACCGAGTGGGCAGGCAGGCCGACGCACTGGCGGCATACGGCCGGGCCAGGCGTCAGCTGGTCGATCACCTCGGCGTTGAACCCGGCCCGAGGCTCCGTGAGTTGGAGGCGTCGATCCTCGACCAGGACGAACGGCTCGGGGCCACGCAGCCGCCGCCGGGACCAGCTGTGGTCCCACCGACCGGAACGGTGACGCTTGCCTTCGCCGACGTCACCGGCCTCGTCGAGCTGTGGGCAACGCATCGCAACGAACTCAACCGGGCGTTGACCTGGATCGAGGATCGCGTCCGGTCCACGGCCGAGGGGCTCGGTGGGCACGTCTTCAACGTGAGCGGCGAGTCGTTCGGTGTTGCCTTCGATCGGCCGAGCGAGGCCTGCCGATGGGCGGTCGAACTCCAGACGATCGTTGCGGAGGGAACGGACACCCAGGCCGGCGGTCTCGGTGTCCGGATCGGCGTGAACACCGGTGAGACCGAGGATCGGGGGCCCGGCTACTTCGGTCCGGCCGTCAACGTGGCCGCCGCTCTCGCCGCCGTCGGCCACCCCGGCCAGACGCTGCTGTCGTCGACGACCGCCGCCCTGCTCGACGACTCGACGGTTCTGGTGCCGCTCGGCACCTATCGGTTGGACCAGGTCCTGACCGATCGGCGGATCCTGCAGCTCGGTCACGGCGATCATCCGCCACTGCGAACCGAGGAGTCCCGCCGCGGCAACCTGCCGCGGCGGCTCGGGCCCATACTCGGGCGTGACGGGGACCTCGAGGCCATCGCCGCCGCACTGGTTGACACGCCCGTTCTCACGCTCATAGGGCCGGGCGGTATCGGCAAGACCCGGCTTGCGGTGACGGCGGCCAGGGTCAGCCAGGAGGACTTCCCCGACGGCGCCTGGCTGGTCGAGCTGGCCGGCATCGCCTCGTCGGATGACGTGCCCCGGGCTGTGGCCGCGGTCCTGGAGACACGGGAAGATCCGACAAAGGGGCCCGTCGGGTCGATCGCAGCATCGCTGGCCACCAGGCAGAGCCTGATCGTGCTGGACAACTGCGAGCACGTGGTGGACGGTGCGGCGGAGCTGGCGGCCGCACTGCAGGAATCCTGCCCCCGGCTGCGGATCCTGGTCACCTCGCGGGAGGGTCTCGGTGTCCCCGGCGAGCAACTCATGGTGGTCCGGCCCCTCGAACCGGAGGGTGCCGGCGTCGACCTGTTCATCGAGCGGGCCCGGGCGGCCGCCCCGTCGTTCGACCCCGCAGACGACCGGGACCGGATCGCCGAGATCTGTCGCCGGCTCGACGGGGTGCCGTTGGCCATCGAGCTTGCGGCGGCCAGGATCAAGACCCTGTCGCCTGCGGACCTGATCGACCGGCTCGACGATCGGCTCCGGCTGCTCAGCGGCGGCCGCCGGGGGAGCGTGGAACGGCACCGGACCCTCCGGGCCACCGTGCAGTGGTCCTACGACCTGCTGGACCCGGCCGAGCAGGTCCTGTTCCGCCGCCTTTCGGTGTTCGCCGGGACCTTCGACCTGGCGGCCGCCACCCAGGTGGCGGACGGCCCGGGCGCACCGATCGCCGCCGCGGTCGACGGTGGCGTCTCCGCTCCGGAGCCCGGAGCCACCCCCGCTCACCACCGCACCGATGCGTTCGATCACGATGTCGGCGATCTGCTGGGTGGGCTGGTCGACCGCTCGATGCTGATCGTGGAGTCCGGACCGTTCGGTAGACGCTTCCGGCTGCTGGAGACGATGCGCCAGTTCGGGGCGGAGTGCCTGTCCGACGCGGGCAACACCGATCTCATCGCCGCCCGCCACGCCCACTGGTGCCTCGAGGAGGTACAGGCCACCGGTGACGGTCTGCGAGGCCAGGGGGAGGTTGCCGCAGTGGCCCGGCTCACCGAGCTGTGGCCGAATCTGCGAGCGGGGTTCGACTGGGCCTGTGCCGTCGGTGATCGTTCGCTGGCTCTTGCCCTTGTTCGGCCGATCGCACCGGAGATCCTGCTCCGGGCCAGGACCGAGATCGGTGACTGGTTGGAGCGGCTGCTGGAGATCCCGATCTCCGCCGATCGGACCGAGGGCGGCCAGAGCGATGATGAGGACCTCGTCCCGTTCGCCCTGATGTGGTCGGCGCACCGTCACACGATCGAACAGAACCATGACGCATTCGACCGGCTGGTGGCCCACCACGGTGCGGCGGATCACCCGTGGGTGGCGTACGGGCGGGCGTTTCTCTATGAGGACCCGGATGCCCTGGCGACCACCTGGCCGGCCGCGTCTGCACTCGCCGAGGATCGGGGAGACCGGTACACCGCCGGTCTGATCCGAATGGGTGGTCGGGGTCAGTCGTTGATCAGTTGGGGGCGGTTCGATGAGGTCGATGCGTTCGCCAATGAAGAGCGGGCCCACTACGAGGTCAACGGTCCACCAACCGTGCTCACCTTCTGTATCGCCATGCTGGCGTATTCGGCGTTGCTCCAGGGTGATGAGGAGCGGGCCGAGGTTCTGTTCGACGAGGCGGCGGCGATCGACACCCCGGACCGGACGCTCGGCATCGATGACGCAATGCAGGCCAGATCGGCCATTCGCCGCGGCAGACCGGAGCAGGCCATGGAGTTCCTGTCCCAGCACATCGAAAATCTGCTGGACAGCAGGAACTTCTACATGACCAAGGCCGCCGCGGTGGACTTCATCAACGCGCTGCACGCGGTTGGTGAGCTCGATCGGGCGGCGCAGATCCGGGGTTACCTCAGCAGACCGGATCTACTGGACATCGAGCTGTCCCGCTCGCTGCTCGATCCGACGGTTGCTGACGAGCCGCTTGACCCCGAGGCCGAGCGCCGGGGCAGGCTGTTGAACGCCCGTACCGCACTCGAGCACATGGCGGAGGCCCTGGTTGACCGGGCGAACAGCCGCGGCGGATGAGACGCTCTGAATCAGTAGTACCAGGGGAACCGTGACCAGTCCGGGTCCCGCTTCTCCAGGAACGAGTCGCGTCCTTCGACGGCCTCGTCCGTCATGTACGCAAGCCGGGTGGCCTCACCGGCGAACACCTGCTGACCGACAAGGCCGTCGTCGATCAAGTTGAACGCGAACTTGGACATCCGCTGTCCGGTCGGGCTCTTGGAACAGATCTCCCTGGCCCACTGCAGCGCCTCGGCCTCCAACTCCGCGTGGGGGACGACCGCGTTGACCACCCCCTGGGCCTTGGCCTCGGCCGCCGTGTAGGTCCTGCCGAGGAAAAAGATCTCCCTGGCGATCTTCTGGCCGACCTGCTTGGCCAGGTAGGCGGAGCCGAACCCGCCGTCGAAGCTGGCGACGTCGGTGTCGGTCTGCTTGAAGCGGGCATGCTCCTCGCTGGCCAGGGTGAGGTCGGACACGACGTGCAGACTGTGTCCACCGCCGGCCGCCCAGCCGGGCACCACGGCGACGACCACCTTCGGCATGAACCGGATCAGCCTCTGCACCTCCAGGATGTGGAGCCTGCCACTGCGGGCCGGGTCGACGTCGGCGACGTCCTCGCCGTCATCGACGGTGTACCGGTAGCCGTCCTTACCCCGGATGCGTTGATCGCCACCGGAGCAGAACGCCCAACCGCCGTCCTTGCTGCTCGGCCCGTTGCCGGTCAGAAGAACACAACCGACGTCGCTGGTCTGCCTGGCGTGGTCGAGCGCCCGGTACAGCTCGTCGACGGTGTGGGGTCGAAAGGCGTTGCGGACGTCCGGCCGGTCGAACGCCACCCGTACCGCGCCGACGTCCTTGGCCCGGTGATAGGTGATGTCGGTGAAGTCAAAGCCGGGGACCTCGTCCCAGACGCTCGGATCGAAGATCTCAGAAACCATGGCTGGTGATCCTACAACGGCCGCCCGGTCGGCCGAAGATCGTCGGCGTCCCGTCCCGATTGCCCAGTTCGAGAACCGCACCGGGTACCCACTACCCTGCGATCCATGAAACTGGGAACGAGCATCAACTACGTCGGGGACTTCGCCAAGTCGGTCGAGCAGGTCGTGGAGCTTGAGCAGGCCGGACTCGACGTGGTGTGGGTCGCCGAGGCCTACAGCGTCGATGCGGTCAGCCAGATCGGTTATCTGGCGGCGAAGACCAACCGGATCGAGATCGGCTCGGGCATCCTCAACGTCTACTCCCGGACCGCCTCGGCGGTCGCCCAGACCGCTGCGGGTCTTGACATGGTCTCCAACGGTCGGTTCATCCTCGGCCTCGGGGCCAGCGGTCCGCAGGTCATCGAGGGGTTCCACGGTGTGCCGTACGAAAAGCCGATGGCCAGGATCAGGGAGTACATCGACGTCGTCCGTATGACCCTGCGGCGGGAGCCGGTGGTCTACGACGGCAAGACCGTCACCGTGCCGCTGCCGGAGGGGCAGGGAACCGGGCTCGGCAAACCGCTTAAGCTGATCAACCACCCGGTCAGGAGCGAGATCCCGATCTGGTGGGCGTCGCTCATGCCGCTGTCGGTGAAGGCCACCGCCCAGTCGGCGGACGGCTGGCTCCCGGTGTTTTTTGTCCCGGACGAGTTCCAGCGGGTCTGGGGGGACGATCTCAAGGCCGGGACGGCCAAACGGGACCCAGAGCTGGGCCGGCTGGAGATCGGCGCAGGCACCACCGTGGCCATCGGGGAGGAGTTCGTCGGCGACGGCGCGGATCCGGTCCTCGATCTCGGTCGGCCGAGCACCGCCCTCTACTGGGGTGGCATGGGGGCCAGGGACAAGAACTTCTACAACACGATCGCCAAGAAATACGGCTATGAGAAGGAAGCCGTGGAGATCCAGGACCTGTACCTGGACGGTCACAAGGCCGAAGCCGCGGCCGCGGTTCCTCGGGACTTCCTTGAGCGGTCCAGCCTGGTCGGCCCGCCGTCGATGGTGAAGGAGCGGCTGGGTGTGTGGAAGGAGGCCGGCGTGACGGTCCTGAACGTCAATATCGCGCCGGGCCAGGACCAGGCCCAGACCATCAGCCAGCTTCGGGAGATGATCGGCGACTGATCGTGCGGCCCGGGCCCGGGACCGGGTGGCAGGTGGCCGCTAGGGCTGGTCGCTGAGGTTCGTCCAGGCGATGGCGAGGTTGATCCGGATGGTGCAGGGGTCGTTGTTGTCGCTCGGCGGACGCCAGGCCCGGTCCGCATCGGTCAGCTGAATCGTCCGGACCACCATGGACACGTCGTCGTCGGTGTTGTCCTCGTCGCCCGGTTGGAGGATCCGGTCCACGTCCCGGATGTTCCAACCGATGGTGAGGTCACCGCCGGTCTCCACGTTGTTCCAGGTCACGGTCTCGTCGAGGTCGAGCACCCCGGTCGCGTTCGGGGTCAGCGCCTGCAGTCTGCCGCGGTTGTCCCAGACCGCCTCCTGGTCACCCCGGTACTCGATGCCGATGTTGCCGTAGAGGTCCGGTTGCAGGCCCTCGCCGGCGCAGTCACCCTCGACCTCCAGGTCACCAACGGTCACGGTCAGCCTGCCCGTCTTCACGGCGGGACCGGTCGACACCTTGATGGTCACCGCCTCACCGGCAACGTCACAGGCGAAGACGTCACCGTCCGGGGCCGTGTCGTTGGCTTCGAGTTCGGCCGTTATGTTGCTGAAGCCGGCTTCCTCGAGCAGCGTCCTTGCGGCCGCCGCGGTGGCCCCGATCACGCCGGTCGGGCACTCGGTCGGCAGGCCTGCCGCGTAGGTGATGGTTGCGGTGGTGTCCTGCTTTGTACAGGTGATGATCTCACCGGCGGGCAGCGCCGGTCGGACGACGGCTTCCGCGGTGACCGTGTAGCCCCTGTCCTCGAGTGCCGCGGTCCCCGCCGCAAGCTGCATCCCGGTGACAACACCACAGATGTCCGGCCCGTCGGAGACGACCAGGCTGATGGTGGTCTCGTTCACCTCGCAGCTGAGCACCTCGCCCTCCGGTTCGGCCTCGCTCTCCTGTCGCTGCACCTGCGCGGTCAGACCGGCGGCTTCGATCCTGGCGGTGGCCGCGGTCTCGGAGAGGTCGACGAGTTCTGCGCAGGTCGGCGGGGCGACACCCTGGGAGACGACAAGCACCACTTCCGAATCCGGCTCGACGGCCGTGCCGCTGTCCGGGGCGGATCGGATGACGTTGCCGTCCGCCACCTCGTCGTTGAACTCCCGGATCGGAACGCCGACGGTCAGACCGAGGTCGGCGAGGGCCGCCGTTGCCGCCGCTTCGGTCAATCCGGCCAACGCCGGCACCGTGACGGTTTCGACCTCCGGCTCGACCGCGATGAAGATCACGACCACCGAACCGACGGTCTCCTCGGTACCGGCGGCGGGTTCCTGGGCGACGACGGTACCCGCGGCGGCCACTGTGGAGTTCCGCTCCTGGACCAGCACCTCAAAACCGTCGTCGATCAGCGCCGCTCTGGCGGCGGCCTCGGTGAAGCCGGTCAGATCGGGCACGGCGGCGACCTCCGCCTCGACGACGGTGGTTGAGGAGTTCTCCGGCAGGGAGTTGGCAACGCCGCCGGAGTCGGAGCCGCCCGCACCGCCCTCCGACGCATCCTCGTTTGTGGTTGGGGAGTCCGGCTCGGTGTCCGTGGCTGCCACACCGTCGTCGTTGCCGGAAAGGTTGAGCAATACTGCGACACCGGCCAGGACCAGAACGATGGTGGCCAGCGCCCCGAGAAGAATCAACGTCCACGGCGGACCGTCGTCGCTGTGCGGGGGCAGCGGATAGTTGACGTGGCCCGGCGGCACCGCCGCACCCTGGTCCCCGAGGAGGCCGCCCCCGCCAACAGCCCCGCCGCCGCCGACACCGGCAGCGCCGGCGTGAACGGTACCCGGGTGGGGAACCTGGGCATCCTGGTGGATGGCCGTCTGGTCGGCCTGGCCGGCGTACCCGCCGTTGACCGGTGGGGGCACCGGCAAACCGGTCGACGGAGCGGGCGGCACACCACCGACGGGGACCGGTGCGGGGTCTGACTGGGTGAACCCGGCCTGACCGGCAGCCGGGCTCGGCGGCGCCAACCCGCCGATGTCCGTTGCGGACAGCGCCGCCGTCTGCTGCGACGCGGGCTGTTGGAACGTAGGGTCAGCCGGAGCCGGCCTCACGTTGATCGTTGCGCCGCCGTTGACCACCGCCTGCAGTTGATCCCGGAGTTGGGCCGCGGTCGGACGGTCCTGGGGGTGTTTGGCCATGGCCGCCTCGACGATCCGGCACACGTCGTCCGGGACACCGTAGGGCCGAAGGTCCGGGACCGGATCGTTGATGACCCGCTGGGCCAGCGCAAGGAGGTTTGAATTGCCGCTCTGGTCGACGAATGGCGGGTGACCGGACAGCATGTGGAAGAGGGTGGCGCCGAGGGCGTACACGTCCGACGGTGTGCCCGCCTCCTCACCCCGGAGCGTCTCCGGCGCCACATAGCCCGCGGTGAAGCCGATGGAGTCCGTTTGCCCGAGGGTCGAGCCCCGAACCGTGGCGATGCCGAAGTCGGTGATCAGGTATCGACCGTTCTGGGACCGCAGCAGGTTGCCCGGTTTGATGTCCCGATGGATCACGCCGTTGCTGTGGGCGTCGCTGACCGCGTCCGCCACCTGGGCCCCGACACGACAGGCGTCCATCGGTTCGAAGCGGCCCTCGGTTTTCAGGTGATCCAGGACCGAGGACTCGCACAGTTCGAGGATCAGGTAGGGGTGACCGGATTCGGTCACGCCGGTGCCGTGCACGGTGACGATCCCCGGGTTGAGACTGAGCTTGCCGAGAGTCATCGCCTCCCGATGGAATCGGCGGACAAACGCCTCGTCCGTGGCGCTCAGGACCTTGACCGCGACCTCACGATCCAGGCTGAGCTGGCGCGCCCGGTACACCACCGCTGAAGCGCCGGCGCCGATTTCCGTCGCGTGGCCAAGCCCACCAATACCAAGGTCCACCGGGAAAACGATACGACAGGATCGGCTTTTGGAAGGGTCGGGTGGGTACAAACCGCTTGTTTCAGCGTGGCCCCCGCCGTTCTGTCATGGATTCGAAACCTGAATCGAGCGTTACGGCTACCAGGAACCGCCGCCCCCGCCGCCTCCACCACCGCCGACGCTGCCACCGCCGCCACCACCACCGCTGGACGACGGCGCCGTGGCGGCCGAAAGGGTGGCAACCGCCAGGTGGGGCGCCATGTTGCTGTAGTAGATGGCCTGCGGGGCGACGGTGTCGTCCAGGTCGGCGCTCTTGATGGCGTCGGACCAGCGGTCGACCTCGTCGAGGGCCACCGCCCAGGCGGTGTAATCCAGCAGGACGCCCCGTCTGGCGGCGTCACTCACGTGCTGGGCGTCCGACCCGTTGATGAACCGGCGGAACGACTCGATCAGGATCCACATCCCGCTTCCCGCCGGTGTCCTGACCCGGAGCTCCCACGCCCGCTGCAACATCGCATACCCGGCACCGGCAACACCGCCGCCGAGGAGTACCCCGGCCAGCCACGGCACCCCGACCCGGTTGGCCACCACCGAGAAGACGATCGTCCCGACGATGCCGAGGATCAGCAGCGGGATCCCGAACCCGATCGCCCGTTTCCTCCGCTGGTCGCCGGTCGGGTCCCAGTACGGGGAATGATCGAGCCATCGGCCGAGTTCGTCCCCGAGCGACGACCAGCCGGCCGCGAACTGCTTGTCGTACGTGCCAAGGTGGACGCTGGTCCGCCCGCCGAACAGGCCGTCCAGCAGCGCGCCGTTCGGTGTGTCGACGGTCAACCGTCGGAGGGTCAGGTCGTCCTCGGTGCCTTCGATCGCCACCTCGTTGGTGATCGCCCGCTCCAGCAGCCAGGCCACTTTGTGGTCGGCGGTCAGCTTCTCGGCGAAGAGGATGCCGCCCTGCCAGGCCGAGATGTTGTTCGGCGGGGCGAACTCGGTGCTGGCCAGCTGGCTCAGCTCGGCCTGATCGACCACCCGCACCGGATATTCCTCGTCCGAGCGGGGCCCGTACGCCGCATCGGCCGCTCCACCGGCCCAGATCAACTCCCGACCCGCCCGGCGGGTGGCGACCGACACGGCGGACCCGGCGCCCAGTGCGGCGACCAGCGCGGCGGCGGCCGGTGCGAGGACACCGGTGCCGGGATCCTCGGCGGCCAGGTCCGGGAGCGCCGGGTTGGCAGGGGCGGCGCCGAGCGGGTCGCCCCGGAGGGCGGAGATCGTCACCCCTTCGTTCGACGACAGGGAGTCGACGGTGACCACCAGCAGGCCCGGCTCCGGCTGTTCGGCGGTGCACCCGTCCCAGGTTCCGATCTCACCGCTGGAACACCGGACGTCCAACAGTTCGTTCCCCGCGGCAAGGGACAACTCGACGTTGGACATGCCGACGTCCCAGTCCGCCCCGACCGCGTTCCACGAGATGCGGTTGCCTTTCTGGCCGACGTCCACCGGGTAGTTGATGGCATACCGGTGCCGGCCGCTGATGGTGACGTTCGGATCACCGATACGAACCCTGGTCTCGAATCCGAACGGCTCGACGATGAATTGGTCCGGTGCGGTTGCGGACTCGACGGTGATCGGTGCGTCGGGTTCGAGACCCGGCACGTCGCGGAAGATGCCCCGTCGTTCCGACGGCCCGAAGTCGAACTCGATGACCTCGGCCACTGCGGCCTGTCCGGTCTCGTCGACCGTGGCCGACGCGGCATAGCGGGTGATCCGCTCGCCATCACCGCCGGCGGCCGCGATCGCCCCGACTCCTCCGAACACAAGACCGGCGCCGCCGATCAGAACCCGGTCGACCCAACGTCTCGATTGATAGCCCACGGAGCGAGTATAGAAACGCGGCGCCCGCCGCCCGGGTCAGGATGCGATCAGCGGGTACAGGCCGTCCGGCCCGGCTGCCTCGGCCATGCCACCAACGATCGACGCCCATTCACCAGGTGTGTTGTACTCGTGCCGCCACGCCCACAGCCTGCGAGACAGATGGTGGAGCGCGTACTCCTGGGTCATGCCCATGGCCCCGTGGGCCTGGTGGGCCCACCGGGTGGCGGTGCTGGCGCATTCGTTGGCCACGGTTCGAGCGGCGGCGATCTCGAACCGGGCGGCCAGCACCCCGTCCGCCGCCTTCGCCGCGGCGACCTGGGCGGTCATGTTGGCGATCGCCGCGTCCTGGGCGCCCCAGACCAGGTGTTGCTGGACCGCCTGGAACCGGGAGACCGGCCTGCCGAACTGCTGACGCTGGTCGGTGTATTCGACGGTCAGCCTGCTCATTGCGTCGAGGGCTCCGGCCATGAGCATGGTCCGGGTCAACGCCCCCCGCAGCCGCAGCCCCTCAGCCAGGTTGGGGCGGTCGGTCATGGCAACCACCCGATCGGCGGGGACGGTCACCGAGTCAACGGAGACGGTCGGTCGGGGTTCGCCGGCCACATTTGTTGTGCCGTCGGTGGTGACCCCGTCGGCGTTGGGGTCAATCGCCACAACGGTGGGCACGCCGTCGACGTCGGCCACCAACACGACTATGTCGGCCTGGGCGGCCCACGGCACACGGCCCGCCGAGCCGGTGACGGTCACCGACCCGTCGTCGTTCCCGGTCACCCCGATCGAGTCTTCGGCGACGCCGGGCGCAACCGTTACCGGTCCGTCCGGCAGGGCGAGGCCCGCAGTGGTCAGCAGCCACCCGCCGAGCATCGACGTCTCGGCCAGCGGGATGGGCGCGGCATAGGAGCCGGCGATCCGCAGGACTTCGGCGGCATCGAGGAGCGAGCCGCCGGAGCCGTCCGCCTCCTCCGGCAGACCGATTCTGGTGAACCCGGCGCCGGCAACCGCATCCCAGATCTCCGGTGCCCAGCCGACGCCTTCGGCTGCCTGCACCGCATCGAACCCGCAGGTGGAGGCGAAGAGGTTTGTTGCACTGTCGCGCAGCAGATCGTCGACGTGGAACCGGCTGTCGGTACTGTCGGTCATGCCCGCAGTCCTTTCGACGCAACGGAGCGGAGTATTTCGATCGTGCCGCCCCGGATGGTGAACGACGGGCCGGTCAGCACCGCGGCGGCCGCCATCCGTTCGAACAGCCCGGCCGCCTGCGGTGACGGCTCAAGGTCGATCAGCTCCAACACCTTCTGCAGGACGTCCTGCTCGAAACGGGTGCCCATCTCCTTGACCAGCGACGACTCGACCGATGGCGCCTGCCCTTCGTCGATCATCCTCGCCACCGACAGCGAGAGGTTCCGCAGCCCCCACCACCGGGCGGTGACATCGCCAAGCATCTCCCTGGCCCGATCACCGAGTGGCGAGCCGGCCTGCTCCCGGAGGAACTCCTCAACGATGCCGTAGGTGCTGAGCCACCGGTCCGGGCCGCCCCGCTCGTAGGCCAGCTCGGAGGTGTTCTGGGCCCACCCCATGCCGAGCTCACCGAGGACCAGCTCGTCGGGAACGAACACGTCGGTCATAACCACCTCGTTGAACCCCGGCGACCCGTCGAGGAACGGGATGCCGTTTATCTCCAGGCCGGGGGAGGCCAGATCGACCAGGAACTGGCTGAGGCCCTGATGCTTGTTGCCGTCCTCAAGCGGTGCGGTCCGGCAGAGCACGACGAACCAATCGTTCTCGTGGGCCCCGCTGGTCCATACCTTGGTGCCGTTGAGCAGCCAGCCGCCGTCCGCCCTGGTGCCCCTGGTGCCGACCGAGGCCAGGTCGCTGCCGCTGTCCGGCTCGCTCATGCCGATGGAGAACCCCAGTTCGCCCCGGCAGATCGGCGGCAGAAACCGCTCCCGCTGTTCCTCGGTGCCGAACTTGTTGATGATCGAACCGGTCTGGCGGTCGGCGACCCAGTGGTAGCCGATCGGGGCGCCGTGGCTCAGCAACTCCTCGACAACGATGAACCGGTCGACCGCGGTTCGGTCGTGGCCGCCGTACTGTTTTGGCAGCGCCATGCCGAGCCACCCTCTGGCGGCAAGCTTCTTGGAGAAGGCGGCGTCCTTCGGCGCCCCCATGCCGAGCGCCCTGTCGTAGCTGCCTGCTGGGAGCTCGTCGGCCAGGAAGTTCCGGACCTCGGCCTGGAGCGCCAGTTCTTCGTTGGTCAATTCGGTCGGTGTGAACTGCACCGGGTCATCATCCCACCGGCCGTCCCGGGGGTGCGAGTTCGAGCCCGGGTTCCGGGCGGACCGGACGGCCCGCATCGCCCCCGCATTGACAGCCGCCCGATGTTGGTAGGGTCGAACGCCGAATGGTGATTCTTTGAGTACACAGTCGGACCAACCGAAGCTGCAGAACGTCGGTGGTCCGGGTGGGACCGGGCCCGCCGCGTCAGCTCCAACCGGCCTTCGTCACGGGATGCGGGCCCTCCGGCATCGCAATTTCCGGCTCTTCTTTGTCGGGGCGTTGGCGTCCAACTCCGGGAACTGGCTGCAGAATCTGACCGTTCCGTTTGTGCTGTTCGAGCTCACCGATCAGGCGCTCTGGGTCGGCCTCGCCGGATTCGCCCAGTTCATCCCGGCGTTCCTCCTCGGGCCGGTCGGGGGGACCCTGGCCGACCGGGTGGACCGTCGGTTGCTGCTGCTGGCCACCCAGCTGGCGCTTGCCATCACCGCCGTCGCCCTCTGGGCGACCTGGGCGGCCGACTACCGCGATCCGTACCTCATCCTGGGACTGACCGCCCTGACCGGCATCTTCAGCGGGTTCATGATCCCCAGCTGGCAGGCTTTTGTACCGTCGCTGGTTCCGAAGGACGACCTGGCGTCGGCCATCACCCTCAACTCCACCCAGTTCAACGCGTCACGGGCGTTCGGGCCGGCCCTGGCCGGTGTGCTGCTGGCCACCGCTGGTCCGGGGGCGGCGTTTCTGCTGAACGCGCTGTCCTTCCTCGCGGTGATCGCCGTGCTGTGGGTGGTTCGGCCGGAGCCGTCCGCCCCACGGCCCGTTCCGGTCGAAGGCCTGCTGGCCGGGTTCGGCAGCGCGATCGACTACATCCGTCGGCGGACCGGGATGATGGTCGGCATCGTCTGCGCCGTGCTGGTGGCCTTCTTCGGCAACCCGGTGACCCAGTTCACCGTTGTCTTCGCCGACGAGGTGTACAACGCGGGCCCACGGGTGGTCGGTGTACTCGCCGCCGCGGTCGGCACCGGGGCGGTGCTGGTCGCTCCGTGGCTGTCCAGCTGGGACAACAAGATCCCCCGCTCAGCGGTTGTCCGGTTCGGTCTGCCGGCGTATGCACTGGCGGTCATGGGGTTCGGTCTTGCCCCGAACTGGCCGCTCGGTCTGCTTGCGTTGCTACTGGTCGGCGCCGGGTTCCTGCTGGTCATCGCCACCACCAACACCTCCATGCAGTTGATCGTCGCCGACGAGATGCGGGGGCGGGTGATGTCGGCCAGGGTCATGAGCTTCACCCTTGCCTTCCCGGTCGGCTCCCTGGTCCAGGGCATCCTCGCCGACTTGATCGGTCCGCAGGTGACAGTGATCGGTTCCGGCACCTTCCTGCTGCTCTTCGCCCTCTATCTGGCGTCGAAGCCGTCGACGTTGGCCACCCTGGACCGGGACGACGACACACCGGATCGGGCGTTGTGACCGGCGGTTGGCCGAGCGGACGCCCGTCGGCAATGATCTGAGCCGTGAGCATGACCGAACGGGCGGACCGAACCCCGATCTCCGGCACCTGCAGCGACGCATTCCGGGAGGTCGGCGAGGCGTTCCGGCGGAACTTCGCGGAACGGGGTGAGGTGGGCGCGTCGCTCCACGTGCTGGTGGACGGCGAACCGGTGGTTGACCTGTGGGGAGGCACGACGGATCGGGACGGCACGCCATGGGCCGAGGACACGATGACCATCGTCTTCTCCTGTACAAAGGGGGCCACCGCGCTGTGTGCCCACCTGCTGGTCGATCGAGGCATGCTCGACCTCGACGCGCCGGTTGCCGAGTACTGGCCGGAGTTCGCAACGAACGGCAAGGAGCGGGCCACGGTCCGCATGATGCTGAACCATTCGGTCGGGGTGCCGGCGATCTCGGAGCGGTTGGAGCCGGGGACGTGTACGGACTGGGAGCGGATGTGCCGGTACCTGGAGGCCCAGGAACCGTGGTGGGAACCCGGTACGAGTAACGGCTACCACATGCTCACGTTCGGCTGGACCGTCGGCGAACTGGTCCGTCGGGTGTCCGGCCGGTCCCTCGGGACGTTCTTCGCCGAAGAGGTCGCCGGACCGCTGGGAGCCGAGTTCTACATCGGATTGCCCGAGGAGGCGGCCGACCGGGTTTGCAAGGTGATCGCTCCCAGCGTCAACCGCGAAGAGCTGAGTGAGTTCACCAAGACGCTGCTGTCCGATCCGCTGTCCCTGCCGCGCCTGGCGTGGATGAACTCCGGCGGGTTCGAAGCGAACGACCCTGCCGTGCACCGGGCCGAGATCGGCGCCGGCGGTGGTATCACCAACGCAAGGGGGCTGGCCAGGATGTATCGGCCACTGGCCGCCGGGGGCGACGGGCTGGTGTCCTCGGACACGGTGGCCGGCATGGCCGACGTGTCGGTGGCGTCCGGCCGGGACGCCACGCTGCTCCTGCCGACCCGGTTCAGCCTCGGGTACATGAAATCGATGGACAACCGCCGTCGTCGAACCGGGGATCGGGACAGCGTGATCCTGTCCTCGGCGGCGTTCGGCCACGTCGGTGCCGGCGGATCGATCGGGTTCGCCGACCCGGACGTCGTACTGGCCTTCGGCTACACGATGAACCGGATGGGCCCCGGCGTGCTCCTCAACGAACGGGGTCAGTCCCTGGTGGACGCCACGTACCGGGCGCTCGGCTTCCGCAGCAACGAGTCCGGCGTCTGGGCCAGGTAGGCCCGGTGGCCGCCACGGCCGCAGGGATCGCCAGACACTTGAACGTCCGTGACGGGTCGTGCCGCGCGGCAGGCGGGGCGAGTCAACTCACGGCCGTCTACGTCCGGTCCTGACCAGGTCGAACACCGCTCTGGCGACCTCTCGGACGGCGGTCGGCACCTGCAACCACCAGTGGTCCAGCAGACCGGATTGGTCCGTCACCTCGACCCGGTCGGTGTCCTCCGGCCGCTGACGGAGCCAGTAGGCCCTGGCCCTGGCGGCGTGCAGCGGATCCGACACCAGTACCACCGCCGACGCGTCCGCCACCAGGTCCATCGTGTTGGCCACGTTCTGCCAGGTGCTGATCGACGTGTCCTCACACAGCACGGTGACCCCGCTTGTTGCGCCATCGCCGAG
>JBCCGJ010000067.1:0-19829 GCA_039029335.1 Actinomycetota bacterium | reverse complement strand
GTCGTCAGGTATGACCGGCGGATCTCGGCGTATGCCTTCTTGCGGTCTTCGGGGGAGAGGCCGTCGAAACGGGTGACCACGGAACGGTGGCCGGACGGGGCCTTCCTGCCGCGAGCCGTTTCCCAGGCGCTGAAGAGTCCGTCGTCCCGCAGCTCCTCGGCCAGGAGCTTTACGAAGGCACCGTCGTTCGGGACCGAGCCGTCGAGCCATCTGGTGAGCGTTGTGCGGTGGAGTTTGTGGTCGGCTCGGGCATTTGCCCGCTCGAAGGCGTCACGAAGCGTCGGCCCGTCGTGAGCCGACAGTGCCTCGACGAAGGGGTTTTGCGTGTCGGCCATCTCCAGGTCTCTCCTCCGTGTGCGCACCCTAGCAGTGGTGCATGACACCCGCATCGTGAATTCGAATGATTCTCGCAGCCGTGCGCACGAGAATCACGAAGATTCACAATGCACATGGGTGTATCTGCATCGCGCATTAGGCAGCGCAACATCGTTGTATTACGATCACGGTCAGTCCCATCGGAAGATTCCGACCGGGTGACACGCAACGAAGCATGACCACCGCAGACGGATCTGGTTCCCGAGGGACCTGATTGCCTGAGGGAGGTCCAAGATGCTGCCAGTCTTTATCGTTGTTGTTTACCTACTGGTTGTCGCCGTCTTTCTCTCGGTCCTGATCGTGGCGGTGCTGAACGGCCAGCGGAGCCAGCTGCGGCAGATCGGCGAACTGCGTCGGGAGCTTGAACAGCTGGACGACCGGTTCAAGACCGCCAAGGAGCGGGAGGTCCAAGTCCGGCACAACCAGGCTGTGGCCAGGCACAACCAGGCCGTCCGTGATCTGTATGAATACGGGGGGTGCTGAGGTCGTGGCACGAATCGAACCGGATGGTCTTGGTGGCGCTTCGGCGGCACCGGCCGTCCGGGTGTCCGGCGCGGTGGTGGCGGACGGCGACCGGGGTCATCTCGGTTGGCCGTTCCGTCACCTGCGGGCCCGCCGACTGCGCCGTGCGGCGGACGCGGTCAGCAGTCGGCGGTATCCGGTCGCCTCGGTCGGTCTGTACGCGATGGGACAGCTCCTGCTGACGCTGGCCATTGCGGTCGGTCAGGTCGGTCCTATCACCGGGATCGTCGTGTGTCTGATCTGGATGGTGTGCGGCCTGCTGCTGGTGCTCGCCCAGGCCGTCGGTCAGGTCGGCGACAGCAGCTCTGAGTAGTCGTCCGGGTCGCGATTCAGCTCGAGGTCGGTGAGATCCCAGGGCGGTCGCGCCGCCCGACGAAACCCGGATCCGTCGGAGTCTAGTAATTGCTAGACTCGGGGAGTAGGCTGGTGACATGGATGCACGGACCGACGCTGTTGCCACCGACGCGGTGATCATCGGCGCCGGAATGGCCGGACTGGCGGCGGCCGACCTGTTGATCGACGCGGGCCGCACGGTTCAGGTCCTGGAGGCTCGGGATCGTCCGGGCGGGCGGCTGCTGAACGGCGGTACGACGGAGCGGCCGATCGATCTGGGGGCAACCTGGTTCTGGCCCGGCGAGCACCGGGTCGCGGCGCTCCTCCAACGGTTCGGCCTCGGTGCCTTTGCCCAACACCTGGCCGGTGATGCGCTCTATCAGGAGCTCTCCGGCGCCCGCCGGTTGCAGGGCAACCCGATCGACGTAACCAGTGGCCGGTTCGTCGGCGGGGCACAGGAGCTGGCCGATCGTCTGGCAGCCTCCCTCCCCTCCGGCACGATCCACTATCGCACCCCGGTGAGCGCCATCGCCACCGACACCACTGCTACGACCACCGACACCACTGCGACGACCGACGAGGCCGCTGCTACGACCGACGCCTCTGCTGCGACCACCACCGGCGCCACTGCCGGGCTCGACTCCGTCGCCGCCGAGTCGTGGGTGACCGTCACCGCCACCCACAGCGGCCAAACCCGGACCTGGACCGCGTCCCACGTCATCGTTGCCGTCCCGCCCGCCCTTGCCGCGGCGGACCTCGACTTCTCGCCGCCGCTCCCGGACCGGGTCGCCGGCCTGCTGGCCGCCACGCCGGTCTGGATGGGCGCGGTGACCAAGGTGGTCGCCGTCTACGAGAGACCGTTCTGGCGGGCCGACGGGCTCTCCGGTTCAGCCATCAGCCACCTCGGCCCGGTCCGAGAGATCCATGACATGAGCGGACCGGACGGCACGCCGGCCGCCATCTTCGGTTTTATCCCGGGCACCGAGGTCGGCGCGCCGACGGTCGACGAGTCGAGGGTCCGTCGCCAGCTCGGTGAGCTCTTCGGACCCGAGGGCGCCGAGCCGACCGAGCTGCACATCCAGGACTGGCGCCGGGAACGCTGGACGTCACCGCCGGACGTCGAGCGTTTGACGGCCTACCAGACCTACGGGCACCGTCTGTTCCAGGAACCGGTGGCCGACGGCCGCCTGCACTTCGCAGCAACCGAGACCGCAACCGAAAGCCCGGGGCACATCGAGGGGGCGTTGGCCGCTGCGGAGCGAGCGGTCGCCTCCATCCTGGCCACGCCCGTCACCGACCTCCGCAACAGGAAGCAGCACACGCCATGAGTACCGCAACGATCGACGACCTCCTCGCCGAGTACGAACGGGCCATCAGCTACACCAGGGATCTCTGGGCCGACCTCACTGCGGACGAGGTCCAGTGGCGGCCGGACGAGAACTCCAGTGCCATCGGTTGGCACCTCGGCCACCAGCCCGCGGTGGCCCACTTCATGGTTCGCAATCTGACAGCCGCCGAGCCGAGCCCGGACCCCGAGCTCGACGGGCTCATGGACTCCGCCACCAGCGAGGCCGACCGGGGCGACCTGCCGGACGTGGCCCGCTTGACCGACTACCGCGATGCCGTTGCCGAGCGGGTCAGGTACCGCATCGGCCAGATCGACGAGGGCAACGTCGGCGCCCCGACCCAGCTGCGGATCGTGGCCAAGACGTTGCTGGTCGCGGTGATCAACCACGAGTACCAGCACGACAAGTGGATCGGCGAGGTGCGCAACGAGACGTTCGGCAAGGACCTACCGCCGGATCCCCGGTCCGACCGGCTGCAGCTGGTCGACGGATACCTGATGGTCGGCGCCTGAGGGCGCGGATGGTGAACGCCTGAGGTCATCGGCCCAAGGGTCAGTCCCAGCGGGCCACCACGGCGTTCGGTTTGCGGAAGATCAGACCGGCCGGGGCGTCACTGGCCGCCGCGTCGAAGCGGAGTTTCGGTCCGCCGTCGAGGATCGCATTGATCGCGGCCGCGGTCTCCATCCTTGTCAGGTGGAGCCCGAGGCAGCCGTGCGGCCCGTGAACAAACGTCACGTGCTGCCCCTTGTTCGGCCGGGCCAGGTCGAAACGGTCCGGCTGGTCAAACACGTCCGGGTCCCGGTTCGCCCCAAGGAGGGAGATGGTGACCAGGTCACCCTTCGGGATGATCACGCCGCCGATGTCGACGTTGTCGGTGGTGTAGCGGTCAATAACCGCGGCCGCCGGCTCCAACCGCAGGGACTCCTCGATGGCCTGAGCGACGAGCGATCGATCATCGGCCACCGCCGCCAGTGCCGACGGGTTGGTCAGCAGGTGCCAAAGAGCGTTGGCGGTCATCCCCTCGGCGGTCTCGATCGCCCCGAACATCAGGACCGCCGCCGCACCGCCCAGCTCGTCCGGTTGTAGCACCCCTTCGGCAGCAACCCGGCTGATGAGGGAGTCGCCGGCTGCGTCGGCCAGGGTGGCCTCGACCCGCTCGTGGATCTGCACGGTGATCGCCCGGTCGCCGTCATCGAGTTCGCCACCGGTGGAGATCTTGGTGATCGCCGCTGCGATGCCGCCGTACCAGCCGAGCACGTCGTCAGTGGTGACATCCCGAAGGCCGAGGAAGCGGGTGATCGTGTTGACCGCCAGCGGACCCGCCAGACCGGTTCGCAACTCGGCCCGCCCGTTGTCCACGAACCGGCCAACGAGCCGGGCCGCCTCCTCGTCGAGGAACTGACCGAACCGTTCCCGGACGATGCCAGGTCGGAACGACGGGGCGAACGGGCCCCGGTGGCGATCGTGTTCTGGCCCGTCCACCGAGAGCATGCTCGGCCCGAGAACCGCTGCGGTGGAGAACCGTGGGTCGTCGACGGTGAACCGCTCGGCGTCCCGCATCGCCTCGATCGCCAGGTCCCGTCTGGTGATCAACCAGGCGCCGATGGCCGGCACCCAGGAGACCGGCTCCGCGGCCCGAAGTGAGGCGAGCGCCCGGTACGGCTGATCGCTGAGCTCGGCCAGCGTGATCCTGCTGCCGATCGGGAACCGTTCCGGTGACCGGTGGCCGTTCGTCTTCACGCCGGTTGTCTCCACACGTAGGTCACCTTCCCGCCGTCCAGCAAAGGCGAACAGCGGTGCTCCACCCGGGCCCGTCGACCCCAGGGTCTATCGAATACTAGACTCCAGGGCTAGAGTAGCGGTATGGCACGACCATCCGGCAGGCCGATCCGAGACGAGGTGATGACTGCGGCCAGGAGCCTGATCCAGCGGGGCGGGGTCAACGGATTCAGCTACGGCGATCTGGCCAAAACCCTGGGAATCAAGGCGCCGTCGATCCACCACCACTTTCCCCGCAAGGACGACCTGGTCGCTGCGGTCACGGTCCAGTACCGGGAGGAGTTCAACGGGTCGGCCGCCGTCATCGCCGACGACCCGGCGCTCGACGGACCGACGGCCCGCATCCAGGCGTACGCCAAGCTGTTCGCCGCCACCGCCGCGGCGGACCGGATGTGCCTGTGCGGTGCGGTCAGCGCGGAGTGGGTCGGTGTCGGCGACTCGACCAGGGAGGAAGTTGGCGGGTTTTTCGACGACCAGGTCCGGTGGCTCCGTGATCAGCTCCGGCTTGGAGTGGCGGACGGATCGTTCCGGGCCGAGCTGAACGTCGACCGGTCCGCTCGGCTGATCCTGTCCGCGCTGGAGGGAGCCATCCTGCTCAGCCGGGCCGGCGACCGGTCGGACCTCGCAACAACCGTCTGTGACGCCCAGCTGGAGCTGCTCGCCGCCTGAGAGCGCCCGCACTCCACGGTGCTCGGCAAGCGGTGCTTGTGACTGTCGCCGTTTGACCGATGCCCCTGAAGCCGGACCGCTCACTTTTGACCGGTGCCCGCCGATCAAACCAATCGGAAGAACAGCTATCAGCGAGGCACCACTCTCATGCATCGATCCATCAAGAAGCTGACCGTCGGCGCTGCGGTAATCGCCGGCCTCGGCGCGTTCATGGCCGGACCGGCTTCGGCCCAGACGCCGCAGGTCAACGTTGAGGACGCGTCGGTTCTCGTCGACAACGCTTTTGTGCTCATCTGCGGGGCGCTGGTCATCTTCATGCAGGCCGGGTTCGCCATGGTGGAGGCCGGCCTCACCAGAGCCAAGAACGCTGCCCACATGATGCTCAAGAACCTCCTGGACTTTGTTGTCGGCGCTGCCGGCTTCGCCTTCATCGGTTATCACATCGCATTCAGCGGATCCGGCTATCTGGGCTTCGACTGGCGGTGGGGCGGCCCGTTCGACGCCGCGGTCAATGCGCCGAACCTGACCATGCCGATCCACCTGTTCTTCAACATGGGCTTTGCCGCCGCGGCGGCCACAATCGTGTCTGGTGCGGTGGCGGAACGGGTCCGTTTCCGGGCCTACTTCGTCTACGCCGTCTGTATCTCGACGCTGATCTACCCGATCGTCGTCGGCTGGACCTGGGGTGGGGGCTGGCTGTCCACCATGGACACGCCCTTCATCGACTTCGCCGGTTCGACCGTGGTGCACGCCACCGGCGGCATCGCCGCCCTCGTCGGCGCGATCATCCTCGGCCCCCGGATCGGCCGCTTCGACGCCAACGGCAACTCGCTGCCGATCCCCGGCCACAATCTTCCGATGGCAATTCTCGGTGTCTTCATCCTTCTCATCGGCTGGTTCGGGTTCAACAGCGGTTCGCTGCTTGGCGCCGATGTTCAGATCGGCATGATCGTGGCCATGACCGCCCTCGGCGGTGCCACCGGTGGCATCGGTGCAACGATCGCCTCCTGGCTCACCATCAAAACCCCGGATGTCACCCTGATCGGTAACGGCGTGCTGGGCGGCCTGGTCGGTGTCACCGCCGGTGTGGCCAATCTCAGCCTGTTCGGCACCGCACTGATCGGTCTGGTGTCCGGTGTGATCGCCACCAACGGTGTGCTGCTGTTGGACCGCCGCCAGATCGACGATCCGGTCGGCGCCGTGCCTGTTCACCTCTTCTGCGGTGTGTGGGGCACAATCGCCCTTGGTTTCCTGGCCGACCCGGACGCCGCCCCCGGCGGCGACGGTCCGGCCGGTGCCCTGTACGGCGGCGGACTTTCCCTGCTCGTCAGCCAGACGGTCGGTGTTGTGGTGATCTGTGCCTTTGTAGCCGTGGCCACCGGAACCATGTTCCTGATCCTGAACAGCCTGGACCTCATGCGGGTCAGCCCCGAGGTCGAGGCCGCAGGTCTCGACCTGGCCGAGCACGCCACCCCGGCCTACAACGACGACTTCGTCGACTACGACTCCGGCGACCTGGATGACGAGCTGGACAGCCTGCTCGACGACCTGACCGTCCGCTGATCATCTGTCGGCCTGGCGATTGACCGTTTCGGCGATCCGTCGGTGGCCGACACTCTTCCACCCCGACCGACCCTGACCGTCACCGACCGATCCCGACCGGACAACGGAGCCCCGACATGAGCGGAGACAAAGAACGAGAGCAGAGAGATCTCGAACTGCTGTTGAAGTCCTACCACGCGCTTGAGGAGGAACAGCGGAATCCGTCTACCGAGCCCTTCGAACGGGAGCCGGTCGGAAGACGGCGACCGAAGGACCGTCGGCAGGCCGATACGGCTGAGGAGGAGTCTCCGACCGAGGCTGCTGACGGAGAGATGGTCATGTACCGCGGTCGTCCTATTCGGCGGGGGAGCCTGCCGGCACCCGGTGCCGGTTCGAGTGCCCGCAAGCCGGCCAGCTTCCGCGGTGCCGGTGGATCCAAGCCCCGTAGACGAGCCGGGGCGACCGGCACGGGCAAGAAGGGCGTCAGCGTGGACAGGGTCAAGCAGGCACTGGCCACGCTCAACGAGATGTACGACGAAGGACTGATCACCAAAGCCGAGTTCGACAGCAAACGCCGTCAGCTTCTGGACCGGCTCTAGACGGACGGAATCCCATGACCCAGACAACACACGGCGTTGAGCCGGTTCGAGCTCACGGCGGCCTTCGGCGGCTTCGTCGAGGCGACCTGCAGTCGCCAAAGGAGCTCTCCGCCTCCGTCCTCGGCAAGGCCAACTTCCAGTCCGTTCTCCAGGTTGAGATCGAACGGGCTCTGCAGGACGACCTCACCCTGCTGGTTGCCGGCATCCGGATCAGACCGCTGCCGGGGCACGACCAGACCGCCCTGGCGGGTCGGCAGCTGCCGGACGAACTGCTCGAACGGATCCGCTCCGTTCACGAGAACATCAAGGTTGTTGTGGTCAGCGCCGAGGAGCTGCTGCTTCTCCTCCCGTCCGTCCGGCGTCGGCCAGACGGCGAGGCCGCCGTCAACCACCTGATCGAGGTCCTGACCCCGCCGCTCGTGGTAGACGGTCTCGACCATCACCTGTCACCGATGATCGGTGCGGCCATGCTCGGCCACGAGAGTCCGTCGGCCGAACTCCTGGTCGACGGCGCCAACCTCGCGCTCTCGGAGTGTGACGAGAGCAACCCGGCGATGATGTTCCACCCCTACCAGCGGGTGCGGCAGGAACGCCGGGCCGACCTGCAATCCGACTTGCGTGCTGCGGTGCTCGACGATCAGATCAAGGCTGCGCTGCAGCCGGCGTTCAACCTGGAGAGCGGCGAGCTCGTCGCCCTCGAGGCGTTCGCCCGGTGGAACAGGGCGGGTAAGGGCCCGGTCCCGCCGTTCGAGTTCGTTGCGCTGGCCAAGGACGCCGGGGTCGGCCACCTGCTGACCCGTCAGGTCCTCGAGCAGTCGGTTGACGGCATCAGCCGATACCAGTCGGAGAACCCGGACACGTTCCGGCCGGTGACGCTGTGGCTGAACGTGTCTCCCGACGACGTCAGCCATCCGGAATTCCCCCGGTTGATCATCGACGCCATCGATCAGAACGAGGACATCACGATCGGCCTCGAACTGAGTCCCAGTCCGGACGCCGAGGCCCGGGACATCCACCGCTCGCTCAAGCGGCTGGTCTCCCGCGGGGCGCGGGTCGCGATCGGCGACTTCGGTATCGGCAACGCCAACCTGACGGTTCTGCAGCAGCTGCCGTACGACGCGGTGAAGCTCGATCGAGCCCTGATCAGGCAGATCGCCGGCAACAGCGATGCCGCCAACCTGGTCGGCGCACTGATCGAGATGGCGGACCTCCTCAAGTTGGAAACCACCGCCCAGGGGATCGAGACCGAGAGCCAGCTGGACATCGTGACCGAGCTGGGTTGCGCAATCAGCCAGGGCTACTACCACGCCGAGCCGACGAGTACGAACGAAGAGCTGCACCAGTGGTTCACCCGTTGACCGGTCGCAACGACCGGCGATCGGCGGCTGCCGGTGCGCTCAACGATGAATCAAGTCTGCCGATGTCACTACCAGCCGGGAGCCCGGTCGCTCCCGCCCGCCCAGATCAGAAAGTCATCACGTGAGAATCCGATCGAAACTCGTATCCATCATCGCCATCCCGCTTACGGCACTCACCCTGGTGGCGGCGTTTGGTTTCTCGAACCAGAGCCAGGAGATCGAGACCGCAGAGCGGGCGGAAGCCGACGTGGTCAGGAACCTGTCGGTTCAGCAAGCCATGCTCGCCGTCGGCAATGAGCGGCTGCTCGCCGTCGCCGGGGAGCCGGATGCGCTCGATGCGGCGGAGGAGAGCACAGACGGTTCGATGTCCGCGCTGGCCGACCAGATGGCTGGTGACCCGTCGGCGACGATCTCGGTGCAGACCGTTACCGACCAGATCACCCAGGCCAGATCAACCGACACCGACGGCCGGTCCGGCCTCTACGGGTCTGCGTTGATCGAGCTGCAGGCATTAGAGATCGATCGGGCCGACGACTACCCGACCGCAACCGCACGTAACGCCGCGGTCGCCAACCACACCGCAGTGGACGCGTTGGAGCTGCGGGAGTGGGCCTGGATCGCCTACTTCCAACTCTCCAACCAGCGCAACCTCAACCAGGACTCGGTCGCATCCGTCGTGGCCGACTTTGCCATCGCAGAGGGAACCCTTCGGACCGCGGTCGGTGTGGCCGAGGCCGGTGGATTCGACGAGTTCAGCTCGGTCCTGCAGACCAACGGTGCGGTCCAGCTGACCGAGCTTCAGGTTCGGGCCCTCGATGACCTGAACGAGGGTGAGGTCACCGTGACCGCGGAGGAAGCGTTGACCCTTCTCCTCGACTACCGCGCCCGGTGGACCGAGACCATCATCGAGCAGGGCACGGCACTCAGCGCCGACGTGTCGGACCAGCTGAAATCGGCGAACGACATTCGCTCGCTCTTTGCCCTCCTCGCGATTCTCGGCTCCGTGGTCCTCGCCGGTCTGATCTTCGTGATGTACCGCTCGATCACCAGCCCGCTGGAAGCCCTTCTCATCCGGGCGTCCGAGGTGGCCGACGTCGAGCTGCCGCTGCTGATGAACGCACTCAGAGAGGCGGAGACAACCGAGGCGTTGCCGGTTGCCACGCCGATCCCCATCGAGTCGGCGGATGAGATCGGTGAGCTGGTCGAGGCGTTCAACAACGTGCAGAGCACCGCCTACGACCTGGCCACCGAACAGGCGCTGAGCCGTCGCAACGTTGCGGACATGTTTGTCAACCTCGGCCGCAGGAACCAGCAACTGCTGCAGCGGATCCTCAGCCAGCTGACCCAGCTGCAGCAGCATGAGGAGGACCCGGACAAGCTGCGGGAGCTCTTCGAGCTGGACAACATCATCACCAGGATGCGACGCAACGCCGAAAGTCTCCTTGCCCTGGCCGGTGCCCAGACCTCACGCCAGTGGTCGCAGCCGATCGAGATGGAGAACACCGTCCGGGCCGCCTTCGGTGAGGTCGAAGGGTACGAGCGGATCGAAGTCGCCCACCTTGCGGAGGCGATGGTCACCGGTCGGGTGGTCTCCGATGTCACTCACCTGCTGGCAGAGCTGCTGGAGAATGCGCTCAACTTCTCCGACTCCCAGACCATGGTTGTGGTGAACGGCCACGTCACCAGGGACGGCTACATGATCACCATCACCGATCAAGGCATCGGGATGTCGCTCAGCGAGCTGGAGGACAACAACAGCCGTATCACCGATCCGCCGCCGCTCGACCAGGTGCCCACCCGATTCCTCGGCCTGTACGTGGTCGGCCGTCTTGCCGAACGCCACGGCATCGAGGTTCGTCTCACCGAGGCGGAACTGACCGGTACGATCGCCCGGGTTCTGCTCCCACCGGCCATTCTGTCGGTCGAGACGCTCGAGTCCGTGGTCGACAGCGGTCCGATCGACGTCGAAGCCGCCCTCGATGAGGTGGTCGTTGACGAGGACGAGGTCGCTGCTGAGGACGAGGTCGTTGAGGACGTGGTTGTTGCCGAGGACGTGGCTGCTGCCGAGGTGATTGTCGACGACGCCGAGATCGCAATCGATGACGTCGACGAAGCCGATGCCGATGACGTGGTTGTTGCCGAGGACACCGACAGCGGCGAGGACACCGCCAGCGGCGAGGACATCGACGAAGTGGTCGTCGAGGTCTCGGCGGAGTCCGAAGAGACCGCAGATGCGACCGCAGCGGACGACGGTGACCAGGCATCCTCGGACGAGGACGATCACCAGGGCGATAACGAGGTCGAGGAAAGCCAGGTCGCAGCCCACGCCGCGGTTGACGAGGACGGCCCCGACGCCGAAGACGCTGACACCTCCGCTGACGAGGCGGACGAGGACACCGACGCCGCGACCGCTGAGCAGGCCTCAGAGACCGAGGACACCGTCGACGACTCAGGTACGGCGGGCGCCGAGGATACCGACACCAGCGAAGACGCGGCGACGGTCGAACCGGTCGAAGAGCCCGCAGCGGCTGAGGCGTCACCGAAACCAGCGTCCCGTCGCCGGTCCCGAAAGAAGAAGAAGGCCGCCGAGGAGCGCAGCCCGCTGGACGAGGTCCACGACCTGGAGGCGGAGCTCGCTGCGCTGACCGCCGAAGCAGAAGCGGCCGAAGCCGCCGCAGAGGCCGCCGAGGCCGAAGCCGCTGAGTCGGACGACGCACCGACCAAGGGACTGCCCCGCAGGAACCGTCGGTCGAGCGACAAGTCGAACGCCGATCCGGCGGCCGCCGCGGACAACAACACCGACAGCAACAACACCGACAGCGACGACGCCGACGGCAAAGACACCGACAAAAAAGACGACGCCGCCGCCGGCGGTGAAGCCGACAACCCCTCGGACTGGGTCGGCCTGCCGGTCCGCAAGAGAGGCGACGCCTTGGAGAGCGCCACAACCCCGGATGTCCCGAAAGTCGCGGCCGAACGCCGGGCCGCAACCGAGTCATCCGAACATGCGGCGAGCAACTTCTCGTCCATGCTGTCGGCGTTCAGCAGCGGCATCAGCCAGGGCCTGGAAGCCGCCGAGGATGAAGATTCGACGAAAGGTAAAGACCGATGAGTACCAGTGACACCCAGCAGTTCGCCTTCCTGCTCGACAACTTCGTGAGCGAAACGGTCGGCGTGGAAGATGCGCTTGCGGTCTCCGCCGACGGCATTCGCCTGGCCGTCTCGGACGGCCTCCCGGAGGCCATGGCCGACCAGTTCGGTGCCATCACCTCCGGCCTTGCCAGCCTGACGCTCGGCGCGGCCCGCTGCTTCGCCGAGGAGAACGTTCACCGCGTCGTCATCGAGATGGACCGCAGCTACCTCCTCATCGTCAACATCACCCACGGCGCGGTTCTTGGTGTCGTCGCCCAGAAGGACGCCGACATCGGGTTGGTGGCCTACGAGATGACGCTGCTGGCCGAACGTGCCGGTCAGGTGCTCACGCCTGACCTGATCGTCGAGTTGAAGAACACGCTCGCGGTCTGACAGGACAGAAGCGGTCGTCGATCACCTGATCGTCGCCGAAGCCGACGCAACGAATCCAGGAACCATCCATGCCAAACGACGGAGACAATCGGGCCGGACAACCCCTCGGTGGGGAAACGAGCGACTTCGTTCGACCGTTCCTCGTCACAACGGGCCGGACCAAGGCGTCAATCGAGGGGCTGCGGTTCGAGACGCTGGTGCAGGCCACGGCCAAAGCAGCGAGCGACCTGCGGTTCGAAGCGGCGAAGATCCACCGGCTGTGCTCGGACGCGATCGCCATTGCGGAGGTGTCGGCGAAACTGACCATGCCGATCGGCACCGCCAAGGTTGTGGTCGGTGACCTCATCGACAGCGGCCACCTTGTGCTGCACCAGACGATCGACGCCGAACAGACCGAAGACATCCAACTGATATCCCGCCTCATCGACGGCGTGAGGAGGCTCTAGCCATGAGTGAAACCAACAAGAAGATCTCCGCCAAGTTCGTCATCGCCGGTGGTTTTGGTGTGGGCAAGACAACCTTTGTCGGTTCGGTCTCCGAGATCGATCCGCTGCGGACCGAGGCGAACATCACCTCCGCCAGCATCGGTATCGACGACACGTCGAAGGTCAACCAGAAGACGACCACCACGGTCGCCATGGACTTCGGTCGGATCACGATCGACAACGACCTGGTCCTCTACCTGTTCGGGACCCCCGGCCAGGAACGATTCGGGTTCATGTGGGACGACCTGGTCACCGGCGCCCTTGGCGCGGTTGTACTGGTTGACTCCCGCCGTCTGGCGGACTGTTTCTACGCGGTCGACTACTTCGAGAAGCGGGACATCCCGTTTGTTGTTGCCGTCAACAAGTTCGACGGCCAGGAAGAACACGAGCTTGACGACATCGCCAAGGCGCTGCAGCTGGACCCGGACGTCCTTGTCCGATTCTGTGACGCCAGGGAGCGGAACTCCGTGAAGGACATTTTGCTGGCGCTGTTTGAGGTCATCCTCAGTCGCATGATGGCCAAGCAGGAGGCGCTGGCCAACTGAGCGGCCACGGCCGGCAGCATTGCTCCGGCCGCTTTTGATCTGCCATGGTTGGCGGCATGTCGGAACACCCGCTCACGCTCGCCACGCGCCTTATCGACACCGGTGTGGTTGATACCCCACCGAATCGGATCACGCAGGAACTCAGCGAACTGGCCGACGACGTTGCCATCGTCGAATCGTTCTCCCATGTGGTGGCCGTCGACACCGGGGACGGCCTGGTTGTGTTCGACACCAGCAGCCGTCAGACCGGGCAGCAGGTCATCGCTGCGTTACGAGGATGGTCGGAAGACCCGGTCCACTCGATCGTCTACACCCACGGCCATCTCGATCACGTCGGTGGCTCCCGATGGATCGCGGAAGAGGCCACGGCCGCCGGGCGTCGGATACCCCGGGTCATCGGCCACCGGGCGATCGAGGCCCGTTTCGATCGCTACGCCCTCACCGCCGGCTACAACCGGGTCATCAACATGCGGCAGTTCGGCGGTGCGGCAACGGCGGCGGCCACGGATGACCCCGACCGGCCGTTCGTGCCGTCGGGAACCCTCCACCCGGACCTGACCTATGAGGATCAACTGACCGAGACGATCGGCGCCCTCACGTTCGAGTTCAACCACTGCCTCGGCGAGACGGACGACCACACGTGGACCTGGATCCCGGAGCGGAACATGATCTGTGCCGGCGACCAGTTCATCTGGAATTTTCCCAATTGCGGCAACCCCCAGAAGGTGCAGCGGTATCCGTTAGAGTGGGCGGCGGCGCTTCGAGCCATGGCCGCCAAGCCGGTCGAGCTTTTTGTCCCCGCTCACGGACTGCCGATCGCCGGGAACGCCAGGATCGTGGGCTGCCTCACAACGGTGGCCGAGACCTTGGAGAAACTGGTGGCGGACGTCGTTGCCGCGATGAACACCGGCGCCACCCTCGACGACATCGTCACTACCGTGTCGGTGCCGGCCGAGGCGCTGGAGCTGCCGTACCTCCGACCGCTCTACGACGAGCCGGAGTTTGTTGTCCGGAACATCTGGCGGCTCTACGGCGGCTGGTGGGACGGCAACCCGGCCCGGTTGAAGCCGCCGGCCGATCAGGCGATCGGTCGGGAGGTGGTGACCCTGGCCGGCGGGGTGCAGGCGGTCATCGATCGGGCGAACGAGCTGTCCGCCGCAGGTGATCATCGGCTGGCCTGTCAGCTGATCGAGTACGCCGCCGCGGCCGAACCGGAGTCCCACGCGGTGCACGAAGCCCGCTCGACCATCTACGGCACCCGGCGGGCGGCCGAGTCGTCGCTGATGGCAAAGGGCATCTACCTGTCGGCCAAGGCGGACTCGGACGTGGTGGTCAGCGGCGATATCGAGCAGCCGAAGATGATCTTCTCCATCGGCGACTAGCGGCTTCGACGCGGAGCGGCTCGCTTGCAGTTTCGGCCTTGCGGCCGAAACTGGTGAGACGTGACAGGAAATCCTGAGTTCACGCCCCTAAGCAACTGGCGGCTTCGACGCGGAGCGAACCGACGGTGACCCTCAGCAGGTCGTGAGGCCCTCGTAGCTCCAGACCTTCACGTAGTCCACCTGCATCCAGACGTCCCGGTCGATCGAGTGTTTCCAGCCGTCCAGCTGGATGGCGAGGAAGTGCGGGTTGTCGGGGATGAGGTTCTCGCTGGTCTCCCGGATCGTCTTGACCACCTGCCCGTCCCGCATGATCACGATCTTGTCCGGCGTCCACTCCATGACCATCGTGTGCCACTGGTTGGCCGAGACCGGATGCACGGTGTAGTCCTGATCGTGGACCGTTCCCTGCGGCTCGTGGATGAACGTGTAGAACTCGTGCCGGTCACCGGGGGTGGCCAGCGTCTCGTAGATGTTGTTCTCCCCGTCCCACGGGTGCCGCTGCGAGACCGGCCAGGTCAGCACAACGCCGCTGGTCCCTTCCGACCAGTCCTGATCGGTGCGGACACGGAATTCGTACCGGCCGTACATCTGCTCGCCGACGTGGCGCATACCGCCGGACACCAGGGTGCCGTTCTGCATCGAAGCTCGAATGTTGAGCGTGCCGTTCCACTTCGAGATGGCGCTCGGCCGCCGCAGTCCGTAACCCGCGTTGCCGGTGCTGTAGTACGGCTCCCACTCCGGGCCGAGGTTCGAGCCGTTGCCGTCGAAGAAGTCCTGGAACTGCAGCTCCCAGATCGGGTTGCCCGCGCCGGTACAGGCCGGTGGGGGACTGGGCTGTGACCCGCCGTTTCCGCCGCCACTGCCTCCGTCGTCACCGCCGCCACCACCACTGCCGCTGCCGTTCAGGCGGGCGTTGGTGTAGTCCGCGGAGCGGCCGCCGGACACACAGACCGCACGCTGATGCCAGCGGTGGCCGGTGTCGGTGAAGGTGGTGTTGTCCGGTGCCACCATCGTGATGACGTAGCAGCCGTCGCTGACGTCGAACCAGTACCAGCCGTTGCGATCGGTCCTGGCATCTCGGAGGTAGCGGCCCCGGGAGCCGTCGGCCCCGGCGAGGAAGAGGTCGACCTTCACACCCTCGACCCTGGTGGGGCCGACTTCGACGACGCCCTGAATGCCGCTGACCGAAGCGTCGGCCGCCGAACCGGTGGTCAGGCTGATCCCGACCAGGAGCAGAGCACCGCCGAGCATGCCGATGAGCGCACGCCTGACAGGACCCCGAAGACTGGTTGTCCGCATGATTCCTCCGCACTGCCGCGCACCGCCTTGCACGACTCCGGGGAGAATGTAGTGAAGTTGTGTCGGAATGATGACGACCAAATGCGGGATTTTTGCCGCCGATCGACGTTTTCGCAGGTGAGAGGGGGTGTTTTTGTGGGTAAAAAAACCCACGATTCGGCGCATTTGGCCGTTTCTGGTGATCGAGCGACATGGTTCATTACCAACTCATGACCGTGGCAAAACCGGCGATGGGAACCGGTGAACCGTCCCGCAGACCACACAACCTCTCGCGTCCCGGAGTTCCGGAACGCCCGCCTCGACTTTTCATCCGTCGGCTCGCGGGACTGGCACCCCCGGCTGCCGGAGTTCGCCTGTGCGGTCGAGGCCGTCTCCCTGCTCATGCCCCACGCCGAGCCGTATGTCGTGAACAGCGCCGAGCGGGTCATCGACGGTCTGGACCCCGACCTCCGGACCATGACCATCGGCTACATCCGACAGGAACGCCAGCACCACGTGCAGCACCGGCGGTTCAACCGGGCGGTCATCGGTGATCGGCGCGGTCTCGGTTTGCTCGATCGGGCCATGGCGGCCGTATTCGCTGCACTCGGTCGACGCAGCGCGGCGTTCGGAGTTGCCTTCGCCGCCGGCTTCGAGACCATTGCCTTCGCCGGGGCTCGCTGGACCGAACCCCGCATCGGCTCGCTGTTCCGCGGCGCGGCGGACGAGCCGACGCGGCTCTTTCTGTGGCACCTGGCGGAGGAGGTCGAGCACAAGGGGGTGGCGTTCGACGTGTGGCGGACCGTGGATGGGAATCGGTTCCGGTACGCGTTCGCGACGATTGTCGCCGCGCTGGTCCTGGCGGTCTTCTCGTTCGTCGGCACCCTCTGTCTGCTGTGGGGCAGGCGGCGGCTCTTCTCACCGTTGGCCCACGGGCGGCTGCTGGTGTGGTCGATCAGCTTTGTGTTCGATGCCGTGACCGCCATCGTGCTGAGCTGCCTACCCGGCCATCACCCCGATGACTTCGCCGACCCGACGTACCTGTTGGACTGGCTTGGCGCTGACGGCGACCGCGATTCGGCGGCGATCAGTACCGCTCCCACGTCCGTGCGTTGAGAATCGACCGGACCTCACCGACGTAGTTGTTGGCGCCGCCGTCGTACCAGAGTCCGGAGAACCAGGCGCCGATGCAGCCCCACTCGTCACCTGCCCCGTAGGTCGATCCCAACCATCCCATCGCACCGTCGTAGCAGGCCCGCAACCAGGCCATGGCGTAGTCGACACCAAACGCGGTGGCCCGCTTCGACGCCGGGTAGGTTCCCTCGTGGACCGATCCTTTCACCTGCAGGAGCCCATAGCTCTGGTTGCACGGGGCGCTCAAGCCCATGGTTCCGCAGGCGTCCGTCCGGTCGGTTCGGTCCCCTTCGGTGTTGATGCTCCACGAGCTCTCGGCGACGGCCCGGGCCCGGGTGATGTCCTCGTCGAACCCCCACTTGCAGGCACCCCATCGCAGGATGTCCTCGGTGGTGCCGGTGAAGTTGCCGGTGACCCGGGAGGCGTTGGCCGAATTCCAGAAGCCGTCGGCCCCGTCGATGTCCACCGATGGGTCCTCGACCCGTTGATTGGCCTCGCCGTTCTCCGCCCGGACCTCCCGACCGCTCGATCGGGCGTTGACCCTGGCGGCACAGGCCGAGTCGGACGGCAGGGCGGAACCGACGGGCATCGTGGCGAAGTAGTCACCATCGGCCGGTGGCCCGGCCGTCGTCCTGGGTGGGCCCGTCGTTGTGGTGGTGATGGTGGTCGGCGCCGCGGTTGTGGTTGCTGCGGTGGACGTTGGTGACGTGGTCGGTAACCGTGACGTCAGCGATGTTGTTGGTGTCGGTGAGAGTGCTGAGGTCGACGACGATGTTGAGGTTGTTGTTGAGGTCGCGGTCGATGGTGACGAGGCGTTGTCCGCCGCGGCTGCCGTATCGGTGGCGGTGCCGGTCGTTTCCGACGCCTGCTCCGACGGCACCTGCAGGACGGATCGCGATCCGTCCGTCCGAGAGTTCGATATGGCCGAGGATGCCGTGGTTGACGACCGGGCGGCTGATGACGGGGCGGTTGAAGACGCGGTGGCACCGGCGAGGACGGCGGCGTCCTCTTCGGCGCCGTCGGGGGGCGCGGCGCGACAGGCTCCCACCAGAAGTCCACAGATCGCCGCCAGCAACACGGCTCCTCGTCCGGTCACTCCGAAGAGGATACCGCCGCAGTCACCGAGGTTCCGGTCGGCTCACAGCCCGTAACGCCGCTCCAGCGCGGTGATCGCCTCGTCGATCTGCTGCGAGCGGCGAAGCCGGCCCCGTCGAGCCACCTCCCCGTCGACCAGCGGCGAGACCGGCGCATCGAGTTGTTTGAACACCGCCAGCAGCTCGGCCTTCGATGACCGGTCGTCGATGGTGGCATAGGAGATGATGGTCACCAGCCGGCGGAGCTCCGGCGACCGGGCCGGGACCGGCTTGCTCCACGACATTCGGATCAACGCCCCCGGCCGCCGAACGTCGGTCGGGTAACGGCCGAGCTGGGTTGCCAGGACCTGCGCCCCTCGAGCGAGGCCGATCAGCGCAAGCACGGTTGCCACCACCAGCCATCCGCTCATCGCTCCACCCGGTTTTGGTTGTTGTGGTCGATCTCGGCGAGCAGTGCGTCGATGGCGGTCAACGCCTCCTGTCGCATTCCCTCGGTGACCGGTTCATGACCGAAGCGGGCCACCTCGAACAGTCCGGTCAGGGTGGCCATGGCGGCTGCCGCCTCGCCGAGGCGGGGGATGGCTCGGCCGAGGAACTCCCGCTCGGTCTCCGTGGCGGCTCTGACCAGTCGCCGGTCGGCCAGTTGTTGTTCGATCGTTGCGTACCCGAAACGGATCGCCCGGCCCGGGTCCGCCTCCGCCGAGATGTCGAGCTGCAGATCTCGCAGCATTCTGGCCAGCGCATCCTCGTCGACCTCGACAGTCTCGTCCTCCGGGTCGCCGAGCCCGCCGACGGCCAGGTCGATCGCACCCTCTTCGACTCGGCGGTCGACGTCCTCCAGCTCGAAGATCGCTTCGTCGCGGCGAAGGATCAGGTAGATCAGCACGGCGAGCACCGCAACGCCCAGCAGCACGGTCCAGCCCGGAAGTGTCCTGGTCTGCTCTCCGGCCTGCGATGCCTCGTCGGCCGGAACCTCGGTTGTTGTTGTGGTGGTTGTCGGTGCGGCCGGTGCGTCCGGCTGCGGATCGTCGTTGACCCGGCGCTGGGTTTCCGCCCCGATCGCCGCAACCAGGACGATGGCCACGGTGAGGGTGACCGCCAGTACGGCGACTGTGGTGGCGCCGAACCTGGTCCGCCGGAAATCGGTCCGGTCGAGCAGCTCCGCACCCCGCCGAACGAAGAGGGGCAGCGCCGCCGCTCCAAGCCCGAGTGGAATGAGGATCCGCGCTGTCCCGCCCACCGGCTCATCGGTCCCGGCCACGACATCGATCACGGCGTGAACCGCAGCCGAGGCCACGGCGATCACCAGTCCGCTGACCAGCACCCGGATTGCGTACCGAACCACCACCCCCGGCCCGAACCGGCTGGGACTGCGGGCGTCGAGCGAGAACCGGACGATCTCATGAACCAGCAACAGCAGGATCGGCAGCGCGGTCACCTCAACCGCCGTCGGGCCACCGTCGGCCACCAGGCCGCCGACGGCCAGGATCGTCAGACCGGCGTACAGGCCGTAGGAGCCGCCGGTCACCACGGTAACGGTCACGGCCAATGCGGCGACGATCGTGGCGGTCCAGCCCTGCCGTCCATCGACGACACCGCCGGCGACGCCGGCCAGCACCGTGGCACCGATGCCCACCAGCCCGAACAGCGCGGGAAGCAGCAGCAAGGTCCTGGTCACCAGCGTCACGTTCGGCGGCGGCGCCGACACCGCACCGCCGGTACCGCCTGTTCCGGTCCGGTCTGGGGCGGGGGGTTCCTCACTCATGGTGCCCACCCCGTCGCAGCCCCGGCGCCGGGACCCGGCCGCTGCTTGGCCAGCGCGGCCACCGGCAGCTCGATCGGTTGGTCTGCGGACCACGGCAT
>JBCCGJ010000066.1:0-20104 GCA_039029335.1 Actinomycetota bacterium | reverse complement strand
GTGGAACCGGCGTTCGCCGGCGCTGCATCCAGCGTGAACGACATGGCCATCGAGCTTGGTGCATCGGTCGGGATCGGGCTCCTTGGCGCAATCCAACGCCTCTGGTTTGTGCGCAGTCTCCCCGACGGCAGCGTTGCCACCATCAACACGGTCGCTGACGAGGCCGAACGATCCGCCTTCCGATCCGGTTCAGCTGCCGCCTTCATCCTGGCGGCAACGGTTGCGATCCTGGCCATCCCCGTGGCCCGGGCCTCATCCCCCCGCCGGGAACAGGTGGCAACGCAGGCATAGCTCGGCGCGGACCTTGGACCACCGGCAGGGGGAGTTCAGCACCCTGCCGGTGGTCACGCCCTAGCCCACCTCCAGCGCCGCGAACTTCTCAGCCAGGTAGTCCATGGCCGAGATCGGCTGATACCGGGCCGGATTGGCTTCCGAGACGCAGGTCGGCAGTGGGGAGATGATCGTCTGGGCATCCGGTTCGTGGAAGAAGACCAGGCTGATCAGTTCCTCATCGGGGGCTTCGGCCGACGGCGGCAGTACCCGATGTTCGTTGGAGCACCACCGGTCGTTGGTCCACTGCCGCAGCATGTCCCCGGTATTCACGATCAAGCTGTCGTCGACACAGGGGGCGTCGATCCAATCGCCGTCATCGTCGAGAACCTGCAGGCCGCCCATGCCCGGTTGACGGTCCAGGATGGTAAGGGTCCCGAAGTCGGTATGTGGGCCGATCCGGTACTGATTGTCGGCCGGCGCCGACTGGGTGAACGGCCAGTACCAATTGAGGGTGCCGGTCGCCGTCGACTGTCGGCATTGGTCCAGCAGCGCATCCTCTTCAAGATCAAGAGCCAGTGCAAACAACTGCAACAGCTCGTTGGCCAGGCCGAGCGAGGACCGCCAAAAGGCCTCGGCAGCCGGTTGGAAGCCCGGTGGGTCGTCCGGCCAGACGTTGCCGGCATACCACCGGGGGTTGGTGGTGCGTAGCGATTCGTCCGGGAGGTCGACCACGCCGTAGGCGAACGTCTCCTTCATGTCGGGCGGGGTGTCAATGCCGTAGGTGGCGGCGTTGGCTTCCTGCCCGGCCCCGATCCAGCCTCGGTAGACGTCCGTTTCCGGCGTGATCGTGGACTTGTACCCTTCGGGCAGGTGGAAGAACCGGGAGCACTCGGCTCGGAGGGTGGAGAACACGGTCGGGTCGATGCCGTGATTGACCACGACCAGGAACCCGCATCGACGAAGGTGAACGTCGACATCGGCCGCCAGGATGCGGCGCTGCTCGTCATCGCCGTTGAACCAGGGGGCGAGGTCGACCAGGGGAATGAGGCCGGTGGGATCGGACACGGTCGAATCTGACACGGGGGCTCCTATCTGATTTCGCGGGCGTATGGCTGGGCCAGCGCCGCCGGGGCGGCCAAGCGCCGCGCCCTGGTCGGGTTTCCGGACACGATGCTCACCACCAGGTAGGCGGCGATGAACGGCATCATCTTCAGAAAGTCAGAGGGGACGTCGACCTGGGCCAGCTGGAGCGTGAACCCCAGACCGTTGAGCCCACCGAAGGCGAGCGCACCGAGCACGGCCAGCCAGGGTCGCCAGCCGGCCAGGATGACCAGCGCCACCGCGATCCAGCCGATACCGGCGGTGAGTCCGTTCTGCCACGTGCCGACAATGGCGACGGTCAGGTACGTGCCGCCGACCCCGGCGCCGAGTCCGCCGATGGCCGTGGCCAGATACCGCATCCGCACCACGGAGATGCCTGCGGCGTCGGCGGCTGCAGGATCCTCGCCGACGGCCCGGAGCGAAAGACCGAATGCGGTCCGCTGCAGCACGTAGGTTGCGCCGGCCACCGCCACCAGGCCCAGATACACGACGACGTCGTGGCCCAGTAGTACCGGCCCGACGACCGGGATATCACGGATCGCCTCGGGCAGCAGTGGGGTGACGGTCACGCCGTTCGGGGCGGACAGCAGACTCGGTTCGCCGCTGGTTCCGATGAACGACGACAGGCCGCCGCCCAGGATGACCAGCGACAAGCCGGAAACGGTCTGGTCGACCCGAAGGTGGACCGCGAGCACCGCATGGACAAGAGCCAGCCCGGCACCGGCCAGACCGCCGGCGATCAGGGCCGCGGTCAGGCTTCCCGTTTCATTGCCGGCCCAAAATCCGACAACCGCGCCGACCAACATCATGCCTTCCACCCCGAGGTTCATGACACCGGACCGGTTGGTGATGATCTCGCCCAACGCGGCGAACAAAATCGGGGTGGCGGCGACCACAGCGCTGGCGATGGACAGGATCAGGACGGTGTCGTTCATGATGGAGCCAGCTCGGCCGAGGGTGCGGCGGGTGGCTGGCCTGCAGGGCCGCCCGGGGCATCGGCCACCTCTGGAGCGGTGAGGGTGAGCTTGTTGGTCACAAGAAACTCGCCCGCCGTCACAGTCAGAAAGATCAGTCCCTGGAGCAGGAACACCACTTCGACGGCGATGCCGATCGACTGCAGCGTGCTGCCGGATGTGGCGATGGCGGCCAGGAACACCGATACCGGGACCACACCAAGCGGATTGTTGCGGGCCACAACGGCGATGATGATGCCGGTGAACCCGATCTCGGTGGCCAGCGAGCGGGGTTCAAGCCCTTTGGTCACACCGCTGACTTCGCTCACACCGGCGATGGCGGCCAGAGCCCCGGAGACGGCCAGCACACCGAGCGTCTTCAGCCGCACGCTCATCCCGGCGTAGCGGGCGGCACTGGGCGAGTCGCCGATGGTTCGGACCTGGAATCCCCACGACGTTTTTCGGAGAAGCCACCACAGCAGGACGGCGACGGCCACCGCGATGATGATGCCGATATGCAGCCGTCCCGACAGCGTCGGCATGATCGCTGACTCGGGTAGGCGCTTACCCCCGGGGACGGTTCGTTTCGGGTCTCGCCAGAAGCTCTGCGATCCGAAGATCAGGTAGTTCATCAACGACAGGGCCACGAAGTTCAACATCAGCGTGGTGATGATCTCGTCGGCGTTGAGGTAGGCCTTCGGCACCGCGGCCAGCAGAGCCCACAGGGCGCCACCGATGGCGCCACCCACCAACATGGCGCTCAACATGATCGGAGCCGGCGTCGTGGCCGGGAGATACAACCCGACCCAGCTGGCGGTTATGGCCCCGATGTAGAGCTGACCCTCGCCGCCGATGTTGTAGACCCGCATCTGGAACGCCACGGCGGCGGCGAGGCCGGTCAAGATGAGCGGCGTGGCCAAGGCCAACGTCCGGGTGACGGCCGTCCAACCGTTGAGGCTGGAATCGAACATCGTGCGGTAGGCCTCGAACGGGTTGTTCCCGGCCAGCGCCAGGATGACCGCACCGAACAGCAGCGCCACGGCAAGGGCCAGGAACGGCACACCGAAGCGAACGGCGGGGCCGGCGTAGCCCCGGGGGACGACCCGGATCCGGCCCACTACGTGGTCACCGCCTTACCTTCCGAGTCCTGGGCTCCCGGGCTCTGCGTTTCGCCGCTTCGATCGTCGCTGTTCGCGGTGTTCGTCTGCCGGGGCCGGGAGTCAGTGTCGGGATCACCGCCGGACTCGGACCCGGTCATCAGCAACCCGATCCGATCGATGTCGAGGTCGTCGCCGGAGAACCGACCGACGATCCGCCCCTTGAACATCACCAGGACGACATCGGACAATTGCATGACCTCGTCCAGATCCTCGGAGAACACCAGGACGCCGCGGCGGGCGTCTCGTTCGCCGACCAGGTGCGAGCGAACCGCCTCGGCGGCGGCCATGTCAAGCCCTCGGGTGGGAGCTGCGGCCAACAGTACTTCGTAGACCTCGGACAGCTCCCGGGCCAGGATGGCCTTCTGTAGGTTGCCGCCCGACATCAGGCTCACCCGCATGCCGGCTCTGTTGCCACGAATGTCGAACTCCTCGACGAGCCTGCCGGTGGTGCCGGCGATGGCCGAGTCGGACAGGACTCCACGGCGGGAGTGGGGCAGCCTGTCGTAGTTCCGGAGGGCGATGTTATGTTCCAGGGGTAGCCCGGGGGCGAGGCCGACACCGAGCCGATCCTCGGGGACGTAGGCCAGTCCGGCCTGCATGGTTTCCTTCGGTCCCGACCGGGTGCAGTCGGTCCCGTCGAGCGTGATCGTCCCGGCCGCCACCGGGCGGAGGCCGGCAATGGCCTCCTGCAGTTCTCGCTGCCCGTTGCCGGCGACGCCGGCGACCCCGACCACCTGACCCCGACATACCTCGAACGTCGCACCGTCAACGGCCTGCTGCCCGTTGTCTCCCACGACCGACAGATCCGAGATGGACAGCACTGGATCTCCTGGGTCGTAAGCCAACCCGAACGACGAGCGTTCAGCTGCGCCGGCGTCGCCGAACATCAGCTTGGCCACCTCTTCCGGGGTGGTGTCCGCGGTGGCGACCGTGCCCGCGTTGCGGCCACGGCTCAGCACGCTGATGCGGTTGGTGTAGGCCATGGTCTCGGCCATCTTGTGGGAGACCAGAACCACGCCGTGGCCACGGTCGACCATGCGCGACACCGCTTCGAACAGGCCGTCGGTTTCCTGGGGGGCAAGCACCGCCGTCGGTTCATCCAGGATCAGAATCCGAGCACCACGAAACAACTGCTTAAGGATCTCGACTCGTTGCTGCTCACCAACCGAGAGCTGCCAGATGAACGCCGTCGGGTCGACCGCCAGGCCGTACTCCTCGGCCAGCTCGGCCACCAGCGCGTTGACCTGGCGCATCGACTTCGGGCGTTGGTCCTTCCGCAGCCCGAGCACGACGTTCTGGGCCACGGTGAAGCCGTCGACCAGCCGGAAGTGCTGGTACACCATGCCGATACCGGCCTTGGCCGAGTCCTGGGGTGACCGGAACTGGACCCGCTTTCCGTCGAGTATGACGCTGCCACTGTCCGGCCGGTACAGGCCAGACAGCACCGAGCACAACGTCGACTTGCCCGCGCCGTTCTCACCCAGCAGGCCATGGATCTCCCCACCCTCGAGGACGAAGTCGACCGAGTCGATGGCGCGCACGCCATAGAACGACTTGGTCAGACCTCGAACCTCAAGGTGGGTCGTTCCGGCGAATGGCAGCGGATCGTTCACGGACCTGGGCGAGACGATCGGAATGCGATCAGGACGAGGGGATCTCGCCGACGATGCCCTCGACCAACCACTGACAGCAGGCGATCCGTTCCTCGAACGGAATGGTGCCGCCGGCGGGGATGACCTCGTTGCCCTGGTTGTCGACGATCGGGCCGGCGAAGATGTCAAAGCTGCCGTCGATGATCTGGGCCTTGCGCTCCTCGATGAGGGCCAAGGTTTCGTCGGTGACCGCAGGACCGTAGGGAGCAAACTCGATCCAACCTTCTTTCAGACCGCCGTACGACACGCCGGGCTCGAACTCACCAGCGATGATCGCCTCGACCTGTTCGGTGTAGTAGGTGCTCCAGTCGATGAGGAACGATGACGCCCAGGCATCCGGCTCGAAGTCGGACCAGTCGTTGGTGTATCCGATGACGTAGCCGTCGTTCTGGGCCATGACAGTGGCGTAGACCTGGGAACCGACCTCATGAGCGATCACGTCGGCGCCCGCGTTGGCCAGCGCCTCCGCCGCCTGCTGCTCGATGGCCGGGTCGAACCAGGTGTTGAGGTACACGGCCCGCACCTCGGCGTCCGGGTTGACTTCCTTCACCCCGAGTGTGAATGCGTTCAGCGCCCGGTTGACCTCCTCGAACGGGAATCCGACGGGATAGCCGATGATGTTGGACTCGGTCAGGCTGCCGGCGACGATGCCGTCCATGTACCGGCCGTCCTCGGTGGCCTGAACGAAGTGTCCGACGTTCGGCTGATCCTCGAAGCCGGCCCAGGTCAGGAAAAAGACGTCAGGGTTGGCGTCGGCGATGTCGAGCATGTCGAACTGGTAAAAGGTGGTGCCGATGACGAGGTCGGCACCCGAGTCGACTGCGTCCTGGAAGGCGTTTGTGGCCTCCTGCCCGGGTTCGATCTCCTCCACGAAGCTGAAGTCGATGCCGGGGAAGTTGGCTTCCATCTTCCGGCCGCTTCGGAGGTGCGTGGTGTTCCATCCACCGTCCTCCGCCGAGCCATCGAGGATCATGACGACCTTGAAGTCGCTGAACGCACTATCGGCGTCGGCTTCATCATCGCCGTCGTCGCCGTCGGCTGCTCCCCCGTCATCGGACGAACCGGTCTCGGTCTCGGTCTCGGTTGAGGAGGCGCTGTCGGTGTCGCCATCGCTGCCGCAGGCGGCGGCGATCAATGAGAGCGCCAACAGCACCAGTGCAGTCAGCGTGAGGAACCGGAAACGTCGTTGTCTCTTCATGGAGCCCGAGTATCGACCGGTCAGGTTTCCTCCATGTTTCCGATTGTCGCTGGTACGCGGTGTTCACAGGCGGTTTACACAGCCGTATCAATGCACACACAAATCGGCCATACGTTCGCATGCAGAACGAAGGGGCGGTCATGCGCGCAGAACCTCTCGAACCGGCGGGAACGGCCGGACACATAGGAGAAGCGGTACGAGGTCGGTGGCATCCGATTGCCCCACTCGAAGCGTTGCAACCCCAGACCGTCCGGTCCGCACGCTTGCTCGATCAACGGTTGACCATCACCGTCGACAACAGCGGGACCGTCGAGGTCCGCCCGGTGGAAGGCGGCGAGGGGGCGGAACCGCTGCCCGTCCTGTCGAAGTACTGCTACCTGTGGACCTGTTTGGCCGATCCGGTTGAACCGCTCTTCGCCATCCCCGAGGTGGACGAACCGGGACGACGGGTACTCCACGCCGGGACGATCGGGGTCCATGTGTCGGCGCCCCGGGCGGTGGAGAACTTCCTGGACATGGCCCACTTCCCCTACGTGCACACGAATATTCTCGGCGTCGAACCGTTCACGGACGTAGCCGAGTACCAGGTCCACGTCGACGAGGAGACCAACGACCTGTGGGCCACCGACTGCGTCTTCTGGCAGCCGGTTGCCGCCACCACCTCCACCGATGGGCAGATGACGGACTACCTGTATCGGGTGCCCCATCCGTACTGTGTGATCCTCTACAAGACCAGCCCGATCGATGAACGCAAGGACGTCATCGCCCTGTTCTGCACCCCGGTGACCGAGGATTTCATCGAGGCCAACATGTTCCTCTGTCTCCTCGACGACACCAATTCCACGGCAATGATCCGAGACTTTCAGCTGACGATCTTCGGTCAGGACAAACCGATCCTGGAGAATCAGTATCCAAAGCGACTTCCACTCGACCCCAGAGCCGAAACGCCGATTCGGGCCGACAAGATCGCCATCGCCTATCGACGGTGGCTGACCGACCTCGGTGTGGACTACGCCGTCATTCCCGCACCATGACGGAGTCACCTGCATCGCCGACGCCGCCGAGTGGTTCGTCGACCCCACCGACCGACCCTGACCAACGGTGGCATCCGGTGGCGACGACCGTTGATCTCGTGCCCCGGACCGTGTACCGCACGTCGCTGCTCAACCGGGAGTTGGTGCTGTGGCGGGCCGATGACGGTTTTGTCAATGTGTGGGAGAACCGCTGCCTCCATCGCGGCGTCCGCCTTTCGATCGGCAGCAACGACGGGGCGGAACTGATCTGCAGGTACCACGGCTGGCGCTACAGCAACCGCTCCGGCGGGTGCACCTACGTGCCGGCCCACCCCGCCGACTCCCCGGCCCGCACCATTCAGAACACCACGTATCCAGCGGTGGAACACCTCGGGCTGATCTGGACCACCGGCAACCCCATCGACGAGATGCCTCCGTTTGCCGTCCCGGAACTCGAGGCGATGGCCGGCGAGATCCTGGGGCTCCGGAACCTGCCGGTCGCCGCACCGTGGCAGGTGGTGATCGCTGCATTGGCCGAGCATCGGTTCTGCCCGCCCGGTGCGCTGGACGTCGACCCGGCCGAGGCCGAGATGTCGGCCAACACCGACGGCCTGGCCGTCACCCTGACCTCGAGCGTCGGAGACCACAGGTCCTCAGCCGTGTTTGTGGTGCAACCGCTGGAGCCGGGCCGGTCGGTGGTTCGGCCCGTGCTGGGTGAACGCCCGCCCGATCCGATCGGCGTGCTCCGGCATCATGCAACGGCCCTGGCCCGGTTCGCGAAAGCCACCGAGGCTAGAGAGTGGGCGACCCCGACCGAGCAACCCGTGGCGCTCGAAAACCCGGTGGTCCTCCCGTCGACGTCCACCGCCACCCGGCGGTCGGCGCTGACCGAGGTGACCGTGGCAGCCAAGAGGCTGGTGGCCAACCACATCATTGCGCTTGAGCTCTCACCGGTTGACGGGGTGGCACTGCCAACTTGGCAGCCCGGCGACCACCTCGACCTGCATCTGCCCAACGGCCTGATCCGCCAATACTCCATCACCAACCGGCCGGGCTGGAGTGACCGGTATCGAATCGGAGTGAAGCGGGAGGCGGCGTCCCGAGGTGGGTCGGCGTTCCTACATGATTCGATTGCGGTCGGGGACGTGCTGACGGTTTCCGAGCCCCGAAGCGGGTTCCCGCTCCGCCGGAATGTTCCGCAGACCCTGTTCATCGCCGGTGGCATCGGGATCACCCCGTTGCTCTCCATGGCGCACGCCCTCTCGTCAATGAGGTTGGCGTTCACCTTCCACTACTTCACCGCCGATCCGGCCGACATCGCGTTCGTCGACGACCTCGACTACTTCGGAGACGTGGTGAAACAGCATCTCGGCCTGTCACCACACGAGACGGTCGCCGCACTGCGGGAGGTGCTCGACCGGCCGGAGGCCGGTGGTCAGATCTATGCCTGCGGCCCGCCACCGATGCTGGATGCCATCCGCTCCATTGCAGCCGACGCCGGATGGCCGGATGATGCGGTGCGCTTCGAGTACTTCGAGAACACCACCCAGATCGATGCCTCCTCGTCGTTCACGGTGGAGCTGGCCCGGTCCGCCACAACCCTCACCGTCTCCGCCGGGCAGACGATCCTCCAGGTGCTGAGGGAGCACGACATTCCCATCGTCTCCTCCTGTGAGCAGGGGGCGTGCGGAACCTGCGTGGCCACGGTGATCGACGGCGAACCCCACCATCAGGACGTGTATCTCAGCGCCGAGGAGCGGGCGGCGGGCAAGCTCATCCTGACCTGCGTCTCCCGAACCCTGGCCGACCGGCTGGTCCTGGACCTCTGAGGCGACGACATGATCACCCTCTACGACTTCGTCCTTTCCGCCAACTGCTACAAGGTCCGGCTGTTCTGCGGCCTGCTCGACGTTGACTACGAAACGGTGGCCATCGACTTCCATCCCGGGCGGGAACACAAGGGCGAAGCCTTCCGGACCATCAACCCACTGGGTCACATCCCCGTCCTCGACGATGACGGCTATCTCATCCGCGACGCCCATGCCATCCTTATCTACCTGGCGGTGGCGTACGACCCGCAACGGACCTGGTACCCGATGAACGATGCCAAACGGTTGGGCCAGGTGGCGCAATGGATGGCGTTCGCCGACGGCACCGCCAACACCGCCTCGGCGGCTCGGCTCCATGTGAACCTCGGCTACGACTTCGATGTCGGAAAAGTCCGAGCCGGGGCCCACGAACTGTTCGCCGTGCTCGATGAACACCTCTGGTTCCGGGAACGGGACGATGGGGCGGGAGGCTGGCTGGCCGAGGGGGATTCTCCGACCATCGCCGACGTTGCACTGTTCCCCGATGTGGCGCTGGCCGAGGAAGGGGGCGTCAGCCTTCTCGATTATCCGGCCGTTGTCCGGTGGGCCGATCGAGTCCGCCAGATCCCCGGGTTTGTTGTCATGCCCGGGGTTTTCCACTTTGGGAGAAGCTGATGCACGATGTGGTCATCAAGAACGCCATCGTCGTTCCCGTCGAGGGACGGCGGGAGGTGTTCGACCCGGGCTCGGTGCTGGTGCTGGGCGGCAAAATCGCCGCCGTCGGGCCGGCCGCCGACGTGGCCAACCATCCGGCGGTCGCAAGTGCGGGTGGAGCGAACGGCTCTGGTGGTATCGAGCAGGTCGACCTGACCGACCACCTCGTCATCCCCGGCCTTCACAACACCCACGTCCATTCCGGGCTGCTACGGGGAACGGCCGAATCTCTGGCCCTGTGGGAGTGGCTGGAGCAACACGTCGACCCGGCTCATCGGGCCCTGACCCCGGAGATCGCCGAAGCAGCGTCGTGGATGGCCTACACCGAGGGACTGCGATCGGGGACAACCAGCGTGTTGGACATGTGGCGGTTCATGGAGGGGTCGGCTCGGGCCGCCGAAGAGATCGGGATCCGGGCCACCCTGGCCCCCTACACCGCCGACAAGTACGACTGGTTCGACACCATGGAAACCAACCGACGGCTGTTGGAGACCCATCGGAAGGTGGCCAACGGTCGGGTCAGGGCCTGGGTCGGGTTGGAGCACATGTTCTACTGCTCGCCCGACATGTTCCGCCAGGCCGCAGCGCTGGCCGAGGAGTTCGATGTCGGCCTCCACACACATTCCAGCGAGACGGTATGGGAGGTGGAGGAGAGCGTCCGCCAGTACGGCAAGCGGCCGATCGAGGTCTTCGCCGAGCGGGGCATTCTCGACGGGCGGGCCGTCATCGCCCACGGGGTGTGGCTGGATGAGACCGAAGTGGAGATCTGTGTCGGGCGGAGCACGGCCATCACCCACTGCCCCTGTTCCAACATGAAGCTGTCGTCGGGGGCGGCCCCGATCGGGGCCTACCGGGCGGCCGGTGTCACGGTCGGGCTTGGGACTGACGGTGAGAAGGAGAACAACAACCTGGACATGATCGAGGAACTCAAGTTCGGGTCACTGCTCGCCAAGTTGTCCACCACCGACCCCGCGGCCGGGGACCCCTGGGATCTGCTGGCGATGGCCACCCGGGACGGAGCCAAGGCACTGGGAATCGATGACGTCACCGGCACGATCGAGGTCGGCAAGGACGCTGATCTGGTCGCCGTCGACCTTGGCGGTGTCCACTGCGTACCGCTGTTCCGCAACGAGGACTTCAACGCGGTGGCGCACCTGGTGTTCTCGGCTTCCGGGCGGGACGTGACCGACGTATGGGTCCAGGGTCGCCGCTTGGTCAAGGACACCAAGGTGGTGAGTGTTGACGTGACAACGGTGGCCGCCGACGCTCAGGCGGCGGCCGAGGAACTGTTCGCCCGGCGGCGGGCCCTCGGCCGGCCGGTGGCCGGACCGGCAACACAACTGGGCAAAGACGGGTAGGACGACAAATTAGGCGCTGGGCGGGACGTGACCGTAGGACTCGCGCATGCAGGCCTCCACATACTCGGCCGCCCCGACCGGTTCGTACCGGGCCGGGCGATCCTCGGTCACGCAGCTGTCAAGGACGTCGACCACGGTCAGCGGGTCGATATTGGAGAAGTACGGGAGGGAGTAACGCTCTCGACCGCTGACGTTGATCACCCGATGAACGGCCGAGCGATACAGGTCGTTTGTCCAGCGCTGCAGCAGGTCGCCGACGTTCACGATGAACCGGTCGTCCTTCGGGGGAATGGGGATCCAATCGCCGGCCGGGTTCAACACTTCGAGGGCCGCCACATCGTCGGTGGCCAGCACGGTGAACATGTCATAGTCGGAATGGGCGCCGATGCCGACCACCGACTGGTCTCGGGTCGACTGGCTGGGGTAGCGAATGACCCGAAGCTCGGATATCGGTTTTGTCATCTTCGAGGTGAAGAAGTCAGCGTCGAGGTCGAGCGAGAGGGCCAGGCCTCGGTACAGGACCCGGGACAGATCGGCCATGGCGGTGTGATAGCCGACCATCTGCTCCCGAAATCCCGGTAGGTCGGGCCACTGGTTGACACCCCAGCCGTAGACATCGCCGTTGGCGTCCGGGTCATCGGCCGGCAGGTCGAGGCCGATGTCGAACGCTTCGTGGAGGTCACCGTCGTTGTCCGGATCGGTGTTCTCCTCCAGGAGTCCGGTGTAGCCCCGCATCTTCGACGAGTTGAGGATCGACACCTGTGCCTTCTCCTCGTCCGGTTTTGCGAAGAAAGTTCGGGCGATATCGAACGTGTCCTCGACCTGCGACCGGGGGACGCCGTGGCCGGACAGGTAGAAGAACCCCACCTCGAGGCACGCCGCCCGAAGCTCGGCCGCCACCTCGGCATGGCCGGCGGGGTCGGCCTCGAACAGGCGGGCGATGTCGACGTGAGGGATGGACTCGAACGGTTTCCCGGAGGCCGCGGCCTCGGCCTGGGCCACCAGGCGGGCGCTGTTCCGAGCCCGGAGGGTGGGGGCGTCGATGTCGGTCACGTCACGGTCCTCTCTCTGCTCTTCGTGTGTTGCCTCCTTCCTGTGTAGTACCTCCTTCTCGACGGGGGGAGGGGTCAGGGGTACGGTTCATTGCGCCGAAACAACCCGTTCACGGCCTCGGAACAGCGCTCCCACATCATTGTCCAATGGAACCGACAGCATCGTTTGACGCGGCAGGATCCGTCGCCGTCCCCGTGGATCTGTCCGGTTGGTTCACGGGCGACCCGACAGAGATGGATCGGGTGGCGGCCGAGGTTGACGAGGCATGCGCGACGTCAGGATTTCTGTCGATCACCGGACACCAGGTCCCGCGAGAGTTGATGGACGGCATGCTTGCGGTGAGCCAGGCGTTCTTCGACCTGCCGACCGAGGAGAAGCTCCGCTATCGCCTGGAAGACGTGGCGGCCAATCGGGGGTACGCCCCGTTTGAGTCGGAGGCGCTCAGCTACAGCTTGGGGCTCGAATCCGAACCGGACCTGTTCGAGGCGTTCAACGTGGGTCGGGAGGTGGTTCCGGACGGGGTCTCCGACGACGTGGCCCGAACCTATTTCTCGACCAACGTGTGGCCGGACGAACCGGCCGAGCTGCGTGGGATCTATCTGCGGTACTGGGACGCCTGCGAAGAGCTCGGTCATGTGCTGTGTGACGTGTTCGCCCGGGCGCTGGGTCTGCCCGCCGGGTACTTCGAGCCGTACCTGGACCGGACCCCGAGCGTGATGCGGGCCAACAACTACCAACGACGAAGCGGACACCAACCGTCGAACACCCAGCTTCGCATGGGGGCTCACAGCGATTACGGGAGCCTGACGATCCTGCTGGCCGATCCGGTGCCGGGGCTCCAGATGCGCGACCGCAACGGGTTGTTCCACGACGTCATCCCTCAAGAGGGCGCGTTCCTGGTGAATCTTGGCGATCTGCTGGCCGAGTGGACCAACGACCGGTGGCGCTCGACCATCCATCGGGTGGTGCCACCTCCGGTGACCGAACCGGGCGAGGCCCGGCGCCGATCCGTGGCCTGGTTCCAACAGCCGAACCACGATGCCGTCATCCGGGTGCTGGACGTCTGCTGCGACGCCGACAACCCGCCTCGCTATCCGGAGACCACGTCCGGCGAGCACCTGATGGCCAAGCTCATGGGGCCGCGGGCCGGCCAGGACGTCGAGGTTGACGACGCCTTCATGGCCCCGCTGGACTAGAACGGGTTCGTATGTCGACCCATCCGCCTCTGTCTCTTTCAGCGCAGGACGAGAAGTTCCTGGAGTTGGCCATCGACGAGGCTCGAACCGGGCGGGCCACCGGAGGCATTCCCATCGGATCGGTGCTGGCCCTCAATGGCGAGGCCGTCGGTGCCGGACACAACCAGCGGATCCAGCAGTCGTCGCCCATCCTCCACGGTGAGATGGCGGCGTTGGCCGACGCCGGGCGGCTGACCGCGGCGCAGTATCAGGCGTCAACCATGTACACGACGCTCTCGCCGTGCCACATGTGTACCGGGGCGATTCTGCTCTACGGCATTCCCCGGGTGGTGGTTGGGGAGCACAGGACGTTCATGGGAGCCGAAGACCTGCTCCGCAGCCACGGCGTGGAAGTGGTGGTGGTCGACTCGGCCGAGTGCATCGGGCTCATGGAGTCGTTCATCGCCGACGAACCGGCCCTGTGGTTCGAGGACATCGGCGAACTCGACGACTGACGTCCGACCCTGACCGGAGTGATGCGTCTCCGCCCTCGTCACGATCCCTCGTCGATTGAGCCAAGGCGGCTGCGGACCGCCGACAGCATGTCGTCGAGGTCGGCGCAGGGCACAACCCCGAGGCGAGCCAGGTCGTCGCTGACATCAACGGGGAGGTCGCTTCCGTCGCCGTCGGGGATCTGATTGAGCCGGCCTCCCATCAGGATCAACGGGTCGACATCGTGCGCTCCCAACCCCGCCAGAACACCCTCGGCGTAGCGGAGCGCAAAACCGTTGTACGTGCTGATCGCGATCACCTCGGCGTCCGCCTCGGCAGCCTGCTCGACCAGCACCTCGGCGTCGACCCCGGGGCCCAGGTCGATCACCACCGCGTTCAGTGCCTCTAAAACCCGGGCCAACAGATGAAGGCCGTGTTCGTGCACGTCGGTCCCGGCGATGACAACTCGCAACCGCTCGAGATCCGTGCCGGCCACGGATTCGGACTCCAGCCACCGCTCGGCCATCTCGCCCAGCTCGGCGGCCCAGTCGGCGATGACCAGCGGCGCACGGCGGGGCATGTCACCCTCGTAGCGGCCCTGACCCCAGAGCGCCTCGATCCGTTTTGCCCCAAGGCGGCGGATGGCCAGCAGCAGCTCCGCCGGATCGTCGATGTCGACCCCTCGCTCCGCCAAACCGGCCAGGACGGCATCGGCGAACGCCCGACCGCCGACGATCAGGGTCTCGGCGACCGCGTCGATATCGGTCCGGTCGATCAGGTCGGCGTGGCCGGGCGCATGTTCGACCAGGCGGGCGGCGAAACACTGCGCATCGAGGATCTCGCTCACGTCGGGGATGCGCACGTTCTCGGTCACCGGGACCGGGTTGATGGCGTGCCCGCTGTGGTGGTGAAGCAGGGCGCCGATGTCGGCCAGGAGGTAGTTGGCCAGGCTGGCGTAGTTGGCGGCCGCCTCGCCCTGGTAGGAAACGGTGTTGCCGAACAGCATCGTCCCCGGCGTCTCGGTCACCCGGGCCAGTGCGGCATGGAAGGCGGCCCGGGTCAGCGGGGCCGAGAAATGATGGCCGAAGCAGAAGGAGATGTGAGCCCCGATCAGGTCCTCGACGATGTGCTTCTCGATCAGCATCATGCCGAAGGCGCTGATCATGTCCAGGAACAGTCCGGCGAACCCGTCGTCGAGGTTGGAGTGGATCAGGATCTCGGCCGGCTGGGCCGCGATCAACCCGATGGCGGTGACGGTGGCCTCGGTGGTGGCCACGTCGTCGCCCCAGTACGGCAGCCGGAAGGTGAAATACTGGCCGAGGTTGCCGATGGCGGTTGCGCCGGCGGCGATGGCGGCCCTGGTGTTGTGGACCGCCCCCGGTAGTCCGAGCATGAAGTCACCGAAGTGGGCCGCCGCCGGGCTGGCGTTGGTGATCCGGCCGAAGTCCTCCGGGCGCGTCAGCACGATGCCAGTGCCCCGGCCGGCCTTCGCCCGATGCTCCGGCGGGTAGCCCATCGACCAGTCGAGGGTGATGCCGAACCGGTCGATCCGCACGTCTCTTGCGGCCGCGGCCTGGTGGAGCTCCGCCATGGCCGCCACCGTTCGGTCGATGCTGCGGAACCCGATGTGGGCGTGTTGCATGATCCTGCCAGCTGCTGCCGCTTCGCGTTTGTAGGCCGCCTCGGAGACGACCTGCTCGTGTTCCAGGAACGCGCAGGTGCCGAGCGTCCAGTCGGCCGCCATCGCCCGACCCTCGGCCAGCAGTTCGGCGCCGGGTCGGAGGGCGGGATCGGACAGGGGCAGGTCGAACAGCATGCGTTCGCCACCATAGTGGGAGGGTCGAGACCGCTCCCCTGTCACCGGACCGGTGGGCGGCAGAAGCACGCGAAGTGAGAGGAAGCGGAGACATGACGATCGGTTTGCTGGGGGTCGGCCATCTGGCCGGATCGCTTCTCACGGGGCTGCTTCGGGCCGGGATTGGTCCCGAGACGATCTGGCTTTCGCCGCGAGGCCGGGGGCGATCCCTGGCCGCCGAGCATGGGGTCGAGCTGGCGGCCGACAACACCGAGCTGGTCGAGCGTTCCTCGCTTGTGGTGCTGGCGGTTCGGCCGAATGACGCCGTGAACGCCGTACGGGGGTTGCCGTGGCGGGCCGACCATGTGGTCGCCTCGGCCTGCGCCGGGGTGGGACGGGAGCAGCTGATCCCCGAGGTCGGCCCGGCCCGGGTGGTGCGCATCATGCCGATCACCGCGGCGGAGCAGGGGGCCAGCCCCACCCTGGTCCATCCCCTGGAGCCCGAGGTTCGGGCGACCCTCCAGCCCTTCCTCGATGCGATCGGCACCACCATCGCCCTCGACACTGAAGACCAGTTCGAGGCAGCAACGGTGAGCGCCGCGGTCTACGGCTGGGTGCAGTCCCTGATCAAAGCCGGGGCAGAGTGGGGCGCCGACAACGGGCTTGATCCGGCCACCGCCCGTCGACTCACCGCCCGGACGTTCGTCGCCGCCGGCCTGATGCAGGCGGACGACACCCTCCCGATGGAGACCGTGCTGGCCGGCCTCCGCACACCGGGCGGCATCACCGAGGCCGGGCTGGAACATCTCGACCGGGCCAACGTCCCTCACGAATGGGTCGGCGCCCACGACCTGGTGCTGAGACGCCTCCGCGGTGAGGCCTGACGATCGGGGAGATGCGGCCGGGCGCCACCTGGCCGGGGCGGGACCTGGCCGGAGGGAGGGACCGCCGGCCGGCGGGCCGGTACGGTAGACGAGGTGGATCGGTTCGAAGCAAGCGCACTAACCCATCTGCTGGTCGTGGCCGATGCGACGGCCAGCCGTGACTGGTACGTCGACGTGCTCGATGCCTCGGTGTACGGGGAATACGGCGGAACGTCGGTGGTTCTGGATCTGCTGGGCAACTGGCTGCTGTTGGTCACCGGGAGCGGGCCGACGCCCGACAAGCCGACCGTGACGTTTTCGACTCCCGATGATCCCGATCGGGCCAGCGCCGAGATCATCTTCCGGGTGGAGGATTGTCAGCAAACCTACGAGCTGCTGAGCCGGCGCGGCGCCGAGTTCCTGACCGCGCCCCTGGATCGTGGTGGTGAGATTCGAGCGTTCTTCCGCGACCCGGACGGTCATCTCTTCGAGATCTCGCAGCTGACTTAGGGCCCTCTGTCCTGACGTCCGCTTCGAGTCGCATGCCTTCCGCTGCGGCTTGGCCGGCGCGCCGTTTGACCGCGGTCAGGACCGACCGAGAGCCTCGCCGTCCGTTCTCCGAGCAGCGGCCGCTCCAACCGCCGCCGCACGCACGACGTCAGTTCGACTCAGCCTCGAACTGGTCGAGGGCCGCCAACGCCTCGGTGCCGTACACCGCGGCAGGACCACCGCCCATCAGCAGGGCAACCCCGATCGTCTCCTCGATCTCCGCTCGGGTTGCGCCGGCCCGCAGGGCGTCGTGCACATGAAAGGCGATGCAGCCGTCGCACTGACTGGTGATGCCGATGGCCAGGGCCATCAGTTCCTTCACCTTGGTCGACAGTGCGCCGTCGGCCACGGCGGCGGCGTGCATCGAACCGAAGCCGGCCATCTGCTCCGGGATGGCGTGCTGGAGGCTTCGAAAGCCCGCCTTCAGTCGATCGTGGGTCGAGAGGTAATCGGTGTTTTGGCTCATGTCACGATCCAACATCAGGTGCGCGTCCCGCGGCAGGGCCCTTGGTCACAGTGCTGAACATCAGCCGGCCGGCGTGACCTTCGACGCGTTCCGTCGGGGGCTATGGGATGCCGACCATCTCGGTGGTTGATCGGAAGATCAGTCGAGCATCGGGGTCGAAGTACTCCTCGATGCCGTCGCTCCTGTACAGCTCGAGGTAACGACCGAGCGCCGCCTTGTCCGGGAAATAGAGCTCGGCCATACCGACGTAGGGATCAACGGTTGGTTCATCGGAGATACTCACCGCATAACGGAACGCGCCGACCTGCTGCATGACCCCCGCCACGTTCGGAGCATGGACGTTGAGCCAGTGATCGACCAACGCCCGATGATCCGTGTCGGCCCGGGCGGTCAGAAGCGTGCTGACCTTCAGGAAGCCGCTGCGGGTGAACGGGAACGGCTCGTTCAGGTCGTTCGGCGTCAGAGGGAGACCGCCGTCGACGATGACGTACTCGGTCGTCGGCCACCCGACATACGGCTCGGCCTTCTGCTGGAACGTGTCACGAGGGGTGGTGCCGTGCGGGGTCTTCTCACGGGGGAACGGCGCGTCGGCCCAGATCTGGGCGACACCGTCCCACACCTGGTCCCCTGTCGGTACGGGGTTGTACAGCGTGGCGATGTAACGCGGGTCTGCGGTGCCGCTCCTCGCCGCCATCTGCTGCTGTCGAGTAATCACGGACGGCATGTGATTGGCGAACCAGTTCACGGCCAACTCGTCGCGGGTGACCCCCGGCCGCCGACTGATCAGAAACTGCATCTTGGTGCCAGGTGTCGCCGTCACATCCATGGCACCAACCTATTCGTGTCACCGCCCGGCCCGGAAATCGATCCGTCTCGCCGGTTTTTGATGCCCACCGTGCGTGTCAGCCAATATGGAGCATGAGCCTGACGGTCGATGACGAGCTGGAAGCACTCGCTGCGTACTGCGCCGATGGTCGCAGACGGGCGCTCGAATTCGGTAACCGAGGACCGGTCAGGTTCGTCGGTGACCGTGCGCTCCATCCCGAGATCGTTGAGGCGTACTGGCGAACCGGGTTCTACGTTTTTGAGGGGCTGATCGACAGCGATGAGCTCGACGACCTCCGGGCCGGGTTCGAGGACTTCCGGCGTCGGTTGCCGAGCCACAAGGGATCCGAGGTCGACGCCGAGGGCAACCCGGCCGTCGGGGTGGGACTCGAAGCACGCACGGTCCAATGGGGCCGAGCGCTGAGCGACCCGCTCGGCGGCACCGCGGCCTCCCATGGCCGACACCCGGTGAAGATGCACGAACCGAGTCTGGCTGACGGTGCACCCTCGGACGTCGTGTATGTGGTGCTCGGCACCCTGCAATTCTGCGACGCCCATCTGCGGCTCTACGGCCATCCAGACCTTCTGGGAATCACCGCCGCACTCAACGGCGACGATTTTGTGCCGTTCAACGAGGCGATATTCATCAAGGATCCCGGCGTCGGTCCGTCGGTGGCGTGGCATCGTGACGGTGTGACCCACTGGGACTCGCCGGACTGGGATCCGGGCACCCATGGCTACAACTTCATGGCTCAGCTCTACGGCTGCGAACCGGAGAACGGCGTGTGGGTCCTGCCCGGCAGTCACAAGGAACGACAGGTCGACCTCAAAGCAAAGGCCGCCGAGGCGGGGAGCCAGCGTCTGCCGGATGCGGTGCCGCTGGTGTGCGCGCCCGGCGATGTGGCCATCGTGAACCGCCAGGCGATCCACGGCTCGTTCGCCAACACCAGCACCGAACCGCGTGTGACCTTCAATCTTGGTTTCCATCGACGCAGGTCTGTGATCGGAGCCACCGGAGCCGGCATCCACGGGATGGTCGGACCTCTCGACGAGGAGCGGGTTGCCAAGCGGTCCGAGATGATCGGCTGGGCCATCGCCGCCCGCAGCCAGCACCGCCCCGACGAAACGCCGTTCGACTACACGCCGCTGGCCGATCGAACCTTCATTTGGAACGACGACGCCCGGGAACAGCTCCGCGACTACAACCTGCTGGACCTCAGCATCTGAGACCGCATCACCGTCGGTTGGCGGCCGGTGCGCCCCAGCGCCGGCGTGTCCGATTCGATCGGCCCTCTCCGTTGCGAGCCGCTAGCGTTGCGATGTGGAGATCGAACTACGCAACTCGGACCGACTGCCGCCACCTCAGGGGTTCTCTCATGCGTCCATCGCTCCCCCGGGCCGGCTCATCCACCTGGCGGGACAGATCGGCACGGACGCGACCGGCAACCTGGCCGACGGCCTGGCAGCCCAAACCGAGCAGGCGCTGGCCAATCTCGTCGACGCCCTCCGTGCCGCAGACGCCGAACCTGCGAACCTCGTGAAGACCACCATATATGTAGTCCAGTGGCAGGAGTCCATGCAGGCCGACCTCTTTGCCGGCATCATCGCCGCAGGCAAGAAAACGCCACTCCCTCAGGTGCCCATCACCCTGATCGG
>JBCCGJ010000065.1:0-20368 GCA_039029335.1 Actinomycetota bacterium | reverse complement strand
ATCCGGCCCGCCAGATGATGGTTCACCTCGTTGCGGTTGTTGACCACGTAGTTGCCCCGGATGATGTTCGTGTGGCCGGAGTTGGTTGGACCGGACATGCGGTAGAGCGAGATACCGCTGCCCTGGTAGAAGCTGCGCATCGCATTGTTCCGGACGTCGTTGCCCTCGATGTGGACCCGCGAGCTCCCGATGACCGAGATCCCGGCGCCCCCGAAATTGGAAATCTGGTTGCCGATGATCCGAACGTCGTGTGAGCCGTCCTTCACGAAGATGCCACTGCCGTGGATGCTGTCGTCGCGGCCCTGCAGCACCAGGCCGGACACCTCGACGTAGGACGCGCCGATGACCTCGAACCCGCTGTCGTACTCCCCGCCCGCGGTGAGCACAACACGTTCACCCGGGTAGTTGGTGATACGTATCCAGGCGTCCGCGGTACCGCTGCGGCGGATGCTGAACCCGCTGTACTCCGCGGTGTCGTAGGTTCCGCCCCGGATGAAGATCGTGGTCCCCGGCCCGGCGATGCCCAGCGCCTCGATGGGCCGCCGAAGCGGTTCGGCCTCGGTACCTGGGTTGCCGCTCATGCCCGTGCCGCCGTCGACGTAGAGCACCTCCGGAACCTCGGCGTCGGGGTCGATCGTGGTGACCGGTTCGGTCGTTGATGGATCGTCGGCCCCCTCGCTTGTGGTGGCAGGCCCGCCGACCACGGTGGTCGGGCTTGTGCCGTCATCGTCCCGATCGCCCTCCTGGCCGGCCGCCGGTGAGCCGTCGGCCGCGCCATCACCGGTGGGGTCCGTTGTGCCGGTGGCCCCGGTGTCCGCAGTGGTGCCGGCGGTTGTGTCCGTTGCGCCGTCGCCGGTTGCATCGACGGAGGGGTCGGAGATCACCCCGACCGACGCCGCCACCTCACCGAACAGCAGCCCGTCGTCAGCCGGCCAGAGTCCGCCGAAGTCGTCGGATCCGGCTCCGTCGCCGTCGGTCCCGGGTGCGCTGGACGTGGGTTCCGGATCGGCCTGGTCCGTCACATCAGCGGCCCGCTCCACGGTCGGCGCGTCGGTTTGGACCCGCTGAGCGGCGTCGCGACCGGTCCACCGGACGATGCCCGGTACCACCGCCACCAGGAACGCCACCGCCACCAGAGCGTAGAACTTGGCCGTGACTCCCCGGGGCAAACTCCTCCCCGCTATCCCGCCGATCTCCTGATGATATCCGGTTCACGCGACACGCATCGACACGCATCGCCAGGCAAAATGCCCACGTGACACCGGCCACCCCCGTCAGATGGGCACCGGACCGCAGGGGCCGGAAGCCGGCCCGAACTATCGGGGTCCGGCCAGGGTGGCGGCAACGATCCGCGCCAACCCCTCGTCCAGGGTCCGCCGCGGGCAGGCCACGTTGACCCGGATGTGGCCGTCGCCGTCGGCGATGAAGAGGCCGCCCCCCTCGACCAGGACACCGGCGGTTTCGGCAAAGTGGCGGGTCAGGTCGACCTCCGGCCCGAAATACCCGCTGAGGTCAACCCAGCCGAGGTAGGTGGCATCGGGGATTCGGAACGAGGCGTCCGGCAGGTCTCGCCCGATCGTCTCCGCCATCCTGGCGAAGTTGGCATCCAGATAGGCCAACAGCCGGGTGCGCCACGGCTCGCCGTGCCGCATCGCGGCTGCGGTTCCCGCCACACTGATCGGGTTCACCACCGGTGACGAACGATCGTCCCAGATCGCCCGGAGTTCCTCTCCCGGTATCACGATCTGCGACAGACCGAGGCCGGCCAGATTAAACGTCTTGCTGGCGGACATGCACGTAATGAGCAATGCCTCGTCCGGGAAGAGCTTGGCCAGCGGGGTGTGGGAGATGCCGGTCCGCAGCAGGTCGCAGTGGATCTCGTCGCTGACCACGATGACGTCGTTCGCCACGCAGAGTTCGGTGAGCCGAATCAGCTCCTCGTTGGTCCAGATCCTGCCGGTCGGGTTGTGGGGATGGCAGAGGAAGAACATCCGCATCGCCGGGTCGGACACCAGTTGCTCGAACCGGTCGAAGTCGATGAGGTACCCGCCGTCACCGTCGGGCTGCAGTGGGCAGCTGACAAACGTCCGGTCCCGGTCCTCGACGGGCGTCTTGAAGAACCCGTAGGCCGGGGTGAGGGTCATGACCTTCTGGCCGTCGCCGATGAAATAGTCGACCAGCGAGAACAGAGCGGGCACCACGCCGGGGGTGGTGTAGAAGTGATCCTGCTCCGGTTTCCAGTCGTAGTGAGCGACGCACCAATCGGCGTAGACCTGATAGAAGTCGTCGTCGACCAGTGCGGTGTATCCGAAAATCGGGTGCTCCAACCTGGCGGCCATGGCGGCGCGGACCTCCGGCGGGGTGGCGAACGCCATGTCCGCCACCCACATGGAGATGGCCTCGTTATCGGGACACGGCAAGGCCAGGTCGGGGTAGTCGTCGAGCAGATAGTCCCGGAACGCATCAGCGGCGATGGAGTTTGTCCCCCGCCGATCCAGGATCACATCGAAGTCAGCGTCCATAGTGGCCCAAGACTACGGCCAAGCCGGCCGACCTGACAGATGGCAACCGACCCAGCCGGTACGGTCGGCCAAACAGGCGTGACCGACCAAGCGAGTGCAGCGACAGCGCTTACGCCGACCCGACCCCGTACCGATCAACCGCCGTAGTGTTGGATCCCCTCAACCGTCCCGGTCCGCATCTCCTGGATCGCTCGATTCGCATCGGCGACGGCAGACTCCAGTTCGGCGATCACCCGATCCCGGTCGTTGGTGAACGGCAGCTCATCGATCAGGCTGGTCAACCGACCCTGCGATCGCCAGGCCGCCATCTTCGCCCATTCCGTCCAGAGGACCTCGGGGTCGTCCACGGCGATCAGGTCCACACTTCTGCTCTGCTCGTCAAGCGTGGTGTCCATGGCCACGTAGCCGTTCACCATGGAGATACGTTCGGTCAACGTCCGGAGCGGGCCGGCCCGGTGGACGACCATGTCGCCGTGGAGCGCAATGGCGTACCCCGGCCCGGGGAAGTCCGGGGCAACGGTTCGTTCCGGCGGCGGGGTCAGACCTGCGGCGGCGAGTTCCGCAGCCTCGGTCTTGGTGCCGACGAAGTACTCGAACCGGCCCCCGTCGACGGCCCCCGGGTCGGTGACCATCAGCACGTAGTCCAGCGGGAGCGTGTCGTGGTGCCACTTGTCGATCGCCGTGTCGATGCGGTTGGGTTCGAAATTCATGTGGCCGAGGTGGACGGGCATCGGGTGTGGTGCGATCTCGACGCCGTAGATCTTCTGCAGGTGATCGTTGACCTCCTGGCTGATGCACAGGTCACGGAGCCACCGGGACCGGTAGCAACCACCACGCAGGGCGTTCTCGATCCGGTCCCCGGCCGGCTTGACGAACCCCTTGAGGCGCCGGGCCACGTCCAGCATCACCGCCGCACCCTCTTCGCTGAGCATCCGGAACGGTGCCGACGCGGCAACCGAGGTGGCCTTCCCGGCTATCTCGGCTTCGGTGTACCCGAGATCGGCGAGGAGGATGATCTCGGCGGGGTCCTCCAACTGCAGGTGGACGGCAGGATCGAAGACCGGCTCGTCCTCCAGCCACCGGTAACCGACCGGCTGGGCTGCGGGAAAGGGAACGGCGACACTCACGACTGGGTCCTTTCGGTAGATCGACTGCCGACCCGTCGGCGGAGGGATCGGCTGGAATCCATCATGATCGGCGACATGAACTGCGTCCACTGCATTCTTCAGTTCGAATCAGTGCATAAAATGCATGTATTGTGGCGACATGAGCTTGGACTCGAAGCACCTGGACCTGCTCGCCGCGCTACGCACCACAGAATCGCTGGCGGCGGCAAGCACGGCGATCAACCTCAGTCCATCCGCGGCCAGTAGACGGCTGACGGACGCGGAGCGGGTGGTCGGTGTTGCGCTGACCACCCAGGTGGGCCGAACGGTCCGGCTGACGGCCGCCGGTCGATTGCTGGCCGACGCGGCCCGCGAATCCGGTCGGGTCCTGGCCGAAGCCGAGCTTGCGGCCCGGTGGATCGGCGCCGACGGGCCGCCACCGCTGCAGGTCGGGGTCGGGTTCTTCGATGCGATCTCCTGGCTGCTGCCGGACCAGGAACACCTGGCGTTCGAGGTGGTGGAGACGGGCGGCCGGCAATCCGGCTCTGGGCAACCCGGCACCCGGCAACTCGGAGCGCGGCAACCCGGGGCGCGGCCACCGGGGAGAGCGGGATCCTCACGACCCGGGCCCGCTGCGGTGATCGACGTGGTCGGTGCATCGGGGGCTCCCGAGGGAACGGCGACCAACACGGCGGTTGCGACTGGCCGTCAGCGCGATCCGGTGCCCGCCGACGCCGACCGGCGTGTGCTCGGCCCGGATCGACTGGTGCTCGTGGTGGCCGCCGGCCACCGGCTGGCCGACTCCGGCCCGGTCGGGGCCGCCGGCCTTGTCCACCTTCGGTACCTCGCCAGTGCGGTGGACCCGCTCCCCGGATTCGAGTTCGAGCGGGTCTTCCTGCCGTCCGGTGACTGCCCGACGGACATCACCGTCATCGGCTCGTTCTCGCTACTGCTCGACCTTGTGGCCAGGGGCCAGGGCGTCACCATCCAGCCAGAGCGGGCCCTCACCGACCGTCTGAATCACGGGTTGTGTGCGGTCCCACTCGACCGGCCAACGCCGATGCACTGGGTGATCGACCGCTTCGACGCAGGTGCGGACCATCGGATCGACCGATTCTGCGACCTGGTTGCCGAACGCTTCACCGCAACCGCGCACTAGCGGACCACCCCGGAAGTCCTGGTGACGGGTCGGCGAGTCACCAGGGCGTCCGTCAAGGACGCGGGAGCTCCGGTCTGGTGGGTCTACGCAGTGCGGGGCTTCTCGGCCAGCGGGCCGAGCGACATGCGGATCGGCGACGACGGGGCGTCGGGGGCCGCCGGATCGAAGTACGGGCGGTCACCGTGTATCGACACCCGATGCCCCTTCCGCTCCTCCGGCCAGTAGTCCCAGATGGCGAAGTGTTGGAGACACCGGTTGTCCCACAGGGCAACGTCGTTCTCCTCCCAGCGGAGGCGGATCTGAAACTCCGGCCGCTCGACGTGGTTGAAGAGCCGGCGGAGGAGCTGACTGCTCTCCTCCGGATCGACGTCGACGAGGGCGGTGGTGAAGGAGCGGTTGATGTAGAGGCTCGGCCTGCCGGTCTCGGGGTGGGTCCGCACGACCGGATGGACCGAGGCGGGATACACGACGTCCGCATCGTCGACCCCGCGGTCGGCGTACCGGCCCCGGTAGATGTGCTCCGACTCGTGCCGGGCGGAGAGCGGCCGCAGCTGAGCCCGCCACGTTTCCGGAAGCGTCGCCCACGCCGCCTCCATGCTGGCGAACAAGGTGTCTCCCCCACCACCCGCCGGGGGACGTTGGATCTGGAGCATCGTGGCCATCGGCGGTTCCGGGTCGCAGGAGACGTCGCTGTGCCATCCGTTCCCGTTTGCGACCCGCGAGTCCCGGTGAGCGTGTATCACAAAGATCGCCGGGTGCTGATCGGCCGTCGGTGCGGCCGGGTGGGTGTGGAGCGGACCGAACCGTTCGGCAACGGCGACCTGCACGTCCGGAGGCAGCGTCCGCTGATTGCGGAAGACCAGCACGCCGTGGTCCAAAAAGGCCCGGTGGATCGCCTCGAACGTGTGGTCGTCAACGCCGTCGGCCAACGAGACGCCGAACAGCTCGGCACCCAACACCGGCGAGATCGGTCGAACCTCCATCCCTCCATGCTCCCACACCGGACGCCTTGACCGCCCGGCCACAGCGGAGCCGGCGGTCAGTCGGCCTGCGGGACCGCTCTGGAAGCCAGCTCCGTCAGGTTGAGCCGACCGTCGAGCGACCCCAGTTCCTGACCGTGGTCGCCCTCGATCCGGGAGCGGATGTAGGCATCGGCGATCACCGGCTCGTGCCGCAGGCAGAGCGACGCACCCCAGCAGTGCGCCAGCTCCTCGACGAGCCGGCGGGCCTCGGCCTCCTCCGCCGGCTGTCCGAGCCGATCCCGAAGCGAACCGAGCGCCCGGTCGAACGTCCGGTCTGCGCCTTCCGCCTTTGCCAGCTCGGCAACAAACGCCTCACCGGCGGCCGGGGTGCGCTGCAGCGCACGAAGCACATCGAGGGCGATGACGTTGCCCGCTCCCTCCCAGATCGCGTTCAGCGGCGCCTCCCGATAGAGCCGGGGCAGAATCGACTCCTCCACATACCCGTTGCCGCCGACGCACTCCAGCGCCTCCCGGACCACCGGGGTGGACCGTTTTGTCAGCCAGTACTTGCCGACCGCCGACGCAAGTCGGAGGAACAGAGCATCGTGTTCGTCGACCGGGGCCCGTTCGTAGGCGCCGGCCAGCCGCATCACCATCATCGTGCCCACCTCGGTCTCAAGCTCAAGGTCGGCCAGGACGTTCTCCATCAGGGGTTTGTCGATCAGGACCGACCCGAACGCGGCCCGCTCCGACACGTGGTGGGCGGCCTGGGACACCGCCTGGCGCATCAGGGAGACCGCCCAGTTGGTCACGTCGATCCTGGTCCCGTTGACCATCTGGATGATGACGTTGATCCCCCGTCCCTCCTCGCCGATCAGCCAACCCGCGGCGTCGGTGTACTCGAGCTCGCTCGAGGCGTTCGAGTGGTTGCCCAGCTTGTCCTTCAACCGCATGAGCTGCAGTCGGTTTCGAGTGCCGTCGGGCAATACCCGGGGAACCAGGAAGCAGGAGATGCCGCCGGGGGCGTTGGCCAGCACGAGGAACGCATCACACATGGGCGCCGAGGTGAACCACTTGTGGCCGGTGAGGCGGTACTCCCCGCCGGGGCCGCCGCCGTTTACCGGGACCGCGGTCGAGGTGTTGGCCCGGACGTCACTGCCGCCCTGTTTCTCGGTCAGGCCCATGCCGAGGAGGTTCCCGGTCTTTTCCGCCGGGTTGATCAGGCGCGGGTCGTAGGCTCGGGTCCGGATGCGGGGTGACCACTCATCCGCCAGGTCCGGCTGCAGGTTGAGGGACTGCAGCACGGCGCCGGTCATCGACGTCGGACAGTTGTGGCCGACCTCGATCTGGCTGATCAGGTGCATGCGTGCGGTCCTGGCCACGTACGAACCGTCGCCAGGAGTGCCGTCGTAGTGGGAGGCGTGCACCCCCGCGCCGACCGTCAGACCCAGGAGCCGGTGATAGGACGGGTGGTAGTGCACCTCGTCGATGCGGTCGCCGAAGCGGTCGTGGGTAACCAACTCCGGCCGGTTCCGATTCGCCTCAAACCCCCACCGAACGACCTCTTCCGAGCCAACACGCGCCCCGAACGCCACCAGGTCGTCCTCGGCCGTCGCGGCCCCCTCGCGGTGGACGGCTCGTCGAAGCACCGGATCGGTTGTGTAGAGGTTGTACGGCTCGAGCGGTGTCATCACACCTGCACGCTACCGACCCGGCGGCGACGAGGAAAAACGGCGTAGACCCCCCACCGGCCGGTCGCCGGTTGCCTTCGAGGAGTCCGCCGATCCACGATGGTCGCCATGGACCCCGCAGACCGCCTTGAACTTCACGAACTTCCCGGCCGCTATGGCGACGCGATCGATGACCGGGACTGGGATCGTCTTGACCGGATCTTCACCGAGGACGCGGTCTTTGATCTCACGGACCTCGGTGCACCGCGACTTGAGGGGCTGGCGGCCATAAAACGGTTCATGGACGTGGATGCCCAACATCCGAGAACCCACACGATGACCAATATCTACGTTGATGAGACCGACGAGGGGGTCCTGCTCAACTTTCGAATCGTCGCGCTGCTTCCGGAGGGTCGGGTCGGCACGGCGTCCTACTACGACCGGGTGGTGAAGACCGAGGCCGGTTGGCGGGTCGAACATCGGGTGACCACGCTCCGTCGTCGCGATCGGCGATCGTAACGGGGGCGGGTTCAGGACGCCGCCGGAGGCGGCGGGAGCAGGGCCGCAAGCGCCGCGTCGACGCCTGCGGGCAGGTCCTCGTCGCCGTTCCTGGCCAGGAGCAGCAGCCCCTGAAACGAGAGCAGCAACGCCTTGGCGGTGGCGGCCACGTCGAGCCGGCGATCGAGCAGCCCCGCTGCGACGGCGCGTTCCAGCTGATCGGCCAGTGCAGCCTCGATCCTGTCCAGACCTCGCCGGATCGCGGTGGCCACCGCGGGGGCGGCCGCTTCGCTCCCTCCGGCGGTGTTGGTCAGTAGGCACCCTCGCGAGGTGGCCTCCCCCGCGTGCGGTCTCAGGACGGAGGTGAAGAACACTCGGAGCCCGTCGAGTGGATCGACGGCGTTGATCAGGAGACGGGTGATGCGCCCGCTGACCTCGATCTCGACGTACCGGTCGATGCACCGGGCCACCAGTTGCTCCCGGCTGTGGTATCGGCGGTAGATGGAGGGTGCCCGGAGCTCCAGCGCATCCTCCAGGTCGCGCACCGACACGTTGTCCACGCCGTCGCGCCAGAATAGATCGGTGGCGCGATCCAGGATGACGTTGTCATCGAACTTCGCCGGCCGGGCCATGGATCGAGTTTGACATAAGATAGCGATCGCTATCAAACTCCGACCATGAGCATCGAAGCGCTGAGCAAGCAGTACAAGACGGTCAACGGCAAGCAGATGGCCTATCACGACGTCGGTTCCGGGAACGCGGTGGTGTTCCTCCACGGGAACCCGACCTCCTCCTATCTCTGGCGGGACATCATCCCCCACGTTTCCGGGCAGGCCCGGTGTATCGCCCCCGATCTGATCGGCCAGGGTGATTCGGACAAGCTCGACGATCCCGGTCCGGACTCCTACACCTTTGCCGAACACCGGGAGTACCTCGACGGGCTCCTCGACCAGTTGGATCTTGGTGACAACATCACCTTTGTCATTCACGACTGGGGCTCGGCGCTCGGCTTCGACTGGGCGAATCGGCACCGTGACCGCGTGGCCGGCCTGGTCTACATGGAGGCCATCGTGCAACCCATGAGCTGGGAGGCCTGGCCGGAGGGCGCAGCCGACATCTTCCGGGCCATGCGGTCCGAGGCCGGCGAGGAGATGGTCCTGACCAAGAACCTCTTTGTCGAGGCGATCCTGCCGGCATCGATCATGCGCAAGCTCAGCGACGAGGAAATGAACGAATACCGCAGACCGTTCCTGGAAGCGGGCGAGGATCGCCGCCCGACGCTGACCTGGCCGCGCCAGATCCCGCTTGACGGGGAACCGGCGGACGTCGCCCAGATCGTCAGCGAGTACGGTACGTGGTTGGAAACGTCCGACGTACCAAAACTGTTCATCAACGCCGATCCGGGAACCATCCTGACCGGCCCGCAGCGGGAGTACGCCAGGACGTGGCCGAACCAGACCGAAGTCACGGTCGCCGGGATCCACTTCATCCAGGAGGACAGCGCTGATGAAATCGGGCAGGCCATTGCGGAATGGCTGCCGAGTACAACCGGCTGAGCGGGCGTTTGCGGCGGTGCGCCGGGCGCTCGGACCGGCCCGGCCACCGTCGACCACCCCGGCGCGATGAGCGACCGCATCGTGGCCGCGGACCGCGGCGACTGGAAACAAGTGGTGATCATCGGTGCTGGGTTCGGCGGGCTCGCCGCCGCAAAGGCGCTGGCCGACGCCCCGGTGTCCGTCACGATCATCGACCGAAGGAACCACCACCTCTTCCAGCCGCTGCTGTATCAGGTGGCCACCGCGGCCCTGAACCCGTCTGACATCGCCCAACCGGTCCGTCGCATCCTGGCCAAGCAGGAGAACTGCCAGCCGGTCCTGGCCGAGGCCCATGCGGTCGACACCGATGGCCGAACCGTGTCCACCAGCGCCGGCACGATCGCCTACGACTATCTGATCGTCGCAACGGGCGCCACCCACGCCTACTTCGGCAACGACCACTGGGCGGACCATGCGCCGGGGCTGAAGAGCGTGGAGGACGCCCTCGACATCCGGCGCAGAATCCTCCTCGCCTTCGAACGGGCGGAGCTGACCACCGACGAGGAGGAGCGACGCAGGTTGATGACCTTTGTGGTTGTCGGTGCGGGTCCGACCGGGGTTGAGATGGCCGGAGCGATCCGGGAGATCGCAACCGAAACCCTGCGAAGGGACTTTCGCCGTATCGACACCACTGCGGGCCGGGTGGTGATGGTCGAGGCCGGACCGGCGGTGCTGCCCGCCTTCACCGAGAAGCTCCAGCGCTCGGCCAGGCGGCAGCTGGAACAGCTGGGCGTCGAGGTCATGACCGACACCAGGGTCACCGAGATCACCGAGGATGGCGTCACCATCGAACGGACCGCGTCCGCCGCGGGTCCCGAATCGGGAACCTCAACCGCAGCCGACGCCGGCCGCAGCGATCACCTGGCCGCTGCAACAACGATCTGGGCCGCCGGGGTTGCGGCATCACCGCTCGGGGCGGCGGTCGCGGCGGAGACCGACCGATCCGGCCGGGCGGTCGTCACCTCCGAGCTCAGCCTGGCCGACCACCCGGAGGTGTTTGTCATCGGCGATGTCGCCGCGGTCACCGACGATGCCGGCGTGTCGGTCCCCGGCGTCGCCCCCGCCGCCGAACAGGGCGGCAAACATGTGGCGGCCTGCATCCGAGCCGACCTGGACGGGGCGGACCGGCCGTCCTTCCGCTACCGGGACAAGGGGTCCATGGCCACGATCGGCCGATCAAAGGCGGTCGCCGACCTCGGGCCCCGACTTCGTTTCAGCGGGCGGGCCGCCTGGCTCCTGTGGGGTGTCGTCCACGTCTGGTCGCTGATCGGCTTCCGGTCCCGACTCCGCACCATGGGCAGCTGGAACTGGCAGTATCTGACCGGACAACGCGGCGCTCGACTGATAACCGGTGGCCGCGGCCGAAGCGGGGCGCCGATCACGGACGGCTGACCGGCTGATCGGCTCCTCCGCTGTTCCGCGCTCCGGCCGAGGGCTAGGGTTTTTCCCAGAGCCGTCGATCCGACCTTGCCGAGGGACGCAGACCACGTCGGGGACCGGACCGTGCGATGAGGAGGAGTCGTCATGAACGTCAGCTGGTCACACTGTGTCATTCGGGTCCGGGACCTGGATGCCATGATCGATTTCTACTGCGACGCCCTGGGGTTCAAACTCGCGGACAGGGGCACCGCAGGGCCGGAACGTGAGATTGCGTTCCTGAGCGGTTCCTCCAGCGACCACCATCAGATCGGCCTGTTGAGCGGACGGTCGGAGGAATCGGCAAGCAGTCTGGATCACAACGCGTTCCGGGTGGACTCGATCGCCGATGTCCAGGCCATGGTGGCGTGGATCAACGCTGACGACCGGACCGGGGACGGATTTCCCGTCACCCACGGCAACGCCGTCTCGGTGTACTTCAAAGATCCGGAAGGCAACGGCATCGAGATCTTCTGCGACACCCCGTGGCACGTCTCCCAACCGCAGATCAGCGGTTGGGACCCGACCAAGACCCCCGAGGAGGTACTGGCGGCCATCGAGGCGGAGTACGCCGACAAACCGGGGTTCGGCTCCATGGAGGAGTACCGCGCCGAGCAGGCGTTGGCGTTCGGCGAGCGTACCGAGCCGTAGCCGACCATGCGATAGGCCCCGCGGTGGCCGGGCGGCGGTGAGGCATCCCCGGACGGGTTTCGTGACCACCCGCCGGCCGTGATCCGGTGTCAGATCCGGATACCGGTGCGGTGTCGATCGATCCCGCCCCGGCGCTTTAGGCGGGCGGATTTCAGCCGATTGCGACTCTGTAGCTACTCAACGGTAACCTTTTCGGAATTCCCACAACGGAGCAGACGATGACCGACACCACAGTTGAGCAGACGAACGCCGACAGAGCCTCCTCAGGCGTTTTCCGAAACCGTGGCCCCGAGGATGAAATGGCGGAGAAGGGGGCAAATGTCCCGGCGGCCGACCAGTTGGCCATCGAGGACATCAACCCGCTCAACGCCCACCTGTTCCGCGAGCATCGCTGGCAGGATCACTTCGCCCGTCTCCGCAAGGAGGACCCGGTTCACTTCAACGAGCTGGAGACCGCCGGACGCTACTGGTCGCTGACCAGGTACGAGGACGTGCGGGCGGTCGACGGTGACTGGAAGACCTTCTCCTCGGCCAGAGGCATCACGCTCAGCGCACCGGTGGGCCAACAGGATGAGAACAGCGCCCAGCTCATGTCGTTCATCGCCATGGACCCGCCCCGCCAGACCGAGCAGCGCAACACCGTTCGCTCCGTGGCGGCACCCAAAAACCTGCGTAACGTCGAGCCGCTCATCAGGGAGCGGACCATTCAAGTCCTCGACTCCCTCCCCGAAGGGGAAACCTTCGACTGGGTCGACACCGTCTCCATCGAGCTGACCACCATGATGTTGGCCACGCTCTTCGACTTTCCGTTCGAAGACCGTCGCAACCTGACCCGCTGGTCCGACGTTGTCTTTGCCATCCCCCAGCCGGGCGGTGTTGTGGAGACCATCGAGGAGAAGCGGGACGAGATGCGCAACTGCATCCACTACTTCGAGCGGCTCTGGGAGGAGCGGCGGGTCAACCCTGGCTATGACCTGGTCAGCATGCTGGTCCACGGCGAAGCCACCAAGGACATGCCGACGGCGGCCCACCTGGGCAACCTGCTGTTGCTGATCATCGGCGGTAACGACACCACCCGGAACACCATGTCCGGAAGCATCTACGCGATGAACAAGTTCGGCGACCAGTACAACAAGCTCATCGCCGACCCGTCCCTCATTCCCAACATGGTGCCCGAGATCATTCGTTGGCAGACACCGCTCGCATACATGCGCCGGACCGCCAACCACGACACCGAGATCGGCGGCAAGCAGATCCGCAAGGATGATCAGATCCTCATGTGGTACGTCTCGGCCAACCGGGACGAGGACATCTTCGACAACGCCGACGCGATCGACATCGAACGACCCAATGCCGACCGCCACCTGGCGTTCGGGTACGGCGTCCATTACTGCATGGGAAGCCGCCTTGCGGAGCTCCAGCTGCGGATCCTGTGGGAGGAACTCCTGCCCCGGTTCAAACGTGTCGAGATCCAGGACGAGCCAGAGCGGACGTTCTCCTCGTTTGTGAACGGCTACCGATCGCTGCCGGTCCGGGTCACCCGCACGTAACACCTGCTGCTTCGGCTTCGGCGTGGGGCGAAGCCGCGTCCGAGTCGCTGTCCGCCCGTTCCTGGCCGGAGAGCGCGGCGATTGCCGTCATGACCTCGTCCGTGAGCTCCCGCCGAGATCGGGCCGACCGACGATTGTCAGCCCACGGGCCGATGCCGATCGGGGCGCCGTAGCGGATCTCGATGCGGCTGCGGAAACGGGGAACGAGCCTGCCGACCGGTTGTGCCCCGGCCGTGCCGACCAGCGCAACCGGCACGATGGGCGCCCCGGCCCGCAGCGCGATCTGAGCCACCCCGGTGTGGCCGGCATGGAGCCTCCCGTCCCGGGATCGGGTCCCTTCCGGGTGCAGGCCGACCGCTCCGCCGCGGTCCAGGATCGCCGCCACCCGATCGAGGGTGATCCGACTGTTCCGTCCGCTCCGGTCGAGCGGCAGCATGCCGACGGCGGGAAACAGGCGCCGGGAGACCGGATTGTTCAGGTACTCCGACTTACCAAGGAACACGACCGGCCGATCGAGGCCGAACATGACAAGCGGCGAGTCGATGAAGGCCAGGTGGTTGGCCGCCAACACGACCGGCCCCTCGACCGGGACGTTGTCCCTGCCGACGGTTCGAACGTCCAGCCAACCGCGGCGCACCGGGGCCGAGACGACCCGACCAAGCGGGATGTATCGGCCGGTCCGCCGAACCGCGACATCCAGGCGATCCGGCGGGCGGACTCGGTCGACCGGGGCCGGACGGGTCCATCGAGCCATCGTCTCGGATCGGGTCAGGGCGACCGATCGGGCAAGGGCGACGGACTCCGTGACGGATGCACCAACAGTTCGGCTGACGGATTCGGTGACGGATGGGGTGGCGGCGGCGCCGACGGCGATGCGGTGGCCGGTCATGGGGTCCTCGTTCCGTTGCTTGTGCCCGCTTCGTCAAGCTTGACAAACCCATGTACCGGGGCGGTTACGGCCGTGTAAACAGATTCCGGCCTGCGGGGGCGCCGCGGTGTCCGCAGCCGGGATCAGTGGTCGGCTTCGGAGTGGTCCGAGTCGGTCGTCAGATCCTCGCCGTTGCGGCTGATACCGACCTGGGTGATCTTTCGGCCGTCGACCTGTTCAACGGTCAGCTGGTAAGCCCCGTGGCTCACCGTCTCACCCGGACCGGGCACCGCACCGGTGTGGGCGAGGACCAGCCCGGCGATCGTCACGATGTCCTCGTGATCAAAGACCGGGTCGTCCAGGTGTTCCCGAAGGTCGCTGAGGGGTGTTTCGCCGGCCACCGTCATCGACCCGTCCGGGTTGACCGCGATGAGGTCGGCCAGCTCGTCCTCCATGATCTCGGCGATCACGTCATCCAGCGACACAAACCCGATGGTCGCCCCGAACTCGTCGACGACCAGCGCCGCGTGGGTGTCGCCCTGTTTGAATCGGCTGAGCAGCTCGTCCGCCGGTGTTGTGGCGGCCACGACCGGCAGCGGACGGGCGATGTCGGCCAGCGAGGTGAAGGTGTCGAGCCGGGAGGCCCGGATGAAGTCCTTGATGTGGAGCATGCCGACCACATGGTCGAGGTCACCCTCCACCACCGGATACCGGCTGCGCTGGGATCCGGCGATCACGGCGGAGATCTCAGCCGGGGACGCCGAGCGGTCGATGGCGATGATGTTGCCACGAGAGATCATGATCTCCTCCGCCGGGCGCTCGTCCAGCTCCACGATGTTGTGGATCAGATCGCGCTGGAGATCACCCAACTGCCCGCTATGGGCGGACTCGTCGGCGACGATGGTCAGCTCCGCACTGGTGTGGAGGGACAGTCGTTTGTCCGGTTCGGGGATCCGCAGCAGCCGCATCAGCGCGAACGCGATGCCGTTTAGCACGCTGACCATCGGTCGGTACAACGTGCTGAAGAACCGCATGATCGGGTTCAGCCGGACGCTGACCAGCTCCGGTGACTGGAGCGCCATCGCCTTCGGGATCATCTCGCCGAGCACCACGTGCAGGTAGGTGATGGCGCCGAGGGCAATGATGAACCCGACGGTGTGTGACGCCGATTCCGGCACCCCGATGTCTTCGAGTGGGTCGTAGAGCCAGTGGGCCACCGCAGGCTCACCGTACATACCGAGGCCGATGGAGGCGAGGGTGATGCCGAGCTGGGCGACCGCGACGTAGCTGTCCTTGCCGGTGTTGCGGTTGAACACGTCGACCAGCCATCGGGCACCACCGCTCCCCTGTTCGGCGAGTTTCTCAAGCCGGCTGAGCCGGGAGCCGACCAGGGCGAACTCGGCGGCGACGAACACACCGTTCAGCACCACCAGGAAGATGATGGCGACGATGGGCAGGACGTACTCGGTCATACGTCGCTCCCCGGTTCGACGAAACTGACCCGCTCAACGGCGTTGCCGTCAATCGCGTCGACCGAGACGATCAGCTCCTCCTGGCCGAGGGGTACCTGCTCGCCGACCATCGGTGGCCGGGAGAGGCTGTGCCAGATCAGGCCGCCGATCGTGTCGACGTCATCGGTTGGCAGCGACAGGTCGAACCGCTGATTCAGATCCTCGATGAGGACCTCGCCGGAGACCGAGACCCTGCCATCGATGACCACGATGGGATCGGGATCGACGTCGAACTCGTCCCGGACCTCACCGAAGATCTCTTCGATGGCGTCCTCGAGGGTGACAAGACCCGAGACACCGCCGTACTCGTTGATCACGAGCGCGCAGTGCTGCTCGCTGTCGTTCAGTCGGCCCCACAGCGCCGGCACGGGGAGGGTCTCGGCCACCTCGAGCAGCGGCCGGGCGATCGAAGCGACGGTTGCGGTCGGATCCGACTGTGCACCGAGGTAGAGGCCACGGAGGTGCACCATGCCGGTCACGTCGTCGGCGGACTCTCCCCAGACCGGGAACCGGGTGTGGGGGGTCACCACAAGCTGGTCGAGCGCCGAACCGACCTGATCGGTCGCATTGATCCCGACCAGTCGTCGACGGGGCGTCATGATCTCCCGAACCAACCGCTGCTCGACGTTGAGGACCCCGGCCACCATGTCCCGCTCGGCGACGTCGATCAGGCCGCCTTCCGCGCTGGCGTCGAACAGGGCCGCCAGCTCCTCCGGGGAGTGGACGTGGGCGTGGCTGTGTTCGGTGCCGAGGCCCAGCGCCCGCATGATGGAGAAGGCCGACCCGTTGAACACCACAACGAGCGGTCGAAACAGTAGTTGGCTCACCTGCATCGGCCGGAGGGTGGCGATGGCCAACCGCTCCGGATACCGAAGGGCGGCGGTCTTCGGCAGCAACTCACCGAGGATGACCTGCAGCGAGGTGATCAGGAGCAGCGTCACCAGGACCGCCACGGCCCGGGCGTTCGATCCGAAGGCCGACTCGAACAGGGGGGTGATTCTGGCCTGGCCGAATGCGCCGGCGACGAGGCTCGAGAGCGTGATGCCGACCTGACAGGTGGCGACGTAGTTGTCCAGACTCACCGGGTTGCTGACGATGCTCAGCAGGCCGGCCGCACCGCTGTTGCCCTCCTCGGCCAGGGCCTGGACCCGGGATCTCCTGGCTCCGACGGTGGCGAACTCCGCAGCAACGTAGAGGGCGTTCAACGCCAGCATCGCGAGGATGGCCAGGACGGTGAGAACGATGGTCAACGAGGTCTCGGTGCGGTATCGGGCGGTGTGGTCAAGGCTGAGCGGTCAAAAGGCGTTGGTCAGGGAAGGTGGTCACGCGGTGCCGTGGGCGGCGGTGCGGGCCTGTAATCGCGACCGACCGAGCATGTGCGCCCCGGCCGGCAACTCCTCGCAGAGTATACGAGCGTCGATCGGTCGCCCGATGTCCGGCCAACCGATTCCGAACCGGTGAGCATCATCGGCTCACCCTCTGCGCCCGGCGGGATTCGCCGGCAGATCCCGGAACGGTCCTGCGATCCGGGTCCGCCGGTACTCGGTGACGATCGGTTCCAGATCGGTCGGGCCGGCGCCGTGGAGAATCACGCCGTCGCAGCCCAGGTCGAACTGACCGCGAACGGCGGAGACGCAGTCCGCCGCGGTACCGGTGGCCGCCGGAGCGAGCCACGCCTCGGGGATCAGTGTGGCGACGTGTTCCAACTCCTCGGTGGTGGCCAACTGGTCGAGAGCGCCCCGGGTGAGCCCCGACACGAACTCGTCGGCCCGGAACCGCTCGAGCACCGCAGGGTCCCAACCGTTTGTCGACACCATCAGGTCGCCGTATGCCTGCAGGTAGGTGGCCATCCGGCCGACGGTCTTCTTCAGTCTGACCGGTTCCGGAATATGGTCGCCGATCGTGGCCAGGCAGGACCAGACCCGGACCTCGTCCGGATTCCGACCGGCCTGCGCCGCTGCGTCCTTGACCGTTCGGACGGCTCGTTCGGTCGTCTCGTCGGTGAAGAACGTGTGGAGAACGACGGCGTCGAAGCTCCGGCCGGCCAACGCAAGGGAGTTCGGCCCGAAGGCGACAAGCGTGGTCGGTATGTGAACCGGCTCGATCCCCCGCATCCCGAGCGCCGGGTATGACCCGGCCGGGCCATCGTGACCGAGCACCACCTCCCCGTTCCAGACCCGACGCATCAGCGAGACAAAGTCCTCCATCTGGGCCGTGGTGATCGGAGGGAGGCCGAACGCCCGCGAGGCTCGGGCGATCCCCCGGCCGAGGCCGAGCGAGAAACGCCCGCCGGTCAACTGGTGCATGGTCATGGCGTAGGCGGCGGTGACCATCGGATGGCGGGTGTTGTGGTTGGTCGCCGCGGTTGCGATCCCGATCCGCTCGGAGACGGCGCCGACCGCACCGGACAACGTTGCCGCCTCCTTGATGTTGAATCGCTCACTGATGAAACACGCTCCGATGCCAAGCGCCTCGGCGGCGGCGACCTCGGCGATCAGCTCCTTCGGCGTTCTCGGTGCCCCGGCCAGCGTGTAGAACCCGAGCTCGTTCATCTGTTCAACGGCGCCTCCGGGCGCGGGGGCCGTGCCGCGGGTGTCGCCGTCCGGCGTTGTCTGCTCCGATCTCATGCTTCGAGGCATCGTACACGGCACCCGAATCACGGGTCAGAACCGCCGGCAGACCGAGGGACCGCCGTGCCCGGTTCGACACGGCTGTGGCACGGGGCAAGACTCGACGGGACGGCCGCAGAGGTTCGGGGAGGACGCTCCGCCATGATGGGGATGACCAGCGACGAAGTGCTCGAGTTCAACCGGTCGGTGATCGCCGAGTTTCGGGACAACGACGGGGTCATGCCGGCGGGAAGCCTCTTTCACGGCAACCCGACGATGTTGGTCACGATGATCGGACGTCGATCCGGTCGGGAGCTGACGAGCCCGCTCTCCTACGCAACCGACGGCGACGGCTGGATCATCATGGCGTCAGCGGGCGGGAGCGAAACGACACCGGCGTGGGCGTTCAACCTCTGCGCCAATCCGGCGGTGACCGTCGAACTGCTCGGCGAGCGGTTTCGGGCCACGGCGGCGGAGACCGCCGGCGACGAGCGAGCCAGGGTGTTCGATCTGATGATCACCCAGCTCCCCCGCTTCGCCGACTACCAGGCCGCGGTATCCCGCCGGATCCCACTGTTCCGCCTCACCAGGGACTGACCGCCGGGTCACGGCGCCGTCCGGCCCTCCGCCTGGTCAACCAGCGCATCCGCCAACCCACCGAGCGAACGTCTGCAGCGGTCCACCGGTTCCCTCGGAAGCGCCGGGGCCTGCTGGATCACGGCGTTGAGCAACGAGTGGAGCACCGGCACCGCGGCCTGACCGAGCGACCAGACCCGGCGCGAGGGCGGCCCGTCGGCGAGCTCCCGCTGCATGGTCCGGAGCCACAGCAGCTGGAGGTCGAGGTTCAGGCGGACCGCTCGGTGTACGGTCCCGGGATCTTCACCGATGCCGGCAATCACCGCCTCAAGATCGGTGACCGCCCCGCCGACGGCATCTTGCAGCCGCTCCGGACCGGGTTCCCGCGGGCCGGTCAAACCGAGGCCAGAGCCCGGTTTGCGGCCTGGACACCGCAGAGTCCGTGAGCACCCGCCCCCGGTGGGGTCGATGCGGAGCACAGATAGGCGCCCGGCACACCGGTGAAGTACGGATCAACCGCCGGCCGGGGTCGGAACAGCACCTGGGTCGGGGTCGAGGCCCCACCGATGATGTCACCACCGACGTAGTTGGCGTTGTACACCGACAGCTCCGTTGTGGACCGGACGGCTTGACCGACGATGCGCTCCCGGAACCCCGGCGCAAACCGCTCGATCTGATCGACGATCCGGTCGGTCGCGTCTCCGCTGTAGCCGTGGGGAACGTGCGCATAGGTCCAGACCGGGTGGATCGAACCGACGGAACGGCCCGGATCCGCAAGGTACTGCTGGCTGACAAGGACAAAGGGCCGCTCCGGCAATCGCCCACGGTGAACCGCCCGTTCCCCGGCAACCACCTCGGCCAGATCCCCGCCGAGGTGGACCGTGCCCGCCGCCCTGGCCGCCCGAGCGGTCCACGGCACGCCGCCCTCGACGGCAAAGTCCACCTTGAACGCCCCGGGACCGTGGCGGAACCGCCGATAAGCCTTGGCGATCCGTCCGGGCAGCCGGTCCCCGAGGATGTCGGCCGCGGCCGACGGTGACACGTCGAGCAGGAGGATGTCGTGCGCATCGAGCTCGGCCGCCGATCGGACCACGGTGCCGGTGACGATCTTGCCACCGTGACGCTCCAGGTCGGCGGCCAGCGCATCGGTGATGGCCCGCGACCCACCCTTTGCCACCACCCAGCCGTTGACATGACCTGCGGCGATCAGCATCAGGCCGATCGCGCTGGTCATCGGACGGTTCAGCGGATGGTAGGCGTGGGCCGCCACCCCGGCGAACAGCGCCTTGGTCTCCGGCTCCCGCCATGCCTTCGCCAGCGCCGTGGCCGGGAGGACCGACGCCGCGCCGAACCGACCGAGCAGGATCGGATGACGGGGCACCCGGATGATCGGCTGGGTGGCATCGGCGAAGAGCCCGTCGAAATCGGAGGTGAGCAGCCCGAAGAGCCGACGCCAACGGTCGCCGTCCGTCCCCAACCCCGCCGCAGTGCGGTCGATCGACCGATGGAGCACGCCGGCGCCGCCCCCGTCGAGCGGGTGAACACAGTCGACTTCGGCGGAGAGCCACGTCGGCCCCGCATCGCCCAACGACCGAAGGAAGGGTGAGGCGGCGGCCACCTGATGGACGGCCGAGCAGTGATCGTGGAGCAGGCCGGGGACGATGCCCTCGGAGGT
>JBCCGJ010000064.1:0-20915 GCA_039029335.1 Actinomycetota bacterium | reverse complement strand
TGCCGCAAAGCCGATGTGGCGACCGCCCCGCTGCGGGATTGCATCTCCTACTACAACGGGGAGGGCAACGCCGAGCCCGGCAGCCTGGCGTACTACGGCGGCGGGAACTGGCACAAGTGGCGGATCCGGGCCCAGGAGACGTTGGAGCCGTTCCTGTTCGGCTGACGATCCTGGCCGCCGAACGGCTGGGCGATTCGGCGTTCGATAGGCCGTTCGGCTCACGACGGGCGGTCGGCTGCCGACAGGCAGCAGATGAGCCGATCGAGACGTGTGCTCCTTGCCGCCTGGGGACTGCTTCTGGTGGGAAGCATTGTCCACTTCGTACTGCCGGAGGAGGGCGGACCGGCAAACGAAGCCGCAACCGACACCGACCGGTCTGACACCGACGGAGCTCCGGATGAGTTGGCGTTCCGGGACGGGTCCGCCCGGTCATTCCAGCGCGCATCTGACGCATACGACGGCGGAGATCCCGAAACGGACACCGCCGAGGACGGTCAGGGGGAGGAGACCGGTTCCACCGAGGCAAAACCGGCCGACGTCGAAGCTGCGACCGAGGAGCCCTCGCCCCTGCCACCGGTCGAGTCCTTTGTTGCCATCGTCCGTGGCGAGGGCGTTGAACCAAGTGCGGACCCCGGCGGGCCGGGCAGCGGCATGTGGTTCCCGAACCCGACCCAGTTCGGCGGTGAGCGGGTGTTCCTGGTGGTCGATCAGACCTCGTCCCCGGACTTCGTGAAGGTCTCACTGCCGGTGAAACCGAACGGTCAGGAGGGGTGGCTCCCCCGTACCGAGGTGGAGCTGCGACGTGTCGATCACCGGGCGGAGATCAACCTGACCGACAACTCGGTCACGGTGTGGGACGGTGATCAGGTCATCGTTGAGACGAAGGCGGTCACCGGAAAGCCGGAGACCCCGACACCGGTCGGTACGTTCTACGTGCGTGACGTCATCGGCCAGGCCGATCCGGGCGGCGACTTCGGACCCTACATCGTGGCCCTGTCCGGATTCTCCGAGGTGCTGGACACCTTCAACGGCGCACTACCGGCGTTGGCCATCCACGGCACGAACCGGCCGGACCAGATCGGCACGGAACGCAGCAGCGGCTGCGTGCGCATTCCGAACGACCTGATCACCCTGGTTGCAACAACCGTCCCGCTCGGCACCCCCGTCACCGTCGTCGCCTGACCGCCGCTCCGAAACTTGGGCACTCAGCCCACAAAGTTTGTGACCGGCGAGCCCAAATTTCGCCGGGCCCCGGGCGCCGGGCGCCGGGTAGCGGGCTTGGGCCGAAGCCGAGGCCTGTGCGGGCCGCTTCGGTCAGTCGACGACGACCCGATCGGGTTTGAACTCCAGCCGACCGTGGTCCAGCCCCGGCAGCACGTACCGGGCGAACAGGTCGCACTCGGCGATGTGGGGATAGCCGGACAGGATGAACGCCTCGATACCGGCGGCCTCCAGCTCCTTGATCTTGGCCAGCACCTGATCGGGGTTGCCGACGATCGCGGCGCCGGCCCCGGAGCGGGCCCGGCCCACACCGGTCCACAGGTGGCGTTCGACGTACCCGTCGTCCCCGGCCGACTCCCGCAACTCGGCCTGCCTGGCCACCCCTGCGGATGCGGAGTCCAGTGACCGCTGGCGAATCTCGGTGCCGACCTCATCGTCCAGCTTCGACAGGAGACGGTCCGCGGCGGCCCTGGCCTCATCCTCGGTGTCCCGGACGATCACGTGGGACCGCCAGCCGTACCGGAGCTTGCGACCCTTCGCCGCCGCTCTGGCGTCCATGTCGGCCTTGACCTCAAGCACCTTCTCGGTGGTGTCCGGCCACATGAGGAACACATCGGCCCCGGCGGCGGCGCACTCCCGGGCGGCCGGCGACAGGCCCCCGAAGTAGAACAGCGGGCTGGCGCCCGAGACGGTGCGGATACGCGGCGGGTCGATCGTCAGGTTGACAAAATCACCCTGGAAGTCGACCGAGCGGCCGTCCAACAGCTCTCGGAGGGCGTACATGATCTCGGTTGAACGCCGGTAGCGGGGGGCCGAGTCCAGCTGCTCGCCCGGCATGTCGGACGAGATGATGTTGACGGTCAGCCTGCCTTCCAGGATCTGGTCGATGGTGGCCAGCTGACGGGCCAGCTGGGGCACGATCAGCTCGCCGCAGCGCACCGCCAGCAGCAGCCGAATGTGCTGGGCCAACGGCGCAATCGCCGCGGCGAAGGTTGCGTTGTCTATGCCGAGGGCGTAACCGGACGGCAGGAGCACGTTGTCATAGTCGTGCCGGTCTGCGACAAGCACGATGTTGCGGCAGTGCTCCCACGAACTGAGGAGCTGCGGATCCGGCTTACCGAGAAACTCATAGTCGTCATCGCACAGTGCGCTGAACCAACTGACTTCCACTGTCATCGGAGGGCCTCCGCCTCTTCAAGGATCTCGGCCATGGTGACCGGTCGTTGTTGGTCTATCGATCGGTGGGCGGCGACGCCCATCGCCACCGACCACAGTCCGTCCTCAACGGTGACCGGCACGGGCCTTTTGCCGCGGATGGCGGCCAGGAACTCCTGATGCTCGACGAAGCTGGAGCCGTGGTGCAGTCCGTCATAGGCGATGTGGCTGTCGTCCACCGGTTGGTCGACGACATCACCGACAAAATGCTCACCGCGGTGGCCGAGGCGGAAGATGCCCTCGGGGAGCAGCGCTTCGGCCTTCCCCCGCTCGCCGACGACCGAGATCTCCTCCTGATAGCGGGTGGCCTCCGCGAACATGCAGAGATCCAGCATCGCCCGCTCACCGTTCGGGTAGTCCACGATCACGTAGGCGTTGTCCAGAACATCGGACGACCGCCCGTCGTAGACCTCGTCGAGGTGGTTGACGTCCTGGGCCCCCGACGCCATGACCCTGGTCGGCCGGTCACCGATGATCAGGTTCATCAGGTCGAAGAAGTGGCAGCATTTCTCGACAAGGGTCCCGCCCGTGTTGGCGGAGAACCGGTTCCAGTCCCCAACCTTCACCAGGAACGGGAAGCGGTGTTCCCGAATGGCCACCATCCTGACCCGGCCCACCGTACCGCCGGCCACCTCGTCGATCAGCTTGGCCACGGGAGGCATGTACCGGTACTCCAGCCCGACCTGCACGATGCGGTCCGGGAATCGACCCTTGGTTTCCTCGACCAGATCGATCACGGCCAGGCAGTCGGCGACGGTGGTGCACATCGGCTTCTCGATAAGGACGTGGGCACCGGTGGTCAGTACATCCTCAAGCACCGCTCGGTGGGTGAAGTTCGGACTGGATATCACCACGGCGTCAACGTCGGCGTCGAGCAGGTCCCGATGGTCTGCGGATGATCGAACCTCGGTGCCGTTTGCACCGGCCGTCGCAGCCTCGAGACCGGCCTGTCGAGAGCCTTCGTCCGGGTCGCTGATGGCAACCACCGCCGCATCGTCGATGGCGTTGACGTTGTAGATGTGCTCGACACCCATCATGCCGGTGCCGATCATCCCGTATTTGACCGCTGTGGGTCCGTCGGCCGACCCGTTGCGGTGACCGGTGCCGCTCGAATTGTTGTTCTCCATCGAGGCATCAGGGTAGCGACCACACCGCCCGACCGATTCCCAACCGGCAGTGCCCTTTGACCACCGTTCCTTCCGGCCGGCGCCGGACGGCTCGGCAGACGTCGAGACGGGTGGTGGAGGATCCGTTCCGGATGCCCGCCGTCTCGGTCGACGGCAATGGCCCGAAGTCCGGTCAACGCCTGGCGGCAGGTGACCCAAGACCCTTTCTGATCGTCCAGTAGGCGGCGATGGCCAGCACCATGCCGACCGCGCCGACCAGAACCCGGGGAATGCCGGTCGGGGTGAACAACCCGGCGTCGACCCATCCGGTCTCTCCCCGTTCGAACGCATCGACGAGAAGCGGAACGGGATTCTGCCCGTCGCCCTCGTCGACGGTCACCGTGAGCAGCACCGACGGGTCGAGCGGGTCGTCCTCGACGCCGGCCACCGCCAGGTGGGCGAACAGGGCGGTCTGGTCGCCGTCGCAGCGGCGATCGCCTCCCAGCGCCGAACCGGCGGCCAGACCGGCCAGCAGCGCCTGCTCGAGGGTTCGACTGGCGGCCCGGGCATCCTCGTAGGCCGCAAGGGACGCGTCGAGGATCTCGCGCTCGGCCAGCAGCAGCCCCTGGACCGCAACGGTTTCGGTGTGGACCCCGCCGGCGATCGCCTCGACGTCGGCCCCGGTTTCCGTCTCGGCCTGTTCGCCGGAGGACGACGGTGCCAGCAGGACAACCCCGTACTGCCGGGCGGTCGGGACGTCATCGATGTCCAGCAGCTCATCGATTGCATCGCTTGGGGTGAAACCGTCGTTCAGGAGTTGACGGAGGCCGGCCGGTGAATCCGGATTGATGCTGCCCTGGGTGACCGCGACGCCGACGCCCGGCATGAGGACAACGGGGACCAGTGGGCTGTCCGGCTCGCCGAGGAGCCCGGATGGAACACAGGACGCCATCGCCGCACCAACCCGGCCGGTCTCCTGGTCGACGGCGATGATCGACCACGTCGCTGACGCCGCTCCACCGGAACCCAAAACGGCGACAAGCGCCAGGATGACGGCGACCGGCGGTCCGAGGAACCTGGCCGGGACAAAGCGAGAGACGGCGCTCACTGCGCCTCCGGTGCTCACGGCGTTCACGGCGTTTCACCTTACCGAGGGGTACCGGCTTCCATCGGACCGGCCGAACCGGAATCAGCCGCCTCAGCCGGCGGCGACGATGGCCACTTCCATTTTCCACGACGGCGTTGCCAGGGCCGGCACGGGGACAAGCGTCGATGCGCAGCGGTGACCGCCAAGCGCCCGATCCCGGGCCGCCATCACCGGGCCGAGGTCGTTGCCGACCACCACGTAGGTGGCGACCGACACCACGTCGGCCGGGGTCAGTGACGCTTCGGCCAGCAGGATCTGCAGCGTGGCCCAGACCGCCTCCGCCTGCTCCGCCAGGTCGTCCGGCACCGTGCCGTCCGGCCTGACCGGTCCGATCCCGCTGGTGTGGAGCAACCGCCCCGGCCCTTCAGACAGGGTGGCCAGCGCATAGTTGGCCGACGGCGGCCCGGCGGATTCCGGGGTCAGTTCGCGATTCACGATCAAATACTGGCACGATTGCTCCCCATGACCAGTGAACCCCTCTCCTCGTTCCGGCTTGACGGCAAGGCGGTCATTCTGACCGGGGCAAGCTCGGGCCTCGGTAGTCGCTTCGCCAAGACCCTCGCCGCCGCCGGGGCGGACGTGGTGATCGCCGCCAGACGGGCCGAGAGGCTGGCCGAGCTTGCAGACCACAGCGACCGCCTGGTTCCGGTGGCCTGCGACGTGACCGCGGCGGACGCAGCGGAGAGGCTGGTCAACACCGCGCTCGAACGGTTCGGCCGGATCGACGTGGTGGTCAACAACGCCGGGATCTCCCGGGTGCTCGCCGCGGTAGACGATGACGTTGACGACTTCCGCTCGGAGCTGGAGATCAACCTCATCGCTCCGTACGAACTGGCCAGAACCGCGGCCCGCTGGATGTTGAACAACGGGTCGGGCGGGTCCGTCATAAACGTCGGTTCGGTCCTGGGCAACGGCGGCGGCGGGCGGCTGAAGGTGCCGGGGTACGCCGCGGCAAAGGGCGGTTTGCACAACCTGACCAGAGAACTGGCGTCCCAGTGGGCCAGGAAGGGCGTCCGGGTGAACGCCATTGCGCCCGGTTGGTTTGAAACCGAGATGAACAGCGACATGTTCGGCACGGACGGCGGGATGTCGTACATCGTGGACAACACCCCGATGGGCCGGCCGGGTGTCGAGGGCGAACTGGACGGGGCGCTGGTGTTCCTGGCGTCGGATGCATCGACCTACGTCACCGGCCAGGTGCTGTTCGTCGACGGCGGCTGGACGGCCATTTGACGGTCATCCAGCGGCCGTCCCGGTTCTCCGGCGGCCTTCCGAGGGTTATCCGGCGGCGTTCTCGCCGGTCGGGGCGACCGGGTGGTGCCTGGTCGCCGGTCGGATCGTCGAGGCCGGTACGGTGGAGGTCCGATGATTATCTACCTGGTCCGACACGCCCACGCCGGGCAGCGTTCCTTCGACGGGCGGGACATCTTCCGCCAGCTGTCCGAGGACGGACACGCCAGGGCCCGGGAGCTGGTTTCGGTGTTCGAGGGACGTCCCGCGGTGCGGATCATGTCCAGTCCGGCCACTCGCTGTGTGCAGACCGTCTCCCCTCTTGCCGCGGCGGCGGGGATGGAGGTCGAGGAGTCCCAGGACCTGTGGGAGGGCTCGCGGATCGACGATGCCCTCACGGCCCTGGAGATCGACGGCAATGGAGCGGTGGTTGCCTGCTCCCACGGGGACATCATCCCCGGCCTGATCGAGATGCTTGGCGCCAAGGGGGTCCGGGTGACGGGCCGGGGCTGCGAGCTTGGTTCGATCTGGGTGCTCCGGTTCGAGAACGGGCGGTGGGTCGACGCCCGCTACGGCGGCATCACCAACGAGCAGCTGGAACCGTCGGCCTGACCCTGCGCCTGAGCGGTATCGGGTCGACGCGACAGGTCAGGCGCAGTTGTTGCGCTCGGCGATTCCCGCAGTCTGGTTCACGAAGAACGGCGGCGGGTCGAGCGACAGCAGCGTGGCGACCTCGGCGCACGCCAGGTCGGACTGGCCGAGGCGGTCGAAGATAACGGCCCGGAACGCCCGGGCGTCGGGGAAGCCAGGATCGACGGCTATCGCCTGGTCCAGATACGTCATGCCGGCCACCAGCAGCTCGTCGGCCTGACCGAGGTCCGCGGTGGAGCCGGCGGTGAGTACCAGGTACCACCCCCGGTACGTCAGGGCTTCGCCGTTGTCCGGGTCCTGGGCCAGGACGCCGTCCAGGCACTGCATGGATTCGACGATCTGTCCCTCGGCGGCCAGTTCCTGGCACTGGAACACCAGCTGGCGGGTGGAGTCGATGGAGCCGGTTGCGGTGTCCCCGATCCCCCGCTCGCCGACCGACCTGGCCAGCAACCAGCCGGCGCCAACGGCGAACACGACGAGCGCAACGGCGGCCAACGGGTTGATACGGCGGGTCGGCCGATCGGCCACCAGCTCGGTCTGCTGATCGATCCGGCGCATCGTGTCCGCAACCCGGACGGTGTAGTCGTCCCGGAGGGTGTTGTAGTCCGACTGGTCGAGGTCTCCGGCGGCGAGCTCGGCGTCCAGGTCGTTCAGCGAAGCGAGCTGCATCTGCAGTTCGTCCTCAAGCGCTGCGATCCGATCCGGATCGTACCGGTCATCCCGCCCGCCCGACGGAGCGCGACCGCCTGAGTCCCCTCGGCCGCCCGACGGAGCGCGACCGCCGGAGGAGCCGCTCGACGTGCCGCGACCGTCGGACCGGCCGCTCGAGGTGGCCGGATCGTCGATGTCGGTCATCGGTTCGGCTCCTCACCGCTCTCGGCCGTCCCGTTGCCGGTGGTGCGTTCGGCCAGAGCCCGGGCCAGCAGGTCCCGATCTTCGGTCGACGGGTCACGAACCCCGTGCTTGTTCCGGGTCACCGCGGCGGCGACACCGGCCGCCCCGACCACCACCAGCACCACCGGGAGCACCCACACCAGCGTGGCGATCCCTTCGGCCGGCGGATTGAGCAGGATCTCGGCGTTGTAGGCGGCCACCAGCTCGTCTCGGATCTCCCGGTCGGTCGCCCCGTCGGCAACCCGCTGGGACAGCAGCTGGCGGATGTTGGCCGCCACGGCGGCGTTCGAGTCCGCGACACTCTGGCCCTGACAGGTCGGGCAGGCGTAGGAACCGGCCAGTCGCTGGACCCGCTCGGCATCGGTTTCCAGGCCACCGTCATCAACGCCGGCCACCACCAGGAGGGAGACCACGGCAACGGCGATGGCCACCCAGGCGACCAACCCGGTCCGGGTGTTGAGGCGACCGGCCATCAGCTGGACTGCTCGATCAACTCGATGACCCGTTCCGCCCGAACCTCGCCCTCCACGTGGAACACAACCTGGCCGGCGGGAGAGACCAGGAAGGTCTCCGGGATCTGGGCCACGCCGAACTCCACCGGGACCTCCGGGCTGTTCAGGACCGGCCAGCCGCCCCCCTGGGCGGCGAAGAACTCCTCGACCCGGTCAACGGGGTCGTTGAAGACCACCGAAACGAGCGAGAGGTCACCTCGCTCGGCCCCCCAGCGCTCCAGCTCGACCAGGTCGGGATGTTCGTTCACACAGCCGGGGCACCAGGTGGCGAAGAAGTTGACGAGGACCCAGTCACCCCGGTGATCGTCGATGTTGTACGGCGTGCCGTCGAGCGCGACGCCCGCCACTTCCGGCGTCCGCTGACGGAGCAGTGCGGAGACACCATCCTGCTCCTCCTCACCGCCGGCGAACGCCAGCAGGGTGATCAGGGCGACAAGCACGACGCCGACACCGGTGGCAACCTTTCTCGCTATCACACCGGCACCGTTTCGGGCGGCTCGTCGGGGACCGGCTCCTCATCGGGGACCGGTCGTTCGTCCGCCTCCTCACCAGTGACCGCCTCATCGGGCACCGGCTCCTCATCGTGTACCGGCGGGGCCGAGGAATCCTCGTTTGTGATGTCCTGACCGCTCGGTTTCTCGTCCGGGACCGGGGCGGAGACCGGTTCGGTACCCCGACGCCGCTTCCCGGGGAACAGGGCCAGAACCGAACCGAGGGCCATCAGCCCACCGCCGACCCACATCCAGGCCACCATCGGCCGGATGATCACCCGGAGTCGGATCGAATCATCGTCCGGGTCGGGAATGGCGTCCAGCACCAGATAGACGTCCTCGGCAAACCCGGACCGAACGGACGGTGTCGGCACCGGCCGCTCCCCCAGTTGCCGGAACGTTGTGGCCGCGGGGGCGTACACGTCCTCGCCGTCGATCTCGATGAGGGCGAACACCCGGAGCCGCCGGTCGTTGAAGTCCGCACCGGGTTCGAGGTAGGTGAACTCCCGGCCCTCGATCACTGCGGTTTCACCAACCGACAGCTGTACGGTCCGGTCGCTCTTGTAGCTCTCGCTCGCGGCCAGACCGACCGCCAGCAGGACGACCCCGATGTGAACGATCATGCCGCCGTTGGTCCGACCGAGGAACCCGCGGATGCCCTGGCGTCGGGTGGCCAGGACGACCTGACGCACCGCTGCGCCCGCGGCGAAGCCGCCAAGGCCGAACGTGACCACCGCATAAACCCCACGGCCGCCGAGCAACAGCGCAACGGCCATGGACGCCACGGCGGCGATGGCAGGCCAGAAGAGGCGGGTTGACAGCACCTCGGCCGAGGCCTTCCGCCACGGCAGGACCGGGGCGGTTGCCATCAGGAACAGCAGGGCGAGGCCGATCGGACGGCCCATCGAGTCGAAGTACGGACGACCGATCGTCAGCCGGGTACCGTCCCACGCCTCGGCGATCAGCGGAAAGACGGTGCCCAGTAGGATCACAAACGCCAGAGCCCCGAACAGCAGGTTGTTGGCCAGGAACGACGCCTCCCGGGACAGCGGCGCATCGATCGCCCCCGGGGACCGAAGCCGATCCCCACGCCAGCCGATCAGCCCGACGCTGAGCCCGGCGGTGATGGCAAAGAACGTCAGCAGCCAGGGACCGACGGGCCCGTCGCTGAACGCATGGACCGATTCGACAACCCCGGACCGGGTCAGGAACGTGCCAAGGATCGTCAGGCAGAACGTGGCACAGAGCAGGGACAGGTTCCAGACCCGCAGCATCCCCCGCCGTTCCTGGACCATGACCGAGTGGAGGTAGGCGGTGCCGGTCAGCCACGGCAACAGGGATGCGTTTTCCACCGGGTCCCAGGCCCAGTAGCCGCCCCACCCGAGCACCTCGTAGCTCCACCAGGCGCCCAGGACGATCCCGGTCGTCAGGAATCCCCAGGCGGCCACGGTCCAGCGCCGGGTCTCGATCAGCCAGCCCTCACCGACACGCCCGGTGATCAGCGCGGCGATCGCAAAGGCGAACGGCACGGTGAACCCGACGTACCCCATGTACAGCAGGGGTGGGTGGAAGGCCATGAGGATGTGGTTCTGCAGCAGGGCGTTCGGGCCGGGGCCGTTGAAGCCTGGCTCGACTTCAACGGTGACAAACGGGTTCGACGGTCCGACCATCAGCGCAAAGAAAAACGCACAGACCATCAGCATGATCACCACGGCCCAGCCGAGCAGTTTGTCGTCGTTGCGGTTTCGGAATTTCCACACCATGGCGGTCAGGTAGCAGCCGAGGATGAACGCCCACAGGATGATCGAGCCCTCGAGGGAGGACCACAGCGCAGCGAAGTTGAACAGCGCAGGCGTCTCGTCGCTGCCGACCCTTGAGACGTAGGCGATCTCGTAATCCCGCTGGAACAGGGCGATTTCCATGATGACAAACGCCCCGAGCCCGCCGACCATGACCAGCAGCGCCCACTGGCGGACGGTTTTCATCAGGTAGATGCGGTCGGTCACCAGGGCGTAGACGCCGCCCGCGGCGCCAAGGACCGATGCGGTGAGCCCGAGCGCGATGAATCCGAAACCCAGGATCGCGTTCATGGCCGCACGGCGACTTCGGTGTGGGGCGCCTCACGACCACCCTCCGGGTTGCCTGCAACTCCGGCCTGCGGCCGAATCCGGTGACTCTTGCCACCAACGCCCACGGACACGCCCACCACCGCGTTAGCCATCGTCGGGGAGCGTCTCGTCGAGGTCGTACTCGACCCGGTCCGGGTTCCCCTCGACGTACTCCTCGGAGTGTTTCACCAGAATCTGGCTCGATTCGAAAATCTGACCGACCCAGCGCCCCTCGACCACCACCTGCTCGTCCAATCGGAACAGGTCGGACGGTTCGTCCCCGACGTGACGGACGTCCGCATTCACCCCGCCGTAGCTGATTGTGAACAGCAACTCCCCGTCCGGGCCCTGCCGGGCCTCGGTGATGACGGTGCCCTGCATGCGGAACGTTTCATCGGCCAACTCGACCCGCTGGGCCACCGCCTCGTCGACGTTCAGGAAGAACACCCGCGCCTCGGCGAGCGCCTGGAACAGGATGAACCCGGCCGCAACGGCGAAGATGCCCATCACCAACCAGTTCCGCCAAGACCGTTTCGGGGCCTGCGGGTGGTCGATCGGGGTGAGGTCGAGCTGTTGCTGGTCAGTCAAGGAACCGCCTGCGACTCTCCGGTACCCGCTTGGTGAGTTGCTTCCCCCGGTTGATGAGATAGGCGGCGTACGCGCCGAGGCCGGTGAAGACGATGACGTACCCGGCGATCACGAATTCCCAATGCATCAGACGTTACCCCCCGCCAGACCGCCGAGGCCGCCCTCGTTCCGCCGCTCCGTCAGGGCCTGCTCAAGGCCGATGGCCGACAGCTGGTGCTCCAACCACGCCAACCGGAACCGGTGGATGAGGAGCCACGCCCCGATGATCATGAACGACACAAGTCCGAGGAACAGCGAGAAGAGGATCAGGCCGTCCATCTGGGTGTCCAGGCCGATGGTCTGACCCTGATGCAGACCCCGCCACCACTGGACCGAGTAGTGGACGATGATCACGTTCAGAAAGCTGACGATGCCGAGCACGGCAGCCCGCCGGGAGCGGGTCTCCGGTGGCAGGTCCAGACGGCGAAGCGCCAGGTACCCCAGGTACATGACAAACATGACCGTTGTGCTGGTCAGCCGGGGATCCCACTGCCAGTAGACGCCCCACGTGGGTTTGCCCCACAGCGAACCGCTGATGAGGAGGAATGCGGTGAACAGCACACCGATCTCCGCCGCTGATCCGGCCATCAGGTCCCAGAACCTCGAGCCGTTCCTCAGGTAGATGATGCTGCCGACCAGCGTGATGGCAAAGCCGGAGTAGGCGACCGCCACGGACGGCAGGTGGATGTACATCAGGCGGACCGAGTCGGCCTGGGTGACCTCCGGGCCGGAGAAGATCAGTCCGAAGGCGAGGGAGACGGCCAACGACACCAGTGCGCCGACGCCGAGAATCCGGGTCACCCTTGAGCCGGTTGAGTCGTTCACGATTCCTCCATGATCGGACCGAACGAGAGCATTCCGATTCCCACATAAAGGAGAGCGAAAACTCCGAGCAGCATGGCCCAGGACCAGCCGGTGCCGGACGAGCCGAAGATCGCTGCCTCGGTCGCAAGTGTTGCAGCCAACAATACCGGGGCCAGCGCCGGCAAAACGAGAAGCGGGACCAAGGTGTCTCGGACCCTTAACCCGGAGGCCAACGCCGCATACAGGGTACCGGCCGAGGTGATGGCGGTGGTGGCCAGGACGACGGTTACCACCAACAACAGAATGTTGCCGACCGGCGCGCCGTAGAGCAGAAACGCCCCGAGGCCGAGCAACACCTCCAGCACCAGCAGCTGCACGGTGACCGTGCCGGCCTTCCCCAAAAAGATCCCTGCGGGATCAAGGCCCGCCATCTTCAGTCCGTCCAGGTTCCCGTCCGCCGACTCAAGGGCGAACGATCGACTCAACGCCTGCAGCGAGGCGAACAGCACCGCCATCCAGAACAGGCCGGGCGCCACCTGGGTGAGGACCGTCCGGCGATCGGTGCCGAGCACGGTCAGATCCGGGGAGACCGCCACCCCGAACAGGATCAGCACCAGGGCACCGAACGGCAGGATCTGGCCGAGCACGACGCGCGAACCCCGCTCGATCCTCAGGTCTTTGCCGGCCATCAGCATGGCGTCATGTAGCACCTTGGTTGTCTCCTGATTCATTCGCCGCCCGGCCGTGGTCCTGAATCTGACCGCCGGCAACCGTCACCGTCCGAGTGGCCAGATCGATGGCCCGCTCAACGTCGTGGGAGGCAAGTATCACCGTTGCACCAAAACCGACCGCGTGCTTGATCAAGTCGTCAACAAAATCCCGACCGGCCTGGTCGAGGCCGGCGTGTGGTTCGTCAAGCAACCACAGCTTCGGGCGGCGAGACACCATCACCGCAAGCGAGGCCCGACGGCGCTGACCTGCGGAAAGGCCGGAAATCTTCACGTTGCGAAGCCGTCCGGCAAGCGCCAAGCGGTCCAGCACGGGCTCGATCGTCGATTCGTCCACCCGGTTGGCCGTTGCCCAGAACTTCAGGTTCTCCTCCACCGTCAGATCGTCATAGAGGAAGGTCTGATGGGCCAGCAGGCCGGTCTCCCGCCGAAGCTGACGGCGATGGTTCTGGTCCCGCAGATCGTGACCGAGGACCTCGGCGGTGCCACCGGCCAGCGACGCCAACCCGGCACAGAGCCGCAGGAGCGTGCTCTTGCCCGCCCCGTTCGGACCGCGGAGCAGCACGATCTCCCCGGTTTCGATCTCCAGATCGACCCCGGCAAGGGCCGGATACTGCTGGATGAGGCTTATGGCGCCCTCCATCCGCACAACCGAGCCACCCACCATCGCTGACATATCGGTCACATCGCTCAACGATACGCCAGGGGGCCAAGCCTTCAAATACAGCGGCGTGAAGCCTTCTGTGAGGCTGATCCGAGGCCCGATTCGGCGGTTGGGAAGCCTTCACATTCGGACTCCAGCGACCGATTGGAGTGCTCCTATGCCAGCTGCTCCTGCGACACCTCGGGTGCCGACCGAACCGGCCGTCGACCCCGCAACCAGTACAGCGATCCGCCCGGGCCGCGGTGCCGGCCACCGCGGTAACGCCCGCCCCGTGTCGACCGACCAGCCGGTAGGTGTTGCCGCTCCGCCTCACCGTCGGGACGGGGCGCATCGACGGGCCACGTCGGACCGACGATCGCCGCACCGGAGCAGGGCCGTGACGCAGTCGAAGCCACCGGCGGACCTCCCGCCGATTGCGGTCCGGGTGCTCGCCACGATCGGCCGGGGATGTATGGCGGCCGGTGCGCTCCTGCTGCTCTTCGCCGCATTCCAGCTGTGGGGGACCGGGCTCTCGGAGGCGAGGGCTCAACACGAACTGACCGCCCGGTTCGAGGCGCTCCGGGTAATCGCCCACGACGATCCCCGCCTGGAGGATGCCGCCACCGTCGGGCCGGTACCGGAACTGCGGGAACCGGCCCCGCTGATCGTGTCGGTCCCCGACCGGGCGACGCCGGCCGCAGACGCGGTAACCGACCCGGATCGCGAACCCAACGGCGGACCGTCCGCCCGGACCGGGGAGGAATCAGCCGGAGAAACCGGTGGTCGGCCGTACCCCGAACCGGCGCCGGCGCCTGGCGATCCGATCGGGATCCTCCACATCCCGGCCATCGACCTCACCAAGCCGATCGCCGAGGGGACCTCCCGGGACGTTCTGCGGTCGGGTCCCGGGCACTACGGATCGACACCGCTCCCGGGTCAGTCGGGGAACGTGGCGATCGCCGGCCATCGCACCACCCACGGTGCGCCGTTCCTGGACATCGACCAACTGCAACCCGGTGACGAGATCACCGTTGAGACCGTCGACGGCAACTACACCTATTCGGTCGAAGGACAGATCGATGACAACGGGGACACCGTCGGCCACCGGATCGTCCGGCCCGAGGATGTGGAGGTCATCATGGATCAGGGTGACGATCGGATCACCCTCACCGCCTGCCATCCGAAGTACTCGGCCAGACAGCGGATCATCGTCACGGCCGTCCTGACGTCGGCGCCCCCACCGGCGGCGGTTGCCTCGGCGGTGACACCGTCGTCGTTCCCGGTACCCGAACCGACCACTGAGACCGGGCCGCCCGCGCCGGTGGACCCGACGAAGGAACCGGTCGATGCGGCCTCACCGGCCGACGCCGCGCAGGTTGCTGTATCGCCGTCCGGCGCGTCCCCGTCGTCCGTCCCCCAGATCGAGTTGCCTGACGGGCTCGCTGCGGCGGAGCAGCTGACCGAGGCCGAATCCCTTGGCTGGCAGACCCGCTATCTCGGGCCGACGGCCCGATGGGTGGCGGTCACCGCCGCCGTGGCGCTGCTCGCCGCCGTGGTCGGCAGGCTGTGGCGCCGGTTCCCGGCGTACGCCATGGCGGTGCCACCGTTCACCCTCAGCCTGTACTACTGCTTCGTGAACCTGGAGCGGCTGATCCCCGCCGTCTGATCGGCACCATCACGCCGGACGACATCAAGTCGGACGACATCAAGACGGACGACATCAAGCCAGACGGCGCAGCGCACACACCGCCAGGCCGGCCCACGTCTGGGGGATCGCCCCGGCGCCGGCCCCCGTTTCCGGATTCCAGAACTCGGCAAGACCGGAGGTCTCGGCGCCGGCCACCAGCGACGCGGCCACCTCGGCGGTGATGACGTCCTCGCCTGCTCGTTCCGCGGCGATCATCAGCAGGTAGCTGAGCTGAGGCCACGACGGTCCCCGCCAGTACCGCGCCGGGTCATAGCTCGGCTCGTCGGCGTGCGCGCCTCGGGGACCGAACGGGGCACCGAAGCCGTCGGGGTGGACCAGGTCGGCGAACGCCGCCGCCCTCGGGTCGACAAGCAACGGCAGCAAGCCGTCCAGGGTCCGGATCGCCCCGGAGGTCGCCTGCCCATCGGGCGGTCCACCGTCGTCCCGCCAGGTCCGCCCGTCCCACCGGGCCGCAACCGCATCGTCCAATTCGTCGGCCAGGTCGTGCAGGGCGTCCGCCCACGGACCGTTGATGGCCGCCAGCTCCCGGGCGTTGAACGACACCAGCGCGTTGAACCCGACCGACCCGACGGCAAACGCCGCGTTGCCGACCGCATGGCCCTCGTCGGACCGGATCAGCGTGCCAACCAGCCGCGTCTTCTCCGCCCGCCAGGCCGCCTGCCGACGTTCCCCGTTCGCCGGCAGCGCCGCCGCGGCCGGACCGTCCGGTGACATCACGGCGTCGACCGGGAGCCAGGCGTCCCAGCGGGCGCTGTCGTCACAGCCGGTCTCCCACGGGTGGAACACCGGGATGAGGTTGCCCGGCGTCCGGGGCCGACGGGCCAGGTGGAGGAGGCCGTTGACCGCCTGCTCCACCAACGACGGCGGAACGGCGAGGTCGGCCAGGGCCAGTCCGACGATGGCATGGCCGTACATGGGCGGCTGGGTGATCGTCGAGATGCCCGACCTGCCCCAGTAGTCGGCATGCAGGTCCGGGGCGTTCCAGTAGGTCATGTGGGGGACAAACCCGTCCGCCGCCTGGTTGGCCAGCGCATGCTGCACCTCGGTGACCCCACGATCGGACCCCAGCTCGGCCCAGATCATGGCGTGGAAACAGGAGTCCCACAGCCACTGATGGGGGTAGGTGTCCTGGTTCGGCACGCAGAACCCGGGGTCCCGCCAGGCCCGGTCCATCATCTCGGACACCCGGTCGACGAGTTGCTGATGGTTGGTCCCGGTCATGGACCGACGATGCTACCGACCACGGCGGGCGGAGGTAGATTCGACCGCTATGCCGGAGACCAGCGGGACACGGGCCGCACCGACCTGCGCCATCGTCTCGTTCCGATTGGGGCTGGAGGACGGGGTGTCGGTGGTCGCCGCCGCCTGGCAGCGTGCGCTCGACGACATGGGCTGGCGGACGGTGACGGTCGCCGGTGACGGGGTGGTCGACCGGCTGATCCCCGCGCTGGCCATCGACGGACCGACTGTCCCTCATGTGGAGCTGGTCGCTGCCGTGACCGCCGCACTGGCCGATGCGGAGGTCGTGCTGGTGGAGAACCTCCTGACCATCCCGATGAACCTTGCGGCAAGCCGAGCGGTGGCCGAAGTCCTCGCCGGTCGTCCCGCCGTGCTGCACCACCACGACCCACCGTGGCAGCGCGAGCGGTACGCCCACGTCACCGAACTGCCGCCGGACGATCCGAGCTGGCACCACATCACCATCAATCGACTGACCGAGGAACAGTTCGCCGAACGGTCTCTCAACGCGACCACGATCTACAACGGGTTCGACAGCGACCCGATCCCCGGCGACCGGGACCGAACCCGGGCGCTGCTCGGGATCGGCGACGATGGACTGCTGTTCGCCCATCCGGTCCGGGCCATCGCCAGGAAGAACATTCCGGCGGCGGTGGACCTGTGCGAGCGGCTGCGTGCCTCCTACTGGCTGCCGGGACCGGCCGAGGAGAACTACGGACCACAGTTGGCCGAGATCCTCGACCGAGCCCGATGCCCGGTGTTCCGCCAGCGGCCGGGCGATCTCGGGGTCACCGTCGCCGACCTCTACGCCGCGGCGGACCTTGTGCTGTTCCCTTCGACATGGGAGGGCTTCGGCAACCCGCCGATCGAAGCGGCCCTGCACCGCAGGCCGGTTGTGGTCGGCGATTATCCGGTGGCCGATGAGCTGCGGCGGATGGGATTCCGATGGCTCAGCATCGACGACCCCGACGCGGTGGCCCAGGCGCTGGCCGGCACAGCGGGCGGCTGGCCGCCGCGGGACCCGACTCTCGACCACAACCGGGAGGTGGCACGAGCGAACCTCTCGACCGAGCGGATGGTCGAGGAGATGCGCTTGGTATTCGAACCCCTAGGCTGGGTCCCGTGACAGACACGGGCGATCCGATCTTGGCGAAGCGGGCCAGAATCGCCCGCATCACCTCGTTGTCCATTCGCATCGGTGCCGCCTGTTACCTCCTGGCGACGGTGCTCTTCGCCATTGCGCTCGCCACGGAGTTCACCAGCCTGCTGTCCATCCTGATGACCGTATTGCTGCTGCTCGGATCGGCCATCCTGGCGCCGGCCATGGTCTTCCACTACGCCATCAAGGCGGCGGACCGGGCCGATCGGGAGGGCTCGTGGTAGGCAGCCGACTTCCGGCAGCGGAGCGGCGCAGGCAGTTGCTGTCCGTTGCACGGGCCGTGCTGGCCCAGAACGGCTACCACAGCACCACCATGACCGACATCGCCAACGGCGCCGGTGTGACCAAACCGGTGCTGTATCAGCACTTCAAGTCGAAGCGGGACCTGTACCGAACCGTGCTGGAGGACATCGGGGCTCGGTTGGAGGCCGCGATCGTTGAGAGCGTGTCCGCGGCCTCGGCGCCCCGGGATCGGGCGGAGGCCGGGATCCGGGCGTACGCCAAGTTCGTGGAGGAGGACGCCGACGGGTTCGACCTCCTGTTCAGCGGCACGAACCGCCAGGATGCGGAGTGGGCGGCGATCACCAGGACCGTGGAGCAGTCGCTGGCCCATGCGATCGCCTCGATGATCGACGTCCCGGCCATCAGCGGTCAACGGCGGGAGATCCTGGCCCACGGCATCATCGGCCTTGCCGAGTCCATGATGCGCTTTGCCAAGGCCGAACCGGACATGGTCTACAACCAGGATCAGCTGGCCAGGGACATCACCGCCCTGACGTGGTCCGGTCTCCGCGGCCTGGAGTAGCCCTCAGCCGCGCAGCAGCGAGATCGTCTCGGCGTGCAGCGCCTCGGTTGCGGCGGCCACCACGTAGCCGCCGTCGACCGGCAGATTGCCGTCCAGGTCGGTGATGATGCCGCCCGCCCCCTCGACGATCGGGATCAGCGGCACGATGTCGTAGTCCTTCAGCTGGTTCTCGACCACCAGGTCAACAAGGCCGAGGGCCAGGAGCCCGTAGTTCACGCAGTCGCCGGAGTACCGGACCAGCTTGGCCCGGTCCGCCACCCTGGCGTACGCCTCGGCCTCGGGACCCGGTTCGAACATGCTCGGATCGGTTGACAGCACGATTGCGTCGGCGACCGCCGCCGTTCCGCTGACCGTGATCCGGGTTGTTGCGCTCGAGGTGATCAACCTGCTGATCCCGTGCCCGACATAGGTCTCGTCCAGAACCGGCTGGTACATCCATCCGGCCACCGGGTGCCCCTCGATCTGGAGCCCGAGCAGCGTCCCCCACATCGGTTGGCCGGTGATGAACGCCCGGGTGCCGTCGATGGGATCGATGATCCACCGGTACGGCCCGTCCCCCGTGGCGCCGAACTCCTCGCCGAGAATCGCGTGACCGGGGAACCGTTCGGCCAGGGCGTCCCGAAGAGCCCGCTCGACCGCCCGGTCGGCCTCGGTCACCGGGTCGTACCCGGCCGCTCCCGCCGCCTCCTTCTTGTTCTCGATCAGATCCAGGTTTCGGTACCAGTCCAACGACAGCCTCCCGGCCGAGCGAACCATGGCCGCCACCTCATCCACGTGGGGCCCGATGGTAAACGCGTTCGATCCGTCGGTCGGATGGGTGTCGGCGGGGGCGGACTGAGGATCGGTGTCGGGGTCGGTCGTCATCGCTCCATCACGGTACCTTCGGCCCGGATTTCTTTGTCATGGCCGGGATCATCTGTTTTTTTAGCTAGGTTGCTGCTGCATGTGGGGAGATCTGCTGTCGCTCCTGGCGGACGACGCCCGTGAGCGGCTCGATCGGGTGATGATCGAGCGGACGCTCAAGGTCAACGACGTGCTCTTCTGGGAGGGCGAGGCCGGCGACGCGATGTACGTCATCGACGCCGGCCACATCCTCGTCGAGCGGGTCACCGAACAGGGCGACACCGTCGCGGTTGCGGTCCTCGGCCCGGACTCGATCGTCGGCGAGCAGGCCCTGATCGGCGAGCGCACCGGGGTGAACGTTCGCGGTGCCACCGCCCGGGCGGTCACCAACACGACGGTCCGATCTCTCGGTCGGGCCCAGTTCGACGAACTCCGCAGAACCCAGGGGGTGTTCGACGGTCTCCTGGTCAACCTGCTCGACTCCCGAATCCGGGAGCTGAACGATCTTGTCCTGGAGGCCCGCCACCGGCCGGCGGACGATCGGGTCAAACGACGCCTCGTGGAGTTGATCGAGCTGTTCGGCCCGACCATCCCTCTGACCCAGGCCACGCTGGCCGCACTTGCCGGAACGACCAGGCCGACAACAAACGGGGTCCTGCGGGCGCTGCAGGACGCACGGGTCCTGGAACTCGGCCGGGGCCGGGTGGTCATCCTGCGGCCGGAGGCGCTGCAGGACTGACCGCCGGATCAGCCCCGACGGCGCAGCAGACCGATCAACACCTCGAGCATCCCCAGCGCCTGCTCCCGGCGCATCGCCCACGAGCCCGGCGGCAGCATGGCGATCGATCGTCTGACCTGCTCCCAGTCCTCCGCTGTGTTCGACTCCGGCTGTTCCTTACCCGATGGATGCATGACAAAAACGTACCGCCCGAGCGAACCCAAAAGCGAACGATTGTTCGATTGAGAGGATCTCGGTCTTGACCGATGCCGCCGGTCGGTCCGCCGTGTCACCCCGGGCCGCCGAAACCGTTCCACCGGAGTTTGGACACCGTCGACGGAGTTGTTCGAGGTTTGGTGCAGAAACGCCCGGGGGCCCGTACCGAGGGCCTAAGGTTGGCCGACATGTTTTGCTCTCCACCACGCGACGGAACGGCGGTTCGGTCGGTCCATCGACCCGCCGTCGCCGCGGCCGCAACGGCGCTCGGCGCCGCAACCCTGCTGATCTTCGCCGCCGGCGCGCTGGCCACCACCACGGGGGCGGACCCGTCGGCCGACATCGACGAGCTCTCGGTGTTCGCCGCCATAGTGCTCGGGCTTGTCGAGGGGCTCACCGAGTATCTGCCGGTCAGCTCAACCGGCCACCTGCTCGTGACGAACGAGATTCTCGGACTGGCCCAGACCGAGGAGGCCGAAACCGCGCTCGACACCTATGCCATCTGCATTCAGGCCGGCGCCATCGCCGCGGTGTTTGTCCTCTACCGGGAGCGGATCCGCCAAATGCTGGACGGCCTGCTGGGCCGTAGCGAGGAGGGCCGTCAGGTTCTGCTCGGGGTCATCGTCGCCTTCATTCCAACGGCGATCATCGGCCTGGCGCTCGTCGACCTGGTCCGGGAGCGGCTCTTCGGCATCGGCCCGATCGCCGCCGCGTGGCTGGTCGGCGGGATCGGCATCCTGTTCCTGACCCGCAGCGGCGTCATGAACCGGGGTGGCCTGGAGCTCGGCCAGCTGACCGCCCGGCATGCAGTGATCATCGGCGTCGCCCAGGCCATAGCAATGTGGCCCGG
>JBCCGJ010000063.1:0-20925 GCA_039029335.1 Actinomycetota bacterium | reverse complement strand
TTCGGTCGGCGCGGCGATGGCCGCGGCCGTTGCGTCGAGGCCCGCCGCCTCGCCCCTGGCCCGACCGTCGTCAGCGCCTGACGTGGGTGCGGGACCGGCGGCCATCGCGGCGTCACGGACCGGATCCGGATCGTTGGCCGGTAAATCCGGTACCGCACCGTCCAGCGACGCCTCTGCCGCCTGTTCTGCCATCAGCGTGGTGTACACCCCGCCTGCGGCCATCAACGCCTGGTGCGGGCCCTGCTCGACGATGCGGCCCTGGTCCAGCACCAGGATGGTGTCACAGTCGATCACGCTGGACAGCCGGTGGGCGATGACCAGCGTGGTCCTGCCGGCCATCAAACGGTCGAGCGCCTCACCGATGACCGCCTCGTTCTCCGCGTCGACCGCGGAGAGCGCCTCGTCGAGGACCAGGATCGGCGTGTCCCGAAGGACCGCCCGGGCGATGGCCACCCGCTGGCGTTGCCCGCCGGACAGCTTGATGCCTTTCTCCCCGATGATGGTCTGATAGCCGTGATCCAGCGAGGTGACGAACTCATGGATGTTGGCCGCCCTGGCCGCGGCCTCGAGTTCCTCGGCGGTTGCGTCCGGCCTGCCGAGGCGGAGGTTGTCCTCAATGGTGCCGTGGAACAGGAAGGTGTCCTGGTTGACCACCGAGATCAGGGACCGGATCCGGTCGAACGGCAGCTGGCGAAGATCGTGCCCGCCGAGCCTGACCGCGCCCTGGTCCGGGTCGTAGAACCGGAGGAGCAGGCGAACGATGGACGACTTGCCACCGCCGGACGCACCGACGATACCCACCCGTTGCCCGGCGTCGACCTCGAACCGGAGGCCCCGGTGGACGTCACGCTGGGTGTCCGGATAGCGGAACCGGACATCCTCGAAGTTGATGGTGGGCCGGATCTCACCCGCCGGCGCATTGTCGGCGTCCGCGTCGATCACCGTGGGCCGGTCGTCCATGAGCTGGTGGATGCCCTGGGCCGCCGACATGCCGACCATGCCCTGGTGGAGCACGGTCCGCAGCTCCCGCATCGGCCGGAAGACCTCAACGCCGAGGAGCAGGATGATTACCAGTGCGGACAGCTCCATCGAACCGTTGTCCACCCGATACGCCCCTACGGCCAGCGCCACCGCGGCACCGCAGGCGATGGCGCTGTCGGTGATGCCGCGGCTGAGGACGTTGGTTGCCAGCACCCACATCGTCTCCCGGAACAGCGTCCTGGCCTTGACCTCCAGCGCGTTGGCCCGGGCCCTGCTCTGACCGAAGGCCTTGAGGGTGGCAAGACCCTGGACCGAATCGAGGAACTCGGCGGCGAAGCCGGCGTAGGCCCGTTGCTGGTTCAGCGCCTTGTCCATTTCGAACCGATGCCACAGCGCCGGCGCCAGGAGGGCGATGAGGGCGAAGACGACCATGACGGCGGCCACCGGCAGGTCGATGAACGCCACAACTCCGAAGATCAGGATGGGGGTCAAGAGCGAGATGAGCAGCTGCGGGAGGTACTGCCCGAAGTAGGTCTCCAGCTGTTCGACCCCGTCCACCAGGGACAGGGTGATGGTGCCGGACCGCCGCCTGGCCACCGTGCCGGGGCCGAGCGCGGCGACATGGTCATAGAGGCTGCGGCGTAGCCGCATCTGAACGAGCGCCGCCGTCTCGTGGGCCACCATGGCCCGCCACCGCTCGAACCAGCCCCGGACCACCATCACCACGGCGATCAGGACGATGGGACCGACCAGCGAGTCGACCGATCGGCCGGCGAAGACCCGCCCGATCAGCCACCCGAGGAGCACCAACCGGGCCACGCCGAGCGCCACCCCCGCCAGGCCGATGGCGACGGCCCCGGCGATGCGTAGCCGCAGGCCCTTGGTGAACGCCCACAGGCGCGGTTCCAGATGCATGATCGAAGGCTAGTTCGAGGCCGTGGCGGCGGACCATGGGGTATCGGTCGCCCGGGTCCCCGCCGGGAGCGGTGCTGCCCGGAATCCCGACGGGCACCCGGCCGGAACCGCTAGGGGAACGCCGCGGTGATGTCCTCCAGGACCAGCAGCGCTGCGGGGAGGCCTCCCTGCTGCCAGCCGAGCGGGTCGACGATCACCACCGCATCGTTCTGGGCGACCTGCAGGCCGGGGAACAGGGGGTGGTCGAGGATCGCCTGCACCGTCTCGTCCACCTCGTTGCCGCCGAGGCTGCCGAGCCGACCTGCGCCGAAGACAAACAGGATGTCCCCGTCGATGTCCTCGAGCTGCTCGAGCGAGATCTGGACGTGCCGGAGGGCCGGGTCGTCGGTCCGCTGCAGTTCCGGCCGGGGGAACCCGACGTCCTCGACCACCTGACCGGCGAAGTGGAACCGGGTGTGGAGCCGAACGTTTGGTCCGAGGGCCCGAACGATGGAGACCTCGCTGTCAATCGCGTCACCGAGGTCCGCTCGAAGCGTCGCGACCCGCTGGTCGTAGTCGGCCAGGGCGTCGGCCATCGCCGCCTCGGCTTCGGGGCCGACCGCTGCGGCGATGCGCTCCGCGGTGACCCGCCAGTCATTGAGATCGAGCTCGACCGCAACCGTCGGGGCGATCTCGGAGAGGACCTCGTAGTTGTCCTCTAGGCCGAGGTCGAACCCGATGATCATGTCCGGGTCCGCGGCGGCGACCAGCTCGAAGGAGACCTCGGGGAGGCCGACGCTGGCGATACCCGCCAGGTCCTCGTCCGACAGCAGTCTGGTGGGGAACCGCTCGTCGGGGAGCGGGGCGGCGACCACCGGGATGTCGAGGGCGAGCAGGGTCGGCAGCATTGTCCCCGGGTCCATGACAACAAGCCGCTGCGGGTTGATCGGGACCTCGACCTCTCCGAAAGCATCACGGACCAGCCTGGTGCCCGCGTCCCCCTCGTCCTCCTGGTCCTGGTCTTGGTCTCGGTTCTGGTCTTGGTCTCGGTTCTGGTCTTGGTCTCGGTTCTGGTCTTCGTCGTCGGCCGCGGTGGTGTCCCCGGCCTCGTCAGACCCATCGGCACCCGACTCGTCGGCCTCGCCACTTTCCTCGGCCGCCGTCGATGACCCGTCGGCGGAATCCGCAGCAGTGCCCTCCTCGGTGCCCCCGTCACCCCCACAACCGGCGAGCAGTAGCCCGGTGGTCAGCAGCAGGAGCAGGAGGAGCCTCCGGGCCTGTGGCCTGTCGAGTCGCATCGTCCAACCGCCTCTGTTCTTTCGGGATCCTGATAGCAGCTAGGTAAGATAGCTTTACATATCGACGGATCGAAACCCCGGGAGGGTCGAGCGGTGTACGGAGTAGTCAAAGAGGTTGAACGGTTGTCGCCCGGCATGATCCGGGTCGTCCTGAGTGACGGGGACCTCGACGGTTTCGAGTCGACCGGGTTCACCGACGAGTACGTGAACGCCTTTTTTGTACCGGATGGTGCACCCTACGAGGTGCCGTTCACGCCGGAGGACATCGAGGAGGTGGACGCCGAACACCGGCCGAAGCCTCGCCGCTACACCGTGCGGGAGTGGGACGCCGAGCAGCAGCACCTCACCATCGACTTTGTGGCCCACGGCGACGTGGGATACGCCGGTCGGTGGGCCCAGCGGGCCACGCCGGGAGACCGGCTGCAGTTCCGCGGTCCGGGCGGTGGGTATGCCCCCAACCCCGAGGCCGGCTGGCATCTGCTTGTTGGTGACGAGAGTGCGCTGCCCGCCATCGCCGCATCCCTCGAGCGTCTTCCGGCCGGGGCCAGGGCCATCACCATCCTGGTGGTCGACGGGCCGGAGTACGAGCAGCCGCTCGACAGCCCGGCCGACGTTGACGTGGTCTGGCTGCATCGCAAGGATTCACCGCAGCCGGAGAACCTCCTCCCCGATGCCGTTGCCGCGATCGAGTTTCCCGATGGCCAGGTCGACATCTTCGTCCACGGCGAGGCGGGTGAGGTGCGCGACGTGCGGAAGCACCTGCTGAACGACCGGGAGGTCGACATCTCCGGGTCGTCGATTTCCCCGTACTGGCGGCGCAACCACGACGACGAGAGCTGGCGGGCCATCAAGTCCCAGTGGCTTGCGGAGCAGGCCGCAGACGGCTGACACCGGCGCCGGACGGTCGGCGTGGCCACAACGGCGCTGTGCTGCGACATCCGGTCCTGCAGGCTCAGAAAATCGAGCCGTGAAGTTGCAATAGCAACTGACGCTAGGCTAGCTTTACATCCACATCCGTAGTGATGCCTCCGCCAAGGAAGTCGACCGACACAACTCGACATTGGCGGCCAGCGGACGAGATCCGGTGGGTCGATAGCACCTCGACCCACCGGACTCGGGCCGCTGGTGGTTTTCGACCGGCGTTTCGACGCGCAGACGTACCGCCCGGTCGGACCTGCTGCCCGGCGCTTGCCTCCGCATGACCTTCCGTCGCGGATTCCCCCTCCCGGACCGCCGCGGCCCGGTTTTTCTGCCCGGATGTTCCTCCTCGGCGGCCGTCGGGTCAGGAGATTGTTTTGTCCAGGTGGACGGTCGCTTCGGCGTCCAGATCGTTGACGAACTCGGCGTAGCCCTGTCGCTTCCAGAACGACACGGACCGGGGGCTGAGCCGCGAGGTGTGAAGGTAGAGCCGTCGATAGCCGAGCTCGCTCGCCCGCTTCTCCAGATCGACCATGAGTTCGGCCCCGAAGCCCTTCGACCGCTCCGACGGCTCCAGATATGTCCGCCACACCGAACCGACCTCCTCGGGGGCGGGGTATCGGTCGGCGAACCGCGAGGTGAACTTGTCCGAGCTGGTGAGCGGCCGGAGACCCGCGGTGCCGATGATGACGCCGTTTCGCCTGGCAACCAGGAACGCGCCACCCTGCGACGGCGAGTAGAGATGTTCCGGCTGCTCGAGCGCATCGAGGTCGGCGTGCCAGTCCGCCCGATACTCCAGGCCGAACACCTCGCGGATCGTTTCCAGACAGAACAGCCTGGCAGCGGTCCCTTCGCCGGGGCCGATGAGCTCGACCGACAACCCGGGAGCGGTGTTGCGCAGGTCGATGGTGACCTCACCTTCGAGAGGTGCGGTCGGCGTGATCAGCTCGGACTGCGACATGCTGGGCCATCCTTAACGTCGATGATCGGTGGGCTGCAGGGCCCGGCAGATCATACGGGTGGCGTCAGCAAGCCGTGCCGGTTGGCAAGAAATATTCGCTGGTGTTGAGAACCGAACGATCGGCGACCGCAAGCGGCCGACCACCTGACCGCGATTGCCAGCCGTCGGGCACCACGCTCCCGGCGTGGCGATAGCCCCCGACGGCTTCGATGGTCGACGGCTCGATCCGGTCGTAGGCGAAGTGGCGGACGAGGCCGGTGGCGGAGCGGACGATCAGCACCGGCCGCCGCCCGACCGGCAGCATGCCGAGCCGTTCGGTCAGGCGCATCACGGTGTCGGTCGGGATGAGGCTGGCGATGACGACCGCATCGGTTCCCGAGAGGTCGATGGCGCCCGCATCGCCGAGCTCGACCCGGACCCGGCCCCGAGCGACCTGTCGCCGTTGCTCCAGATGATGTACGACCCTGCACGCCAGCTCGACCGTTGGTGGATCGATGTCGATCAGGCGAACCCGGGCGCCGGTCCGACCGTTGGCCAGCACGCCGGTCAGCGGCAGCGCGCCTGCTCCGCAGAACGTCAAGTGCCGGGTTTCGGTCAGCGTTGCCAAGCCGGCCAGCTCGGCGTCGGTCAGCAGGCGATAGTTCGCCAGGTACGGGAACCCGCCAAGCGCCGCCGCAAGTGGATCGGTTGGCCCGAGGTTCGGCCGATCGGTGCCGTTCGGCGTTCCCGGCGCGCTCGATCGGTCCGTCGGTTCCGCCTGCTCACCGGCCAGCAGCAGGCGGGCATGATGCAGCTCCAGTTCGGTCTCGGCCAGCCCGGCGATTCGCCGGAGGTCAGCGGCCCGCTCGGCCAGCGATGGTGACGTCGCCAGCCGATGGTCAACCGCCCGGGCGACCGCCGGCAGTCGCTCCGGGGTGGGGCGTAGGGTTTGGGGCCGGAGGCCTGCCGTGGTGACCAACTCCACCAGGCGGCCGAGCGAGCGGTTGACCGTCGGTCCGGGCGCAAGGGCGTCCCGTGTACCGCGCTCGGCGGCCTGGAGCAGCGGAAGCAGTGTCCGGTGGGTCGAGGGTTGGTCCGGCTCGGGTCGGGGCGGGCCGACGAGTTCGTCGCAGATCGCCGTTGCGTGGTCTGTCGGGTCGTGTCGGAGGAAGTGGGTCGATGCTGATGTCGATTGTGTCTGGTGCATGGGGGGCGGCCTGCAGCCCGTCGTTCGGCGGCACTGCGCAGCGCATGATTCTCGGCGGTTGTCGGCGGTTATCAGCCGTGTGGTGTTCGGCGGTTTATGGGACGGTGGTTAGGGAGCGCCGGTGGACGCCGGTAAGGCGTTCGGCGGTCGGTGGACGGCGGTTGTCGGCGGTGTGGTGTTCGGCGGTTGACGGACGGCGGAGGTGTGGGGACCCGGTGTTACCGGTTATCCCGAAGCTCCATGCTGACACATGGCGCACCTTGCGGCACGGTCAGGAGGGTACGATTTGCCCCAAAATCGCTGCGGTCGACGAGAACGCTGTCGGTGGCCGCGTCACAGCCTTAACACTCTGTGCACGTCGTTCGGTCTCCTGTTGTTAGGTGTGCTTATGAGGCACTAGGGTGGCCTGGTGGTGGGCTCGCCGGGATCGAGCGATCGACCGCTGCGCTGACGATCTGATGACAACAACTGCTCCCCCAGCTCCGACCTCGGCGAACCAGACGGACGACGCCTCGACCGAGAAGACCACCAACCTCGGCACCGGCCGTCGGATGTCCGGTGTTGTCCTGCTCATCGTGTCCCTCGGTCTCGTCTGCCTCGGATCGCTGGCCGTCGGCGCCAAGCCGATCCCCACCTCGGTTGTCCTCGACGCCGTCTTCGCCAACGATCCCACCGTCACGGACCATCTGATCGTCCGGGAGCTGCGGATGCCGCGGACCGTTGTCGGGATCCTGGTTGGGGCGGCACTCGGGGTGGCCGGCGCGCTGATGCAGGGCCTCACCCGCAACCCCCTCGCCGACCCCGGCCTGCTCGGCGTCACCGCAGGCGCATCCTTTGCCGTCGTGCTGGCCATCTGGTTCTTTGCACTCGGTTCCCTGTTCTCGCTGGTGTGGTTCGCCTTTGTCGGTGCAGCGGCGGCGTCGGTGCTGGTCTACGCACTCGGTTCCGTCGGCCGGGGTGGCGCAACCCCGGTTCGACTCGCGCTGGCCGGCGCGGCGATGAACGCGCTGCTGTTCGCGCTGACTCGGGCGGTCACCCTGCTCGACCAGGCGACCCTCGACCAGTTCCGGTTCTGGGCGGTTGGATCGCTGGCCGGTAGGGATCAGGCGGTCGCCAACAGCATGGCGCCGTTTATCATCGTCGGGCTGTTCATCGCCGTTGCGGTGTCCCGTCGGCTGAACGCACTGGCACTCGGGGAGGACATGGCACGGGCTCTCGGGACCGGCATCGCCTCCACCAGAGCGTTGACGGGACTGGCCGTCACCCTGCTCACCGGTGCGGCGGTCGCCGCTGCAGGACCGGTGGCCTTCATCGGCCTCGTGGTGCCGCACGCCGTTCGCGTGTGGTTCGGGCCGGACCAGCGCTGGCTGATCCCGGCGTCCGCCCTCGCCGGTCCAACCATGCTCCTGTTCTGCGACATCGTCGGGCGGGTCGTTGCCCGGCCGGGTGAACTGCAGGTCGGCATCATGACGGCCGCCATCGGTGGGCCTGCGTTTGTTGTCCTGGTGAGACGATCGAGGATGGCCCAGCTATGACGGTCCTCGACCGCCCGCCGCCAATCGAACGGCCGGGTGAACCGCTGTCACTGCGGGGATGGGTGGTCCGCACCAGCAACCTGTCGATGCGGTTGGATCCCCGCAGCGTTGTGGTCTGCCTCGCCCTGGGTGCGGCAACCGTGGCCGTCGGCTGCTGGTCCATCAGCGTCGGGGATTTCCCGATTCCGCTCTCCGACGTGATCGCAACGCTGTTCGGCCGGGGCAGCGAGGACGCCGACTTCATCGTCATGACTCTCCGCCTGCCCCGGGCGGTCACCGGTGCGCTGGTCGGGCTGGCGTTCGGCATCTCGGGCGCCATCTTCCAGTCGCTGGCCAGGAACCCGCTGGCCTCACCGGACATCATCGGTTTCAACTCCGGGGCCGCGGTCGGTGCCGTGTTTGTCATCGTTGTCCTCGGTGGGACGGCCAGCCAGGTGGCGTTCGGTGCGGTCGCCGGCGGTGTGGTCACGGCGCTCCTCGTGTTCGGTCTGGCCATCAAGGGCCGGGGTGTCCAGGCGTATCGGCTGGTGCTGGTCGGCATCGGCATCGGGTTCGCGGCCACCGCCATCGTCGACTATCTGATCACCCGGGCAGAGATTTTCGACGTTCAGCGGGCGGCGGTGTGGCTGACCGGTTCGTTGAACGGCCGCAGCTGGGACGACGCCAGAACCGTTGCGCTGGCGCTGCTCGTCCTGGCGCCGCTGGCGATTCTGATGCAGCGTTGGCTCGACCGGTTGGAGCTGAGCGATGACGTGGCCGCCGGCCTCGGTGTGCCGGTCGGGCGGGCGAAGCTCGCACTTGTTGTGGTCGGCGTGGCCCTTGCGGCGCTGGCCGTCGCCGCCGCAGGACCAATCGGATTCGTGGCCTTCGTGGCCGGACCGATCGCCCGTCGCCTGGTCGACACCCCCGGTGCGGCTCTCATTCCGGCCGGCTTCACCGGTGCACTGGTGACGATCGTGGCCGACCTGGCCGCCCGCCGGGCGCTGGCCCCGACCGAACTGCCGGTCGGTATCGCCACCGCGGTGATCGGCGCCCCGTACCTCCTCTGGCTTCTTTCCCGACAGGGACGGACAGGAGCGCTCTGATGGCGGAGGAACAGAAGACTCTGCCGAAGGGCGCCCGGGACCGGCTTCAGGCCGACGGCGTTCGGCTGGGCTACGACGGCCGTGTGGTCGTCGAGGATCTCAGCTTTTCCGTGCCGGACGGCGAGATCACCGCCATCATCGGTCCGAACGCCTGCGGCAAATCAACGCTGCTCCGGGCGCTGGCCAGGCTGCTCCGGCCGAGCAACGGCGGTGTACTGCTGGACGGTGAGGACATCCATCGCCTGCCGACGAAGGAGGTCGCCAGGCGGCTCGGTCTGCTGCCCCAGAGTCCGATCTCCCCGGAGGGCATCCTGGTCGTCGACCTGGTGTCGCGGGGCCGGACGCCCCACCAGCGTTTGTTCCAGCAGTGGTCGGACTCCGACGAAGCGGCGGTTCGGGCCGCGCTGGAGGCAACCCAGACGCTCGACCTGGCCGACCGCCCGGTCGACCAGCTCTCCGGCGGCCAACGGCAGCGGGTCTGGATCGCCATGGCCATCGCCCAGCAGACCGAGCTGTTGCTCCTCGACGAGCCAACCACCTTCCTGGACATCTCCCACCAGATCGACGTACTCGACCTGGTCGACCAACTGAACAGCGACCAGGGGCGGACCATCGTGGTGGTCCTCCATGATCTGAACCTGGCCTGCCGATACGCCCACCACCTGGTGGCGATGCGGGAGGGTGAGATCGTCGCCTCGGGCAAACCGTCCGAGGTGGTGACCGAGGAGCTTGTCAAAGAGGTCTTCGAGATGGACTGTGTGATCACCCCGGACCCGGTCAGTGGGACCCCGATGGTCGTGCCGATCGGGGCGCGACGGTCACCCGCCGCGAGCAACGGGCAACATGATCTTCCCGGGAAGAATCCGGTGGCCGAGTGATGTCGGAGTTCTCTCCTGCCGACCGCTCGGCCACCGGATGGTTTGTGCCACGGATCGCCGTGGCTCTGCTTGTGTCCCTGTTCCTGCTGGCCGCGTGCGGATCCGATGATGACTCGGCCGCAGGTGATGCCGGAACGGCAAGTGCGTCCGGCACCGCGACCGAGCCGGCCGAGGGTGACTCGTCAGCCTCCGGCTCCTCACCGGCCGAGGCCGAGGAAGGTGCGGCCGAGGAGGAACCGGCCGACGCCGATGACACCGAAACCGACACTGCGGCAGATGACACTGCAGCCGATGAAACCGCCGAGGCCCCCGACCTCGGCAGGCTGGTTGTCCTCGGCCAGGAGGCGATGCTGGCCGATGTGCTGAGCCTCGGTCTGAAGCCGGTCGCCTCCGGGGCGAACGTACCGGAGGAGGGGTTCCTCGGCATGGGTGACCTGGACACCGATGGCATCGAGGTGCTTGACCTTCTGGCATTGAGCCTGGAAGAGGTGGCCACATACGAAGCCGACACCATCGTGACCGCTGCGCTCTGGGCCGACCTGGCCGGTGGTGAGGATCTGGTGCGGGCGCTCGCCGAGCGGGTGGTCATCGTCCCGGACGACGTCCCCCAGGTGGAGATCCTGACCTTCCTCGGTGAGGAGTTCGGCGTCTCCGGTGATGCGGACAGGCTGGTCGAGGAGCTGGCGGCCGCAGAGGCCGCGGCGGTGGCGGCGGTCGCCGACTTCGAAGAACCGTGCAGCGTCACCATCGCTGCGATCTACACGGGCCCGTCGCCTGCGGCCTTCATCGAGCCGGTCTGGGATTTCCCAACCGTTGCTGTTGCGATGGGCTGCACACTGGTCCCCGGGCCGGACGCCGCGTCGACCGATCGCAACGGGCGGGCGTTCCTGTCGCTCGAACAGCTTGATCTCCTCTCCGGCCCCACCCTCGTCCTGCTCCAGAGTGATCTGGTCGAGGGGGAGCGGGCCTCGCTGGACGAATTGGCCGACAACCCGATCTGGCAGTCACTGCCGGCCGTTGCCGACAGCAGGGTGGTCGAGTTGGATCGCCTCGGCTACTCCGGGGTGGCAGGACGAATCAGGCTCTACGCCGACATGCTGGCGGCGATTACACCGTGAGGGGCCCAACCATGAGGAACGAACCGTTGCACAACCGGAAGCTCGAAGCCGCAACAGGGGAGCAGCCGTGACCGAATCAGCCAGCGCAACCGCCCTCAGCCCGGAAGTCCGGGAGCAGGTGGACCTCACGATCGAGCATGTCAACGGCAACCATGCCGACACGGTTCTTTTTATCGCCAGGCACCACGGTTCGGTGCCGAATGCAACAGACGCCGAAGCGATCGACGTCGATTCTGAAGGCCTAGACGTCCGGGTGGTGGTCGATGGTGAGACGACCACCACCCGGCTGCCGTTCACCAACCCGGTGACCACCGCTCCGGAGGTCCAAGGGGAGGTACTCGGCATGATCTCCACCGCTCGACAGACGGTCGGAGACGCGGAGCCGCTCACCAGCCTGGAGGAGGAGCTCGCCACCACCGGCAACCTGCTGACCAGGGTCACGCAGGTGGCCGAGGTGTCCGAGCTGTCCCCCAACCTCCGTCGCATCATCCTCCAGGGCGGGCTTGAGGATTGGGTGTCGCTCGGTGCCGACGACTTCGCATTCCTGTTTGTCCCCCGGTCGGCCGACGACACCTCGATCACCGAAGACTTCACCATGGCCGCCTGGCAGGAGATGGCGGAGGACGAGCAGCCATTCGGCGCCTACTACACCATCCGCCGCCACGACCCGGAGACAAACTCCATCGAGTTGTGGGCCGTGCTGCACGGTCACGATCACGGCGTCGGGGGCTGGGCGGCCGGGGCCCAGCCGGGCGACACCGTTGCGCTGTGGGGGCCCCGTCGGTTCTTCCGTCAGGGTGAGGACCCTGCGGCCCACCATGTCTTTGTGGCCGACGAGAGCGGTCTGGCCGCGGTCGGTGCGGTGATCGACACGCTCGATCAGGAAACGCCGGTCACGGTCATCGCCGAGACGGTTGACGCCGATCACGAAATCACAATCACCGACCGGCCGGGGGTCACCCTGACCTGGCTTCACCGCGGCGACGATCCGCCCGGCAGGAGCGCCGGATTCGTCGACCACGTGAAGGCGCTGGACCTGCACCCGGACACAACGGTTGCCTTTGGGGCCGGGGAGTCCCGGCAGGTCACCGCGGTGCGGGGGTACCTGCGTCGGGAAATCGGCGTCCCGGCGGACCGGGTGTTCCTCACCGGCTATTGGCGTCTGTGAACCTGTTGTGACCGGGCGCTCGGCGTTCGGCTGTGTAGCTTCATAGGGTGGACCGGTGATCGACTTCCTCGTCGCCGTGCTGCCGGTCTTCCTGGCATCGGTTGTCGAGTGTGTCGAGGCCTGGACCGTTGTGGTTGCGGTCGGTCTCACCAGGGGCTGGCGAGCCCCGCTCCTCGGCGTGGCCGTGGCCTCGGTCGTTATCGGTGTGCTCCTCCTGATCTTCGGCGTGACGCTTGTCGACCGGATCGACGAGGAGGTCTTTGAGCTGATCATCGGCACCCTGCTTGTCCTGTTCGGACTGCGGTGGATGCGCAAGGCGATTCTCCGGTCGATCGGCGTACTGGCCCACAACGACGAGGACGCCGATTTCCGGCGGACGGTCACCGAGTTGGAGGCGGACGGGCAGCGAGGGCCGTTCGACTGGCTCGGCTTTTCGATCGCAACAAAGGCCATGCTGCTCGAAGGTCTGGAGATCACGTTCCTGGTGTTGACCCTCGGTGCCTCCGGTGATGCCAGCTACCCGGTTGCCGTCACCGGCGCTGCCGCGGCGTTTGTGGTTGTCGGGGTTGCCGGCTTCGCCGCACGGGGCCCGCTGTCCCGGGTCCCGCAGAACGCCATGAAGATGCTCGTGGCCATCATGTTGGTCACGTTCGGCGGGTTCTGGGTCGCCGAGGGCCTGGGAGTCGACTGGGCCGGTGGCGCCTGGGCGCTGCTGTACCTGCTGGTGTTCTGGGTGGTGTTCGTCCAGGTGATTGTGTTGGTCGGGCGGACCAAGTTTGTGGCACCCGTCGGATCGGTGACACCGGTCGCCGCAGGTCGTGACGGCCGGAGCGGGGGAGCCGGTGGGACGGTGGGCGGCTCATGAACCGGATCGTGGACGCCGTCCGGACGGTCTTCTGGTCCCTTGTGGGCCTTGTTGTCGACGACGGGTTTCTGGCCGTCGGTGCGCTGGTGGTCATCGCCGTCGTCGCCGCGCTGGCCGACGATCGGCTCCTCGGGACCGGCGATGGCACCGGATGGGTACTGGTGCTGCTCGTCGCCGCCATCACCACAACATCGGTGCTGCGGGCCGTGCGATCGGCCAACAGAGCGGTCGGTGCCGACGGGTAGGTGTGGGCGGCGCGCGACCGGGGCAGTGCCGCTACTGTGCCGGCGGTCCGCCACGATGCCGTCCGTGGGATCCGGTCAGGCCACCGCCGGTCAGGATGCGGTGTTGATCTCCCGGTAGACCGCCGGGACCACCTTGCGGAGGTACGGGCCCAGCTTGATGAAGCTGTCCCCGGTTGTCCGGAAGTGGTAGCTGATCGGGACCTCGACGTGGCGGTACCCCTTCGCCAGCAGGTCCAGGGTCAGAACCTGGGCGTAGTTGAAGTCATGGATGATCTCCGCTGCGTCGGCTGCGGCGGGGGAGAGCGCCCGATAGCCGGTCTGGCCGTCGGAGATCCGCTGTCGGGCGACGATGGACAGCAGCCTGGTCAGCACCAGGTTGCCGATCCGCCGGTGGGGCCGCATGTGTTCGATGTGGCCGAGGAACCGGCTGCCGGTGACGTAGTCAGCCGTGCCGTCCAGGATGGGCTGCACCATCGTTTCGAGTTCCTCCGGCGGGTACTCCCCGTCCGCGTCACAGAAGACCACTGCGGCGGCGTTGCGGCGAACCCCTTCGGCGAGGCCGAATCGGACCGCGGCGCCGAGACCCTGGTTCTGGCCCAGTTCGATCACCTCGGCGCCGGCCTCCGCCGCCCGGGAGACGGTGTTGTCCGCCGAGCCGTCGTCGATGACCAGCACCTGGACCGGCCGACCGGCCACCGTCTCCGGTGCCCGACGGATGCAGGGACCGACGGCGGCCTCCTCGTTGTAGGCGGGCATAAAAAGCACCACCGGCGCATCGGCGGGAATCGGCTCCCGAGCCGGGCTGCCGTTTGCCGGGCTGAGCCGCAGTCTGCCGACGAGGGACGGGGTTGGCAGGAACACGGCAACTCCTCCGACGATGATCGAGTAGACCGTCTTTAACGCGTGGGCACCGAGAGCGGCGACCAGACCGAGCTCGGCATCGTGGCCGAGGGCGACATAGGCGGCGACACCGGCCGCTTCGTAGGTACCGAGCCCGCCGGGGGCGATCGCAACAACCTGGGCGGCGACGGACACCGTGGTGACGACCAGCGCCTCGCTTGCGGTGAGGTCGATCCCGGCCCAGCCGGCCACCTGCCACACCAGCACCGCTTCCGCCAGCCAGGCCACCACCGACGCACCGACGGCCACAAGGCCGGGCATCCGGACGTCCTCCAGCCGGGCGGCAACCGATCGGAGCCACCACCAGCCGGCGACGGCCACGGAGCCGAACACCGCCCCTGCGGCGACGATGCCCCAGCCGACAACCCCGAGGTACACCGCGGGGGCGGCGGCCAGGCCGATGGCCACCACCGCAACCAGATCGAGGGCCCGAAGGGTGACGGTTGACGCGGCGGCCGCTTCGAATCCGACGGGGGCCCGCCGAACGGCGCTGATGACCCGCAGCGGTTCGCCCATGCGGAACGGCAGCACGTGGTTGGCTCCCAGCGCAACGTGGATACCGGCCAACGACTGGCCGAAACTGAGATTGGGAAGCACCCGACGCCACGCCACCGCCCGCAGCAGGAACGCAATGCCGAACGCCCCGACCGCCAGAACGACGCCGCCCGGACGGTCGGCGGCCTGACTGACCGCTTCGCCGAAGGCCGAACCGTCGACGGTGCGAAGCATCACAACCAGCGCAATGAGGCCGAGCAGCGCGCCGACCCACAAGAGCGCAGCGGTGGGCAGCCGCCGCCGTACCCGAGCCAGAACATTCACGCCTGAGAACTGTACGCCGTTAGGTCGCCTTTACCACAATCGTCACGGGACCGACGTTCGGCCGACACGACCCCCGCGAGGAAGCCGCTATGGTCAATCCACGATGGCGAGCGGAACCGATCGACGACTGGCCGGGGCGACGGCCCTGGTTGCGGTTCTGGCGTTTCTGGCCGCCGCCGCCGGCCTCGACGCCCGGGCCACCTATGGCGCCCGGGTCAGCGCGGATGAACCGCAGTACCTGATCACCGCCATCAGCATCGGCGAGGATTTCAGCCTGGACATCAGCGACGAGCTGGCCGAGGAACGATTTCTTCCGTTCCATGAGATCGGCCTCAACACCCAGACCATCGATCTGAACAACGAGGGCCGCCGGGTCAGCCCCCACGATCCGCTTCTGCCGCTCCTGTTGGCCATACCGATGCGGATCGGCGGATGGGCGGGCGCCAAGCTGGCGCTTGCGGTGATCGGTGCCGCAGTCGCCGCCCTGACCCTGCGGCTTGCGGTGAACCGGCTTGAGGCACCGCTCCTGCCGGCCACGGTGGTGGTCGGCGGGTTTGCGGTTGCGCCGCCGTTCAGCGCCTACGGAATCCAGGTCTATCCGGCCATGCCCGCCGCCCTCTGCGTGCTGATCGGGGCCCTGGCCATCACGTCGGACCGGCCGGCGCCCGCCGTTCCCGCGGGAGCGTCACCGGGCGGGGTCCGCGGACTGTTCCAAGACGTCGATGCCGTGACGGCCGTGGTCCTGCTGGCCGTCGTTGCCCTGCCCTGGCTGTCGGTGAAGTACGTCCCGGTCGCCTCGGTTCTGGCCATCGCCGGGCTGTGGCGAAGCTGGGCCGCCAGCCCCGGTGCGGACAGAATCCAGCGCCTACCCCGAGGCACGCTGCTGATCTACGGCCTCGCCGGGGTGAGCTATCTGGTCCTCCACCGGCTCTGGTACAACGGCTGGACCGTCTACGCCGCAGGCGACCACTTCGTCAACGGGGAGTTTCTTGTCGTTGGATTCCGGCCGGATTACGTCGGCCGAAGCCGTCGGCTCGTCGGGCTCCTCGTCGACCGGCAGTTCGGGCTCATCGCCTGGACCCCGGCGTTCCTCGCCCTTGCCCCGTCGCTGGTCGTCCTGGCCCGGTCCCGCCGGCCGGGGAGGTTCGTACTGCTCGGGATGTTCGCCGCGGGTTGGGCGACGGCGACCTGGATCGCCCTGACCATGCACGGTTGGTGGTGGCCCGGTCGCCAGGTGGTCCCGGTCCTCCCCATCGCGGTGGCCGCCACTGCAGCCTTTGTCGGCACCAGCCGCCGCCTCCTGGCCGGTGTGTTCACCGGGTGCCTGCTCGGCGCCGGGACCTGGCTGTACCTGGCGTGGGAGGCGTCGACCGACCGTCGCACGCTGATCGTCGACTTCGCCGAGACGAACAACCCGTGGTTCCAGCTGTGGCGAGAGGTGCTGCCGGATCATCAGCGGATGGACCCGATCGATGTGGTGCTGACCGTGATCTGGACGGTGCTGCTCCTCGGGCTCTGTTATCTGGCTGTTCGCCGTGATGCCGCCGCCCGGTCGGGCGCACCGGTAGCCGGACCGGGTGGTGAACCCGGTGCCGGAGACCTCGAAGACGGAGCGGTTGGCGACGGACCCGGCGAAGCGGGTCTTGGCGGGGAAAGCCAGGAGGGCCGGGCGAACGGCGATCAGTCGGCCGGGCTTGACGGCCCGTCCGAGACGGCTGCCGGTTCCACCGTCGGCTGACGGTGCCACGCCCACTGGGCGGTCAGACCGCTCACCAGGTCCGTGGCCGGTTCCCAGTTCAGGAGCCGCCTGGCCCCGTCGTGATCGGCCACGGTTGCGGGCGGGTCACCGGCGACCGTCGGCACCTTCCGCAGCCTGACCGGCGCACCGGCGATGTCCTCCACCGTCCGGATGACCTCGTTCAGGGCGACGGATGAACCACCGCCGATGTCCAGGATGGCGTTTGCCGCACCCGGCTGCCAGCCGGCGGCCGCCGTTGCGGCGGCCACATCGGTCACGTGGGTGAACTCCCGCTGCTGGGTGCCGTCCCCCCGCAGCACGAACGTGGGTCCGTCGTCCATGGTGGCCTTGAACAGGCGATGCATCGCCATGTCCGGCCGTTGCCGGGGTCCGTACACTGTGAAGTACCGGAGTGACGTCACACAGAGACCCCGGGCCTGGTACACACCGGCCAGGTGTTCACCGGCCAATTTGGATACGCCGTAGGGGCTGAGGGGTGCGGTCTCCCGGGATCCGCCGGCGGCCGAGCTGGCCCCGTACACCGAGGAGCTGGAGGCATAGACAACCCGTTCGACGTCGGCCGCCAGCGCCGCCTCGTACAGCCGCTGCGTTGCCCGAATGTTTCGCTCGACGTAGTCGTTGAAGCCGGGACCCCAGGAGTCCTGGACCCCCGGACGGCCGGCGAGGTGGAACACCACCGAGGCGTCGCTGAACAGGTCGGCCAGGAGATCGGCATCGATGCCGCCGGAACCGACACCGACCAGGTCCCCCTCGATCAGCGTGAATCGGTCCTGACCGGCGGCGGTCGACAGGTTCGCCCGCTTGACCGCCGGGTCGTACCAGGGGTCGAAGTCATCGATCCCGACGACCGTGTGCCCGCCCTTGAGCAGCAGCTCGACCAGGTGGGATCCGATGAATCCGGCTGCACCGGTGACGACGACTCGTTCCATTAGGCCGACTTTAGAAATCGTCATCGGAATTCCCAACCCGCCCGCCGGGGGACGGAAGCCGGGTACCGGTCTCAGCCAACGACGACATCAATCCACGACCACGTTGTCGGCGAAGCGGGTCAGCTCGTCCGACCATCTGGCCCGATCGATCGATCCGCTCGAGATCGCCGCTGCCGCCGCCTGGCCCATGTCCAGCACATGATGCAGGTTGTCCGGCACGCCAAGCCCCTGGCGGCCGAAGCTCACCACACCGGGCAGGTCGCCCATCCACCGGTCGACCGTGGCGCGCGCGGTCACCGTGCTGCGCTCGTAGACCGGATACACCGCGGGGAGGCGGCGGACGGCCACCTCGGCGGTGTCGGGAGCGGGCAGGCCCGCCCTGGCCAGATCGTCGGCCACCCGTTCGCCGAGTGCGTGGTCGTCCGCGGTCCAGATCTCGTCACCCGCCCAGCACGCCAGCTCGGCACACAGCACGGTGTGGTCGGCGGGGTCATCGGCATCCCGGTAGTTCTTCGGCTCCGACAGACGACACATCGAGATGTCGAGCGACGGGAAGTAGTGGGCGTCGTACGGTGTGTACTGCGGCCGGGGCACCACCAGGTACACCAGAACCATGGCCCGTGTCCGCAGGGCGGCCGCAGCGTCGACGATCGGCTGGTCCACCGCGGCACCGAGTGAACGGATCAGGGACGGGACCGGCATGGTCGACAGGACAACGTCCGCGTCGAGCGAGGTGGTCGCGGTGGCGATCTTCGGCGCCGCCCCCGGCACGATCTCCTGCACGGGTTCGCCGAGCCGCAGCTCGGCCCCGGCGGAGACCGCCGCATCGGCCAGCGCCTCGGACACCTGGCCGTAACCCCGGCGGGGGTAATAGAAGGTACGGCCGTCCGGCTGGCGGGCCTTGAACGCCTTGGCCAGGATGGCCAGCGGCGACGATGCGGAGACCCGCCGCCTGGCCAGCTCGTCGGTCAGGTCTTTGGGATCGGCACCGTAAAGCTTCACGGCGTACGGCTTGTAGAACTCCGAGCTGACCGTTGGACCGAGCCGCCGGGTCACCTCGTCAAGGAAGCTCGGCTCCGGCTGTGGTCTGCGGAGCACGCCCGTGGCCGTCTCGGCGGCGACCCGGGCGGCGAAGTCCGGTGGCAGCTTTCTGACCATGTCCCCGATGCGGAGGGGAAAGCCCACCCATCGGTTCCGAAGCCGGATGCGACCGTTGCGCTCCCTGGCCTGGAGGTCGTCCCCCAGGAGGGACTGCAGCCGGTTGAGGAAGGCCGGGGCCGTCGAGGCGTGCAGCCGATGTGAGCCGAAATCGACCCGCAGGTCGGCCACCTCGAAACTTCCCGCCATGCCGCCGACCGCATCGGCGGCCTCGAACACGACGACCTCGTGGCCCGACTCGGCGGCGGTCAGCGCCGCCGCAAGGCCGGCGGGACCGGCCCCGATGACAACGACCCGGCTCATGCGTCACCGCCGCGGTCCGCCGGTTCGTTGCCGTTGTGCCGGTCGGTGACGGGGACCTGCCGGTGGCCGCTGACCAGGGACAGGTTGCCCCGGTCGCCGGGTACCGGTGCGTCGAGGTGTGATGCGGTGGTCAAGATGGTTGGCCCCTCTTCCAGTTTCACGGTCAGCAACCAATCGCTGCCCCGGTACTCGGCTCCGACGACCGTGGCCTCACCGTCCGCCGCCGGGGCGAACCGCAGGTCGTCCGGTCGGACCATGGCCACGGTTTCGGTCGACGGACCGGCATCGGTTGCCGGATCGAGATCCAGGGGTCCGAGCCGGGTCTCCGGGCCGTCCGGACCGTCGGTGATCTGCAGGAAACTGGCCGCCCCCATGAACGCACCGACGAACCGATCGGCCGGACCGTGGAAGACCCGGGCCGGAACGTCGATCTGGGCGATGCGGCCCCGGCGAAGCACGGCGATGCGGTCGCCCATGGCCAGCGCCTCCGCCTGGTCGTGGGTGACAAAAAGTGCGGGGGTTGCGGTGGCCCTGAGTGCGGTCACCACATCCACCCGGAGCCGGACCCGGAGATTGTGATCGATGCTGGCAAACGGTTCGTCGAAGAGCATCAGGGCCGGGCCGGGGGCCAGTGCCCTGGCCAACGCGACCCGCTGCCGCTCGCCACCGGAGAGCTCATGGGGATAGCGACCGCCGTAGGTCGGCAGGCTGACCAGCTCCAGCATCTCGGCCACCGTCGCCGCCGTCTCGGCGTCCGACCGGTCACGAATACCGAACGCCACGTTTGCCGCAACCGTCAGGTGGGGGAACAGCGCGTGGTCCTGGAAGACCAGGCCGACCCCGCGACGTTCCGGCGGCATCCGGGTCATCCCGTCCTCGACGACCGCGCCGTCGAGGACCACCCGTCCGTGGTCGGGGACCACCAGGCCGGCGATCATCCGCAGCAGTGTCGACTTGCCGCACCCGCTGGGACCGACGAGGGCCAGGATCTCTCCCCGCTCGAGGGTCAGGTCCAGGTTGTCCACCGCGGTGACGTCCCCGAAGGTCTTGGTCAGCCCCTCGACGTTCAGGGCCGCCGATTCCTGCCGTCCATCGCTCATGATTCCACGTTTCCTGCAAGCCGCCGGGACAGGATGGCCACCGGCGCAACGGCGACAACGATAATGGCGATAGCCGGCAGCGCGGCCTGCTCGAACCGTGACTCGGAAGCGAGGTTGAACGTCCAGACCGACAGCGTGTCGAAGCCGATCGGCCGCAGCAGCAGGACGATCGGCAGCTCCTTGAGCGCATCGACACCGACCAGCACGGCCGCGGTGAGCACGCTTGTCCGGCCGAGCGGCAGGTGGATCCGGCGGACCACCTGGAGCGGTCGGCTGCCGAGGCTGCGGGCCGACGCGGTCATCTCCTCGCCGACCTGGGTGAGTCCTGACTCGACCGCCTGGAGGCCGGGAGCCAGGAACCGAATCGAGTAGGCGTAGACCAGCCCGATCAGCGAGCCGGTGGCCACCACACCGGGCAGGCCGAGGCCGATGAACTCCAACATCCGGTCGAGCGCAACCAACGCCAGGACGACACCGATGGCCACCACCGGGCCGGGCACCGCGTAACCGACCGCGGTGAGCCTGGCCGCAAAGCCGGCAACCCTGGTTCGGGAGAACCGGGAGGCGTTTGCCACCAACACGGCGGCGACGATGCAGACCGCGGCGGTCAAGAGGGCCAGGATGGCGGAGTTGCCGAGGAACTCGACGAACCGGTCCACCAGCGGTGTGCCACGGGGTCCGGTGGCCTCATCGATCGCCCATGTGACCAGCTGGGCGAAGGGCGCACCGATGGCGGCCAGCAGCACCAGCGAGCAGAAACCGGTGGCGGCGACGGCCCTCCCGCCTCGCAACTCCGTTTTGGTCAGCCCGGCCCCTCGGCCGCCG
>JBCCGJ010000062.1:0-21047 GCA_039029335.1 Actinomycetota bacterium | reverse complement strand
TTGCTCGTTGGTTGTCGGTCGCTGGCCACGGCCCCACATTGTGTGCGCGGAACCGGGCTCGGTCAACGGCGCCCCCGGGCGCTGGACGGGGCCGTGGTCGATCGAGTTCACTGACCGGATGGCGAGCGGCCCACCCTCGATCGACCGAGCTTCACTACGCCCGATCGGTCGTCTTCTGATCGTTCTGTTGGCGGTTGACGGCGTGTTTCTTGTCGTTCACGCGCTCCACGTTCGCTATGGCGTGCCGGGCAGCGGACGGTGGCTGATCTCGCTCGATCGGGGCAATCCGGAGCTGTTCCAGTACCTGAAGGAAGGGGCCGTTGTTGCGTTGTTGCTTGCGGCGTATCGCCATGTGCGGTCCGCCGTGCAGCTCGCCTGGGCGGCCGCGTTCGTGTATCTGCTGCTCGACGACTCGCTCGAAATCCACGAGACGATCGGCGACTGGCTGGCCCTGGGCGACGCATTCGGCATCGAGGGTCGGGATCTCGGCCAGGTCGCCGTCTCGGCCACGGTGGCGGTGGCCATCCTGGCGGCGGTGGCCATCACGACGGTCCGCGACCGGACTCCCGCCCGATGGCTGACCGCCGGTCTCGCCCCTGTCCTGCTCGCCCTCGGATTCTTCGGGGTGGTCGCCGACGTCATCGAACCGATCGACGTGCTCGGCTTGGTGGAGGACGGCGGCGAGATGGTGTCGATTTCGGCGGCCGTGGCGGTTGCGGCCTGGCACTACCGGTCCTCGGTCGTGACCCGTCCGACGATCCTCGTGACCGGCTGACGGAGGGGCAATTCTGCCCACCCCGTCGAATCGCGGAGGTGGACCGGCGTTATTACCCGTACACGCCACCAATTCGCGAGAGGGAGTCGTTGAAGAGCAACCAGTCGGGGACGAGTACCGACACCCCGGACCTGCATGCGCCCGCACGCATGCAGCAATCTTGCGTGCCCGTAGACGGGGACCGATCTCAGGTGGGTCAACGCCTCCAGTGGCCGTAGCGTCCGCGGAAGCCTCCCCACGAAACAGCTCACTCTCCGCCGCAACCGTCGGTAACGAGACCGCGGTCGGTCTCCTCGTTGCGGCGGATGTTGCGGCGATGACTGCGGCCATCGCCCGCTTCGGTCGCATCACGCCGAACACCGTGGCGCTTGTTGCCCTGGCCGTCCTGGCACTGGCGCTCGGTGATCACTATCGCCTGCGGCTGGAGATCTCAATCCTCGACGACATGGCGGGCATCGCCGGTCGGGTCGTGTTGGCCATTTCGCTCGGTGCGGCCTACCGGGAACTGGTGTCAGGCCATGACGTGTTCACCGCCGACCGGCTCTGGGTGCTCGTCGGTGCCGCGACGTTTGTTGTTCTCGGACGCGCCCTGGCCTACACCCTGATCAAGTCGCTCCGCTATCTGCGTCTGCTGGGTCGGCGAACGATCGTGATCGCCTCCCAGGAGACGACGCGTCAGGTGGTCGAGGCGCTGAATGCCAATCCGGCTTCGGGCCTTGTGCCATTCGGGCCCGGGGTGGACCTGGCCCCCATCGATCACCCGCGGCGGCAGCCGCTGTCCCCGGTTGACCTCACCGGGGCCGAGACGGCCATCGTGGAGGTGACCGATACGACCCGCGATGAGGTGACCGGTCTCCTCCGCCGGCTGCCGCCCTCGGGGCCGGAGGTCTACCTGCTGCCGGCGGCGCTCATGCACTACCCGGCGGCCGTACCGGGCGCCGAACAGATCGACTCGCTCCCTCTCGTTGCGGTTCGACCGGCCGCCAACCGGTCTCTCCGCTGGAAGCTGAAGCGCATCATCGATGTGCTCCTGGCCTCGATCCTCCTGCCGCTCGCGGCACCGGTGATCGCCATTGGTGCGCTCGGCCTGTACCTCGAGAGCGGATCCGGGGTTCTGTATCGCCAGGTCCGGGTCGGCCGCGGTGGACGGCTGTTCACGATGTACAAGCTCCGGACCATCGTGAACGACAGCCCGGCGACCGGTGATGCGTGGCAGGTGGATGCGGGGCACATCCGACCGTTCGCGCAGTTCTGTCGGACAACCGCGATCGACGAGTTGCCGCAGCTGTGGAACGTTCTGCTGGGGGACATGAGCCTGGTCGGGCCCCGGCCGGAGCGTCCGATCTACGCCCGTCAGTTCGCCGAATCGATTCCCGACTACGACAATCGGCACCGGGTGCCCGTCGGGCTGACCGGTCTCTCGCAGGTGCGAGGCCTGCGGGGGGACACCTCGATTTCGGCCCGGTCCCGTGTCGACAACAGCTACATCGACAACTGGTCGCTCCTTGAGGACCTCAAGATCCTCTGCCGGACGGTCTTCTCGATGATCACGCTCCGGGGGTGGCGGTCATGACCGCGGACATGGTTCCCGGCGCCACCCCGAAGACCGTCGGCTGGGAGCCGGGCCTCGGTGATCATCTGCGGACGATCTGGCGGCGGAAGTGGATCATCCTGGCCGGTGCTGCGCTCATCGCCGAGGCGGTCTTCATCGTCCTGACCTTTGCGGTTACGCCTCGCTACGAGTCCGAGGCGTCGATCCGCCTCACCGTGGAGACCGGATCCGGCCTCCTGCTCGACGACAACCGGGTGGAGTACGCAACCAGGATCTACGCCGAGTTGGCGGAGAGTCCGGCCATGTTGGCCGATGCCGTAGACCGCAGCGGGGTGGCTCTCGAGGAGGGCGACAGGTCGGCCGCGTTCGCCGTCCAATGGGCGAGCCCACCCGGCTTCATCGACGTGACGGCCTCGGCCGACACAGCTGAGGACGCAAGCCGTCTGGCCGACGGTATGGCGGCGGCGCTTGTCGCCAGGATCGGACAGGACTCCGAGCAGCTCACGTCCGACGACGGGGACACCGTCCCGGGCGACGGGGCTGCTGCCCTGGCGGCCGTGATCGTCGAGCCGGCCGAGACACCATCCGCCGCAGCATCGCCAAGTCCCCTGCGGGACTCCGTTGCGGCGTTTGTCATCGCCCTGGTGGTCCTGGCCGAGGCGGCTGCGATCTGGCGGCCGATCCGAGGGCTGCTGCCGACAAGCAGGACGGCGGAACGGGTGAGCGAGCTGGTCGGCATCCCCAGCCTCACCCTCACGGGTGATCCGGAGGACCGGACCCGCCTCGGGTTGTTCGCGGCCCGACACCTGTCATCCAGCGAAGCGTTTGTTGTTGTGCAGAACAGCGGCGGGAGTTGGCCCGCGGTTCCGATCCGGCTGGCCGAGGCGCTGACGGTGTTCGGTCGCCGGACGCTTGTTGTCGACGCCGATCCGAACGAGCCGGCCATGCACCGGTGGTTGGCTCTGCCTCGACAGCCCGGGCTCAGCGAGGTTGCCGCCGGCGACGATGACCTGGCAACCGTTGTCTTCGAGTCGCAGGCCGGGTCGGAGCTGGCGCTGCTCACGGCCGGGGGAGACGAGGGGCCGAGAGACCCGATCCCAACCGATCGGGCCATGGACCTGCTCACACCGGGGTACGACTGTGTCGTGGCCTACGTTGGTCCTGCCGCGAACCTGGACGGCGTGGCCGCGTCGATTGCGGCGCTTCGGCGTTCGACCGTGCTCGTCGTCGATCCGGACCGGACCACCAGGCGACGGTTGGCCGAGCTTGTGCACGGCTACGGCGGTTACGAGGACGTCGTTGCCATCCTGCTGATGACCAGATCGGCCACCAAGGCGGAGACCTCCCGTCTGTCGGCCCGGTGGTGGAAACGGGGCGACACCGAGGCCGGTGGATCGTCCGCCGAGCCGCAACATCTCGGTGCGGTACGAGACCAACGGCGAGCATCGTGACACTCCGCCTGGTCGTCGTGCACGAACGGTTCACCGAGCGGGGTGGCTCCGAGCGCGTGGTGGAGCAGCTGGCCGCCCTGTCGGAGAACAGTCGTGTCTACGCGCCGATCGTCGATCGGACCGTGCTCGAGGGTCGGCTGTCCTCGGCCGAACTCACATCGAGTCCGCTGCAACGGCTCTACCGTGACCGCGGTCGCTACGCCCACCTGCTGCCGCTTCTTGGCGCGGCGATGCGGACTGCTGATCTCTCCGATGCCGACGTGGTTGTGCTCAGCCACCACGCCTTCGCCAACCGGGTCAGGGTTCCCGACGGTGTGCCCGTCATCGGTTACGTCCACAGCCCGGCCCGGTGGATGTGGGACACGGCCAAGCTCCGGGGGGAGCGGGGCGGACGGTTTGGAGCAGGTGCGCTTCGGGCTTTTGCGGCGGCGTCCCGACCGGTCGACAAGGCCGCTGCCGGTCGGGTCGACCATCTGATCGCCAACTCGCGAACCGTCGCAGGTCGGATCCTGCGCTGGTGGGGTCGTCACGCCACGGTTGTTCACCCGCCGGTCGATGTCCGGTACCACACCCCGGCCGCCGTCGATCGCGAGGACTTCTTCCTCGTCGCCGGACGACTGGTGCCCTACAAGCGCGTCGATCTTGCGGTGGCGGCGGCGACCGCCGCCGGTCGTCGGCTTGTTGTGGCCGGTGATGGTCGGGCGCTCCCGAGCCTGCGGTCGATGGCCGGTCCAACGGTGGAGTTCGTCGGTGCAGTCGACGACGCCGAGCTGCGTGATCTCTATCGCCGCTGCGCGGCACTGGTCTTCCCCGGTGAGGAGGACTTCGGCATCGTCCCCGTCGAGGCCCAGGCCTGCGGGGCACCCGTCATAGCCGCCGCAGTCGGGGGCGCAACGGAGACGGTGGTTGACGGTGTCACCGGATCGCTGCTCGATCTTGACGGCGACGACCCGGTCGCCGCACTTGCGGGGGCGCTCCGATCCTTCGATCCGTCCAACCTGGACGATACGAGGATCCGGGCGAACGCCGAGCGTTTCTCCAGAGAACGATTCCGTGCCGAGATGCACGCCGTCCTCTCGCAACGGGTCGACGGCTGGGAACGACCGACCGCGGTAAGGGCGGCGGTGGAAGCCGTTGCATCATGACCGAGGTTTCGGTCGTTGTCCTCAACTACAACTACGCGCACTTCCTGCCGGACGCGATCGTCAGCGCCCTGCGGCAGACCCACCGGCCCGCCGAGGTGGTTGTGGTCGACGACGCGTCGACCGATCGGAGCAGAGCGGTCATCGCCGAGTTCGGCACTGACGTGGTGCCGGTTCTGCACATGACCAACCGCGGTCAGGGGGCGGCGATCAACAGCGGTGCCGCCGTCACCACCGGTGAGGTCGTGTGGTTTCTTGACGCGGACGACATGCTGCTCCCGGCGGCCTGTGCCCAGGCGGCCGCCGCATTCGACAGGGAGCCTGGCCTCGCGAAATTCCACACCCCGCTTGCGATCGTCGACCAGGACGGTCGCTGGTCAGGCGGGACCCTACCCGCCGACCCGACCCGGTTGGCCACGGGCGACATCGCGGACCATGTCTTCCGCTACCGGGCCCACGGCTGGCCGCCCATGAGCGGCAACGCCTACTCCCGGCGAGTCCTCGAACTGGTTCTCCCCGTCCCGGCCGAGACCTACCGGCAGGCCGCGGACTCGTTCCTCAACGAGCAGGTGGCAATCTGCGGTCCCTTCGCCAGGGCCTCTGAACCCGTGGCCGCATACCGCCGCCACGGTGACAATCAGTTCGCCGGCACCAAACTTGGGTTGCCCTGGCTGCGGACCAAGATCGAACGGGAGGTCTGTTCCCACGAGCGGCTCGCTCAGGTCGCTGAGCGTCTCGACCTGGACGGGTATCGGGTTGATGTTGATGACGTGGAGGACGTGGCCTTCCTTGGCTATCGCCTTGCGTCGCTTCGACTCGATCCGACGGGCCACCCCCGGGTCGGGACCGGCGGCCCTGACAGACGGTTCCGGTTGGCGAAGCGTGGCGCCCTGGCTGCGCTCGCCAACCGGGCCTTGGCCCCCACCGACCGGGTCAGGCGGGCCGTCTGGTTCGTGGTGGTGGCGATCACCCCGAGCCCATTGGTGAGGTGGGTGCTGGACGCCTACCTGCCCGATGGGCCGAGCGAGCCGATCTGGCGACGACGAAGGTTCGTCCGGAGGCGGCGGCTCGAACTCGAGGCAACGGTTGCCAACCTGCGGCCCATGCGTCGAGCCGAAAGCGAAGACTACGACAGAAACCACAACGATCCCGGAGCGCGACATGGCTGACAACACCGATCACACCCCGCAAACAGACGACACCGCCCCGCCAGGCGATCGCCCGGAGGTGACCATCGTGGTCACCCCTCGGGAGCGGTTCGGGTTGAGCCGAGCCTCGCTCGAGTCGATATACGCCAACACGATGGCCCCGTTCGATCTGGTCTACGTCGACGGGGGCGCCCCCTCCTCGGTGGCGACACATCTTGAGCAGGCGGCGAAGGTGAACGGCTTCAAACTCATCTCGGTACGGAGTCATCTGTCGCCGAACCGGGCGAGGAACATCGGGCTGGCTGCGGTTGACACCCCCTACGTTGTGTTCGTCGACAATGACCTTGTTGTTGCCGAAGGCTGGCTCACCAAACTCCTTGCCTGTGCAGGAGAGACCGGGGCCGCGCTGGTCGGACCGCTGTACATGGAGGGTGACCCCGAGGAGAACATCATCCATATGGCCGGCGGTGACTACCGGTTCGACGGGGAGGACGGGGCCCGTCGATTCTCCACCACCCATCGACTCCAGGGAGAGAGCTTGTCGGGGGTCGGCACCGACCTCGGCCGGGAGCCGGTCGACTTTGTCGAGTTCCACTGCATGCTGGCCCGGACCGATTTCCTCCGCTCCGTAGGTGGGCTGGACGAAGCGCTGCTCTCCACCCGCGAACACCTCGACCTGTGCCTCGTGGCGGCCGAGCGAGGAGAGAAGGTCTACTTCGAACCGAGCTCCAAGGTGACCTACCTCACCCCGCCACCGATCGATCGGGCCTACCTGCGCTTCTTCCTCCGGCGGTGGAGCGAGCGGTGGAACGAAGCCAGCCTTGCGCACTTCTGTGCCAAGCACGGCATCGAACCGGCGTACTCCGATCGCATCGTCGGTATGCGGGCCAGGCGCCAACTACTCCTCGCTCCGATGCGGCGGGCCAGTGCCGCCGTGTTGCCTGGTCCCGTCGATCGTTTTGCGATGCGCGTCCTGGCCCGGCTCGAACGGGAGGTGAACCGAGCCCTGTTCCGTCTGCCGAGTTATGCCCGGTGAGCGCAACGACGATCGTCCCGCCGGCGGTGGCGAGGTGGCGGTACCGGTCGCCACCGGTCGACCGGTACGGGACCGTGTCTACCGCAGCGGACGGTACCTCGTCGGTCGACAGCTGGCCGGGATCGGGATCCGCCTCGTCGGGATCCTGGTTGTCACCAGGCTGATCGGGCCCGAGGTCTACGGCCTCTTTGCGGCGGCCGCAGCCGTGGCCGCGGTGCTGGCCACCATCGCCACCTTCGGTGCCGATGTGCAACTGGTCCGGGAGGGATCCAGCACCGCGGCCGACGACACGGCCTTCATCGGCCTGCTCGGCTCGTCGGTCGCGCTCGGGGGGATCGGGGTTGCGATGGCCCCGTCCTTCGGGGTGTGGCTCTCGGCCGAGGCCGCCGTGGCGCCCATGCGGGCAGTCGCCGCCCTGGTCCCGTTGATGGTGTTGGTCACCCCGGCGAGGGCGAGGCTGGAGCGTGAGCTGCGGTTCGTGCCGATCGCCGCAATCGAGCTCGGGGCCGATCTCGCGGTCATCGCCGTCTCGATCCCGCTGGCAGTTGGCGGAGCCGGCGTGTGGGCCCCGATCGCCGGATTGGCCGCCCGCCAGCTGTGCCTCGTCGTCGCGACCCACCTTGCGTCCCGGTATCGACCTCGGCTCAGGTTCGACCGCGCCGAGGCTGAGCGGCTCGTCCGATTCGGGGCGGGCTACTCGGCCGGGAAATGGCTGTCCCTCGTCGGTCAGTTGGTCAACCCGATTGTCGTCGGCCGTGTTCTCGGGCCGACCGGCATCGGCCACGTCGCCCTGGCGACCAGAATCGTTGAGCAGCTCGGCGCGGTGAAGCAGGCCACGATGCGGCTGGCCACCGCAGCCTTCGCCCGCATCGGGACGGACCGACAGCGCTTGCGGTCGGCCCATGCCGAAGGTGTGCTGATTCAGGTCGTCGGCTCCGTCCCGCTCTACGCCTTGGCCGCGTTCATCGGACCGTTCGCCGTCCCTGCGGTGTTCGGGCCGGACTGGGAGCCGGCTGCGACGGTCCTCGGCCTGCTGGCCATCGCCGCATCGATCGGCACGCTGTTCAACCTCGGTCCGCCGCTTCTGCGGGTCCTGGGCCTGAACCGGCCGGTCGCACGACTACGAGCGCTGCAGGTCGGGACCATGTTGGCGGTCACGGCTATTGCGGTCCCCGGTCTCGGGGTCGCCGGCTACGGGCTGGCCCGGGTGGCGCGGACCGTCCCGTTCATCCTGGTTCATCGGGAGCTGACCGGCTGGTTCCAGCCGTCCTACCGGGCGGGGGTCCGATGGCTCGTCGCGTTGCTGCCGATGATGACGGCGCCCTGGTGGCCGGCCGAGGTCAGACCGTTCCTCCTGGCCGGTCCGATCCTGCTGATCGCCCTGCCGACGACCAGGGACGAGATCCGCTACGTGGCGCGCCAGGTCGCCAAGGCCGGACGGTCCTGATCACCGCCGCGCAGTCCCGACCACCGCTGCACGGTCCTGATCACCGCTGCACGGTCCTGATCACCGCTGCCCGAGCCGACGACCGACCCGTCCCGCGAGGCCGCGGCGGTCGACGCGGACCGCGTGGGCGATCTGGGTCCGGCGGGGGAAGGCGTTGCCGGCCGGGTTAAACGGTTCGGCCAGCAGCCGATCGTCGGCCAGAGCGATCAGTTCGCGGCGATGCCGGCCGGTTGACCGGAGCGTCGGGTCGATGGCGAACAGCCAACCGATCGTCCTGGCCGAATTGACCGGGAAGAAGCGATGGTGGCGATGGAGGTCATACAGCTGCTCCTTTGCCGCCTGCCAGCCTCCGGCCCGCTGTTCCATGTAGAAGCGGTCCCGCCAGTCCACGCGCTCGTGGTCGGGCTCGGTGTCCTGGTGAGCCGCAACGGCGGCCAGCCACCGGGCGAGCGCCGGCCGGTTCGCCGTCCCCGGCTGCTCGCTGAGGTGGTCGGCAACCCGGTTGGCCAACCCCGCCGGGTCGTCGATCTCCGCCGGCAGGTTGCGCATCTTCATCTTGCCGACCCCCAGGCCCTGGCCGCCTATCTCGATCCCGACGAAGTGGTCCCGTACCCCCTGGACGAACGGCAGCGCGTCACCGTCCGACACGAACCAACCGGTATGAGCCCTGGCCAGCTCAACCCGATCGTCGTCGGTCCGACCGGGCAGTAGCTCCCGGTGCTCGACGCCTACCGCAGCTGCCAGCCGGGCCGGGATCAGGCGGTCCGCCACCGACATCCTGGCCGCCCGCCGTGTGTAGAGGTGGACCGCAACCCCGGCCGACAGAGCCGCCGCCAGCACAAGACGTGAGTCGGCCCCTGCGGTCAGCCCGATGTGCTTCGGTTCGCGGGCCGGGAGACGGGCGATCGAGTGGCCAAGGGCCGTGATGAATCCCCGCTGCGCGGCCCCCTCGTCGGAAGCGTCGATGTCGAGTTCGAGCGCCGGGACGACAAGCCGCCGCCACCGGGTTCCTCCGGACAGCAGGTCGAGGATCTGCGAGGGGAAGAGCCGGTTGGCTCGTGCCACGTTGCCGTCCGGTGGCACGATCCAGGACAGGCCCCGGGCGTAGACCGGTTGGCGGGTACGATCCGGCTCGTTTCCCAGGAGCTGGTTGAGAATCGCCGGACTGCTGGTCGCCCAGGTGCCCACCTGATCGTCGCTGAACCAGTGGCAGGCGAGTTGGGCGGTGGCGTCAAGGTGTAACTCGCCGGCACCGATGACGGTCCACCGACCGGCCCACCCCTCATACACCGACTGGACCGCCGCGGTGGTCGCTTCGGCGAGGTCGTCGAGGGGGTCGGGCCGATCCGATCGGGTCTGGCTGGTCAGGCCGATCACGGTCCAGCGGGTGCCATCGCGGTCGGTCCGATGGGCGACCTGTAGATCGGGGCAGTGGCTGATTACCAGACCGCGATCGAGCTCGACGACCACCCAATCCGGGCTGATCCGGCACGGCCGAGGGCCGACGACATATTGCCGCCGGTGAAGCCGGATACCGGGGTCGCCGCCGTTCGTCCCGCTCACGGTCACCGGTCGCCAACCGGACCGGTGGCCGCAGCCTCGGTGAAGAACCTGACAAAGGCGTCGGTCTGGGCCGCCAGTAGAAACCGGGCGGCGACCCGCCGCCGTCCCGCCGCACCCATCACGAGCCGTCGATCGGGGTCGTCGGCCAGTTCGGCCAGAGCCCCGGCCAGCGCGTTGGGTTGATGACGAGGGACGATCAGCCCGGTTTCGCCGTGGGCGACGTTCTCCGGCAGTCCTTCCGCATCGGTGCAGACCACCGGGAGCGCCATGGCCTGGGCCTCCAGCACGGCGTTGGCGAACCCCTCGGTGTGGGCGGGATGGAGGAACACATCGGCCCAGGCCAACTGGTCGATCACCTCGGCCCGGTTGCAGCGGCCGACCAACTTAACCACCGATTGCAGCCCCAGGTCCTCGACGAGCCAGCGGAGCTGCTCCTCAGCCGGACCGTCACCGACGATGCGGTACTGAACCGATCGGCCGGCAGCCACCAGCTCGGCCACGGCAGCGAGTCCATCAGGCAGTCCCTTCTTCCAGTGAAGCCGCCCGACGCTCAGCACTCGCAGTGTGTCGTTCGAGCCGGGATCCACCGCCTGTGTCTCCGGCGGGTGGTAACGGTCGAGATCGACGGCCGGGGGAATCAGCGTCCACGGGAGGTCATCCGGCGCCCCCCGCTTCACGGCCAGCGCGCGGAGGTCTTCGCCCAGGGTGTGGGCGGCGGTCAAGACCGGCCACACCTCCGTGTAGAAGCCCGGCTCTTCAAGCCCGGCGTAGGTGAGGTCGTAGCCTCGAAAGGACGCGGTGACAGCGGCGCCGGTGGCCCGGCCGACGTTGCGCCTCGGTCTGACCAGATCGCCGAACTCGAAGTGCACAACTTCCGCGTCGATGGCCAGGACCCGGAGATCGAACAGGAGCCGGCCGATCAGGCTGCGATCACCACCGCCGTCCCGCTCCGCCCGAAAGGCCGCCAGGAGCAATCCGGGGAGGCGGCTTCGATGCCGACGGACGGCCGCCACGGCGGTGCGGCCCGCCGCCAGCGTGAGGGCAATCGGGTGGCCGCGGTCCGGCCAGGGATGCACCGCTATATATAGTGCGGTGTCGCCGAGTCGATCCCAGACGTCGCTCCTGTCGTCGCGTACCTGGCACAGCACCTGAACATCCACCGAGCGTCTTGCCAGCTCGGCGACCTGCTCTGCGATGAACGGCTCGTCCGGGAACCGATCGACGACGATGACAACCCGGGGACTCATGCCGCCAGTGAGCCAAGGTTCGCGGTCCGGTGGCGACCGACCGCCTCGCCGAGCAGGCCGATGAGGGCGTCGGTGGTCGCCCGGGCATCGTAGTACTCCATCGCCCGGAGCCGAGCCGCCTCAGCCATCATCCTTCGTCGCTCGGGGTCGTCGAGTAACGCAGTGACGGCGGCCGTCAGATCCTCGTCACCGGGGCCGATCAGCAGGCCGCTGACCCCGTGCTCCACCATCTCCGGAATGGCACCGACCGGACGGGCCACGACCGGTAGGCCGGCCATCATCGCTTCCAGCACCGCGTTTGGGGCCATATCGATCTCGCTGGGAAAAACGAACATCGCTGCGGAACGCAACACGTCCCATAACCGACGGTCGCCGGGAACCAGGTCGGTCCGCAGCTCAACCCCCGGCCCAACGGCAGGCTGTTCGGCGGTTACCAGGGTGAGGTCGACCCGCGGAGCGAGGTGCTGTTGGTGGACCCGGAGCAGCTGCAGCCCGCCCTTGCGGGCAAGACTCCGCCCGACAAAGACCGCCCGGGGTCGTTCAGTCGCCCGGGTGCCGGGGGCCGCACCCGGCCCGAAGTCCGGCGCCGCGATACCGAACGGCTGGACTCGCAGCTTGTCGCCGTCGACGGCGTAGTCCCGCCGCAGGGAGTCAGCCGCCCAGTTCGAGTTGGCCACAACAAGCGTCGCCGCCTGGTAGACCCGGCGCTCGAAGGGTTTTGTGGCGGAAACGGTGAGCGGGGTCAGAGCGGTCGGGGTCCGGCCGGGAAGCCGATAGCCGTTCTGAACATTGGTGGTGTCGAGGCTGACAACGGTGGGCACCCGACGCCAGGTGGCCGCACTGAGCAACCCGGCGTTGTGGGTGTACAGATGGACGGCGTCCACCCCGTCGAGGGTCGCGCCCAGCCTTCTCGCCAGTCCAAGGCTCCTCGCAAGCTGGGCCCGAAGTGGTTGCAGGTCAACATCGAGTCTCGCAAGCCCCGGAATGGCGGCTCCCGCCAGCCGGGCCAAGCCGGTCGGTGCAGGCAGGTCCAGGAAGGTTGGTTCGATGTCACCGCGGTGGGCCAGCGCGGATCGAAGGTTGAGATGCACGGTGGCGTGGCCACCGATGTTCTCGTTGATGAACAGCACCCGAAGCGGTCTCATCGCCGCAACCGCCGATCGTCCAGTGCATCGACGGCGGCGAGGAACCGTTGGTCCGACGACTCCCTGGTCAGCCATCCGCTGATGGCCGCACGGCCGGCTGCCGAGCACCGCCTGCGCAGCTCGGCATCGGTGGACAAACGCCGGAGCGCGTCCCGCATCTCTTCGATGTCATCGGGTTCGACGAGCAGACCGGCATCCCCGAGCACCTCAACGGCGCCGCCGTGGGCGGTGGCGACGACGGGCAGGCCAAGCGACATGGCCTCCAGCACCGCAAGCGGTCCTGCCTCGGGATCAACGCTGGCGCTGACGGCGATCGACCAGGGCCGCATCGCCTCGAGCGGGTCATCGGAGTGACCCAGAAACCTGACCCGCCCGGCCAGGTCAGGGTTTGCCGCCCGCTCCCGGAGCGAATGGAGATACGGCGCATCCTTCGGGAATCGGCCCCCGAGCACTTCGAGTTCCAGGTCGGGCAGGTCGGCCATCGCCTCGAAGAGAACATGATGACCCTTCCACGGGGTGATCTTGGCGTTGATCCCGACGATCAACGGCTGACCGGCGTTCGGCGCTGCGGGATCGACCGGCCAGGAGGTGCCGTTACGGACGACGGACGTCGGTATCCCGAGTGCAATCGGGAACGCGGCGGCAGCCTGGGAGACCGCCGCTGCTGCGGCCAGTGGTTTGGCACTTGCCCGGGCCACGAGCCGGAGGTCGCCTCTGATGACCACATCGTGCACAAGCCACAGCGCGGCACCGGCCCGTCCGGACAGCCGGACCGCGGGCAGGGCGAGGAGCCCGTTGACAACGAGTCGGTCGTCGTCGGTCGTCGCGTGCCGGAGGATCCTGGCCGCCGCGATCCACCTGGCGGCCAATCTGACGACGGCGACCGGCTTCGGGCCCTGCGGCAGCTGTAGCTCCGGAATAACCACCGGCTCGATCCCGCGGTCCCTGAGTCGGTCGGCGAGGGCCCCGTCGGGACAGACCGATCGGACGGTCCGGCCGCTCGCCAACAGTGCATCGACATAACGCACGGCGACCAGTTCGGCCCCCGAGGCCGACCTGCTGTGGCCGACGAGCACGACCGGCCGCGACCGTGGCCGGTCCTCGCCGTCATCGGAATCGTCCGGCGGCGGACCGTCCCGCAGCGGGTCATCGATGTCCAGCATGGCGCCGGGCCGATACGCACCGATGGCGATGACGGCGCCGACATAGACCATGAGCGCACCCAGTGCGGCGATCGGCCAGGGCCCGATACGGTCGATCGCCATCCCGGCTGCGATCCCGGCCGCAGCGGCGGGTACCACCCGAAGGAGCGGTCGCAGCGGCGGCAGGTCGAGGCCGGGGACCCGACGGACCAGTCGCCACATCCCGACGACCACCACCACCTCGGTCGCAACGGTGGTTACACCTGCGCCGATGATCCCCCACCGAGGGATCGCCCACAGGTTGAGTCCGATGTTGGTGGCAAGCCCGGCCAGCGCGATGTACGGGTATGGCCCGTGGCGGCCGGTTGCGGTGAGCACGGTCAGCCCCACCATCGAGGCGACGGCGATGATCTCGCCGGCGACCAGTAGCTGGACCACCGTTGCCGTCCCGGCGTCGGCGTCGATGTACTGCGAGCCGTACAGCAGCACAACGACCTCTTCGGCCGCCAGCCAGAAGCCGACGACCAGGGCGCCGGCCCAGACCGCGAGCAGCCCACTGACCTGCTCGACGATCGTTCGAAACCGGCGGGTTCGGTTCGGCCACGCCAGGACAAGAACCGTCAGGAGCGGTGTAGCGACGCTGAGGGTCAGAAAGTGCAGCAGGTCGACGAACTTGAACGCGATCCCGTACACGGCGACCGCGGTGAAGTCAGCCAGCTTCGAGAGCATGATCGAGTCGACCCGGAAGTACAGCGTGGCCAGCGCGGTCCCCAGGGAGATCGGCACCGCCTCCTTCAGCAGCCACCACCAGAGACCCGGCTGGACCGAGTACCGCATGGGTTGCAGCCGCAGAGCCCGGGGAACCTTGATCGCAGCGATGACGACCTCGGCCGCGATCGCCGGCAGAATCAGGACGATCAGTCGGCCGTCGGCAACGACCGCCGCCGCAATCAGGCCGAGTTGGGCCACCCGGCCGACGACCGACGCCACGGCGACCACCCCGAGGCGGAGCCTGGCTTGGAGGATGATCTCGTAGGCGTGCGACGCGGTCGCGATGATGACAACAACGCCGCCGACCGCGGTGGCGCTGACGATTTCGCTCGAATAGCCCGCGAGCACGGTGAACAGCACGGCCACCACATAACCGACGAGTCCGAGCAGCGATCGGAGCACCACGTACGTGCCGGCGAACCGATCGCGGTCCTCGCGGTCGGCCATCACGCCGGACAGGGCAACTCGTCCGAGGCCGAGGTCGGTCACGATCGTCATCATGCCGAGGAGGCCGAAGACGAACACGAACTGTCCGAACTCCTCCGTGTCGAGGTTGCGGGCCACGATGATCGTGCCGATCCAGCCGAGCACGGCAACGATGAGCCGACCGATGACGAGCGACCCGGCGTTGCCGAGCCACGTCGATGACGAATCGACGGCACGGTCGTCAGTGGTGGTCATACCGTCGCCCCCAGTCGCCGGTAGACGTCCAGGGTGTGGACGGCGGTCGCACGCCAGCTCAATCGGCTTGCCGTGTTCACCGCCCTGGTTGCGAGGTCGGCTCGGCGGTCGTCGTCGGCCAGCAGTTCCCGCAGCGCGGTCTTGAGCGCTTCCTCGTTGCCGGGGGGTACAAGCTCAGCCCCATCGGCGGCGATCTCGGGCAGGGCCCCCACCGCGCTGGCGACGACCGGTCGGCCCCGGCTCATCGCATCAAGCGGAGGGAGTCCGAATCCTTCGTACAGGGATATGTAGGCGACGATGTCAGCCGTGTCGAGCAGCGGATCGATATCGGCTGAGGGCACGTAGCCGAGATGTCGGGCACCGGCCGGAACCGTTCGACGGCCGATCGATCCGGCCAGCACGAGCGGCACGCCCACTGCCGTGCATGCCGATGCCAGGAGGTCCACGTCCTTGCGGGGCTCGATCGACGCAAGCTGAAGCACAAATCGGTCCGGTAGGTCGTAGCGGCGGCGGACATCGTCCCTGGCTTCCGGTGTGGTTTGTGCCGGACTTGAGCGAGGAGCGAGTGGTATGACACACGCTGACCTGCCGAAGTGATGGTTGATCCGCTCCGCGGTGAACGCCGACACGGCCACCAGCGCATCCGCCCGTCCGATCGCCGCGGCCACGAGACGCCGCTCACCCGCAGCGCGGTACCGGGAGAACGCCCAGGGCACGTCGAAGACCGATAGGTCGTGAACGGTGGCCACCGTCGGACAGGACGATCGAAAGGGCAGGTCCACGTCCAACCCGTGCACGATGTCCGCGTCGGGCACCGAACGCATGCCCTGAAGCGCGCGCCGAGCACCACTGCCGGCCAATCGCGGGATCGGTTCAATGCCGTCCGGCAGAAGGGCGGCTGCCCGGTTCGACACCACCGCTCGCAGCTCGGCCTCGGTGAGGGGAGCGATCGCGTTCAGGAGTTCACGAATGTAGGTCTGGACGCCGCTACCGTCTGGTTCGAGGGCGAGCGCTGCGAAGGCGACGCGGCTCGGTCGATGGATGTCAACACCCCCAATAACAAATAGAAGTACAGATCCAGCGGGAAGATCTCCCAGTAGGTGGCAACGGTCGCTGCGGCGGCGGCCCCGAGCACCGAGGCGATCCAACCGTCGATCAGGGCCTGGTCTCGAGGTCCGGCCCGATTTCGGACCTCTCGGGCCGATTCGATGACGTGACGCAGCATCGCAATCGTCAGCCAGAGCCCGACCGCGCCAAGCTCGAGCAGTCGTTTGATGTAGTAGTTGTCCGGCTGGTAGGGGAGCAGGTCGGGCGGCAGTCCGAAGGTCTCCTCGATCTCGCCCCCGAAGTCACCGGCCACCTCGGCCGCCGAGCTGGTTGTTCCAACGCCCGTGCCGAACGGCTGGGCGATGACCGTGCTGGTCACGATCGACCAGCCGTCCACCCGTTGCCCGAGCGATCGGGAGGACAGCACGGCTCCGATCAGGGTGGATGGGGCGATCGCCACAAACAGCAGCAGGGCCGGCGCAAGCGACAGCGCCGCCCGGTAGTTGCGGATGAGGTGGTACAAACCGGCGACCACCAGCGCCAGCAGCGCTGCCCGGACCACGGCCGTCAGCATGCCGATCACCAGAATCGGGGTGCAGAGAAGGAACAGGCGGTTCCGAAGCCTGGCCGGCTCCTGCAGCGCAATCGGCACGGCCACCGCCACCACGAAGACCACAAAGAACGCGAACGGGAACGGCGACTCGAACGTGCCGAAGGACCGCAGCACCGAGTCACCTGCGGTGCGTATAACCGTGTTGAAGTCGTAGCCGAGTGCATTGAGTGTCACCTGGCCGAGCAGTTGCTGGGCTATCCCGGCCGCCGCCGTCACAACCGCGGTGAACATCAGCACCGTGACCAGGTGATCCCGCTCCCGTTCGTCCAACGGGCAGCGCCAGAGGATCAGAGGTAGCAGCAGGTAGAAGTGGTCCACCTTGAGCCCGGCAAGAAGAACCGGTGCGTGGAGCCCGGTCCCGGTGGCCAGCGAGAAGGCGATGATGGCCAGCACCGGTCCCAGCCACGCCGGGATGCCGGCCGGCCGCTGGGCTCGGGCCGAGCGGGGCGCAACGAACGTCGCCGCAAGGGTCAGGAGGATGAGGCCCTCCTTCCATGCCGCCCTGATGTCGGGTCCGTCCGTCAACAGCAGCAGCCCGTCAAACGGGGTCAGTGCGGCGAGCAACAAAACGGCCCGCTGAGGGCGCTTCACCAGTTCGCGTAGGAGTAGACCAGCCGGGATAGCGAACACGAAGAGCCCTGCCGCCAGCATTTCACAAGCGTAGGCAGGGCCCCGTTCCCCGGACCTGAGCGACATCGCCCCGTCGAATCCGGACCTCGTCCGGCGTCCGCCGTATCGGCGGGCCGTTACGGCGCAGGATCTATTCGGCGCGTGGCGTGATGTACCAGGCGGCGCCGAGCCAGGGACTCTCGACCTCGGTCAGGTCGACGTCGGGCCGGACGAAGGGCTGCAGGCTTCTGCCGTTCAGCGAGACGGCCGATTCGGCGAAGACGCCGATGTCGTAGCCGGCCTGGTCTTCAAGCCGCCGTGCGAAGTCGACGATCATGTCCGGGCGGGTGGTCATCTTTGAGATCTGTCGTTGCCGGAGGTGTTGGTCGAGTGCCACGGCGCGGCGGCTTCCGTCCGGCTCCTCGATGGTGAGCTGGAGGGTGCCGTGTTTTTCCCGGAGCTTCATCCGCCACGAGAATCGGTGGCCGTCCTCCGCCCACGCGACCTCGGTCGAGGAGAGATGATGGCGAAGTGGGACGGTCACCTGGACCGCAACCCAAACTGCGGCCACGATCACAACAGCTGTCCGCCACGGTCCTATCGGGGCGCCTTTCCAGGGAATCGCCGGGGCGGGTTCCGCCTGTTCGCTCTGCGCTCGGTTCTCCGTGTACAGCCAGGCGACAAGCCCGAAGCCGAAGGCGGAAACCACCACATGGGTGATGACCACCGTCGGGAAGAAGAAGGCGCCGATGACCGCACCGATGGTCGCTGCGGCAACAACCCGTGCTCGCCTAGCGACGTCCGGACCTCGAAGGCCGCCAACGGCCAGCCGCGGCCAGTTCGTCGGCAGGTAGATCGTGGTCGCCAGGATCATCAGCCACGGGAACACGCCGATGCTGAAAAGCCGAGCATTGAGCACGTGAAAGAGAACAACAAACAGGAACGCGGCAGGCCGGGTTCGGCGCCAGATCAGGAATCCGACAATGGTCAGGTCGAACAGGACGGCTGCGAGGGCCAGACCGTGGCCGATCGCCTCGAACCCGAACAGCGGGCCGAACACCGGCACGTCCGTGGACTCGGCCAGCCAACCGACGAGGGGGCGTCCGGCGAACCACTCGCCGTTGAGTTTGGCCACGCCGCCGAAAAAGTACGGAACGGCGATCTGGAAGGCGATCAGATCGACCGCGATCGCCGGTACCGGACGGTCGAGCCGTCTGCCGAGCGCAAGAGCGTTTCCTGCCGGTACAACCGCAAGCAGGAACGCAAGGAGCGCCATCAGGTACATGTGGTTCAGGTACTGGGACTTGTCCAGGAGGAGCGAGTAGCTCAACGTCAACCAACAGAGTGTGGCCGCCCCACGATGTGACCTCCCGGTGGCGAGCCAGATACCGGCCCCGATCATCAGGAGCCAGGGGAGCGGCGTGAACGGATCGGGGAGGGGCTGCACGAACTCGAACCAGCGGTACGTGAAGGTCGGTTTCGGTCCGCCGTAGTACCGGTCAACCCAACCTCGGTCCAGGTAGCGGACACCCTCCCAGGCCACGATGAGTCCGAAACCGATTCGGACGAAACCGAGCGACGCCCCGTCGACCAGATCGAACATCGACGGCCGGGATCGCATTGCTCCCGTCCGGGAACGGGGGGCGGGACCATCGCTCGGGCCGGGATGACGCTGCTCAGTCGTCGTCGTCATCGTCATCGTCGTCGTCGCCGGGGTCCGTTGTGGTGGTAGTCGGCGCAGTCGTTGTTGTTGTCGGTTCTGCTGTTGTGGTGGTGGTCGGTTCCGTTGTGGTCGTTGTTGGTTCCGTTGTTGTTGTGGTGGTGCTCGGTTCGGTTGTGGTCGTTGTTGGTTCCGTCTTCGTTGTTGTTGGTTCTGTTGTTGGGGTGGTGGTCGGCGCTGTGGTTGCCGTTGGCGCAGTCGTTGCTGTTGTGACTGCGGTGGTCGGCGCGGTCTCCGAGGTCGCAGGCGCGACGGTGGTCGGTGCACTGCCCGTAGCGGTGCCGGTTGTTGCCGTCGAGTCCGGCTGCGCGGCAGGCGCCGTGGCCGGTGATGGGGCCGCCGTTGTGCTGCCGCCGCTGGGTTGGCCGTCTCCGATGTCGTCGCTCGTCCCGATCAGGATGGTGACACCGGCGCTGGTGACCAGGATGCCGACCGTCGGTTGCTCGTCTCCGATGGTCGTGCCGTCGGCAGTGCCGAGGGTCCACACCCCGTTGTCCTCGGCGAACGTCCACGGCCCGGTCACCTCGACGTCGTATCGGACAGCCCTGCTCTCGTCGGCGTGTCTGTCTACGAACACCAGGTGCCCGTCGGTCAGGGACGCGGCGAACGAGTCTCCGCCGGCCCAGTCGACGTTGACCTCTATCGCTTCCGGTGCTGCATCGACTCCGAGGATGAGTTGGCGCAGCCGTTGTCGGAGTTCGTGATCGTTGGCCAGGGCCTCGAGGCTCGACATCGCCCGGGATTGAGCGGCGAGGATGGTGGCGGGCTCGGCTCGGCGCTCCACGTACGTTTCCAGTTCGTCCAGCCGGTGGGACGCCGCAAAGTCGGTGTCGACCAGACCGACAACGTCCTCGATCGCCTGTTTCGTCCCGTAGAGCCTGTCCTCGGGCATCGACCGATTGGCCATGACCAAGGTTGCGGCTGACCCGAGCAGGAGGACTAGCGCCGCTGCGCTCAGTACCAGGCTTCGCCGGGTCGACCAGACGTCGGACACCTCCTCGACAGTTGGTTCGAGCGCTTCGAGCTCCTCTCGAATGTTCTTCAGATGGGTCGCTCGGACGTCGTCCGGAAGGACCGCCTGGCTGGTCGCCTGTAATCTCGCCGTCAGGTCGTCGGGATCGTTCATCACGACCTCTTCGTCCGTGAGCTGTGCTCGAGATAGTGGCGGACCCGACGCTCGGCTCTCGCTGCCATGGCGTACACCGCGGTTCGCGAGGAGTCCATGATCTCGGCGATCTGATTCCCGTCGAGCTCCTCGACGTGTTTGAGATGCAGAACCAGTCGCTGGTCCGGTGTCAGCAGCTTGAGTGCCGCCTCCAGTTGCGGATCGAAACCGAGGTCGTAGTCCGGAACGTCACCTCGCCGCTCGGGGACCTGACTGAACGGGATGGACGGCCGTCTGCCTCGGTAACGCCGAGTGTCGAGGCAGTTGAACCGGACACTGGTGAAGAGCCACGCCTCCAGGCTTGACCCGTCGGTGGGTCGGTTGTCGGTCCGTGCCAGTTCGAGGAACGCCTGCTGCACCGCATCCTGAGCCTCATGGAAATCATCGAGCATCCGGAGGGCGACCCGGAACAGGCGGTCGGACATCAGGTCGTAGAGCTCCTCGAACGAGGTAGGGTCCCCGGCCGCCAGCTGACCCGCGATTGCGTTCGACGGGTGGGTCGGACTCTTGGTGCGGCGGGGGAGCTCGGCGGTTTCACCGTCGGTTGCCGTGTCCTCGGCATCGTCACTCGGGCTCCACGCGTCGGACTCGTCTCCGCCGTCCGACTCAGCCTGCCGACCCCGGTCAGTCAGCATCTCGAACCCTCAGCGCCGTTCCGCCGTCGTCATCCGCCATGCACTACCGGAGTGTACCCGCTTCGCCTTCGGCCGTCCGGGGGCGAACCCGCCCGGATCGCTGCTCTCGGCCGTTGTCCGGACCGGTTGGTCGGCACGGCGCTGTCGGCACGGCGCTG
>JBCCGJ010000061.1:0-21203 GCA_039029335.1 Actinomycetota bacterium | reverse complement strand
CGGTCTGGGTCAACGGGAACCAGGTGGTCGACCACGACAGGGACGACGACCACTAGGCGACCCGCTACCGCTACGAACCCCAGCTCTGCGGCAAGGTGACCCGCACTGGGCGCCGTCGAGCTAGGGGAAGATGCCCCGACGGTCGTAGACGTCGGCGATGCGGTTGAGCGCAACGATGTAGGCCGCCTCCCGCCGGGTGCAGTTGAGCTGCTGGCGGCACTCGACAACCCGATCGTGAGCCTGCCACATCATCTCCCGGAGTCGGTCGTCGACGTCCTCGAACGACCACGCCCGAGCCGACTTGTTCTGCAGCCACTCGAAGTAGGAGACGATCACACCGCCGGCATTGGCCAGAATGTCGGGCACCACCTCGATCGACCGCTCGGCCAGGACCACTTCGGCCTCCGGTGTGGTCGGCCCGTTCGCCGCCTCGACCAGGACCTTGCAAGGAAGGGCCCTGGCCCGTTCCTCGGTGACCTGATTCTCCAGGGCGGCGGGCACCATGACGTCGGCCTCGACCGAGAACAGCGCATCGCTCGAAATGGGCCGAGCGCTGGGGAAATCGACCACACCGCCGGTCTCGTTCGTCCAAACCCGGAGCTTGGCAACATCCAGGCCATCCTGATTCTCGATGGTGCCGGTGTGATCACCGACGGCGACCACACGACAGCCGGCTTCGGCCGCCAGCTCGGCGAAGTACCCGCCGACGTTGCCGAAACCCTGCACCGCGACGGACAGCTCGTCCAGGCGGGTCCCGGTCTCGCCGCACCAGTGCCGAAGGCTGTACAGGACGCCCCGTCCGGTTGCCGACTCACGGCCGAGTGAACCGCCGACCTCCACGGACTTACCGGTCACCACGCCCTTGACGCTGTGCCGGTATCCCGGCGGCGAGATGTTGGCGTACGTGTCCATCACCCAGTCCATGGTCTTGGCCGAGGTGCCGACGTCCGGAGCCGGGATGTCGTGATCCGGGCCGATGTTCGAACCGAGGGCATGGGTGAACCGTCGAACGATCCGCCGCATCTCGTCCTCGGAGTAGTCGCCCGGGTCGATCGTGACCCCGCCCTTTGCGCCGCCGAAGGGGATGCCGACCAGTGCCGTTTTGAACGTCATCCACGCGGCGAGCGCCTTGACCTCGTCAAGGTCCACATCGGGATGGAACCGGAGGCCACCCTTGTACGGACCGAGCAGGTTGTTGTGCTGGATCCGGTACCCGGTGAAGACCTTCTTTGTCCCGTCGTCGAGTGTCACCGGGAAGTTCACGATGATCTCGTTCTTCGGATAGGACAGAATTTCCCGGTAGCTGTCGTTCAAATCGATCAGATCCGCGGCTCGCTGAAACTGATCAACCGCTGCCTGGTGCAGGCTCCGTTGCCTAGCTCCACTCATAGGTTTTCCCGTCGTCTGAGGCGGCACAAAGATGAGGCCACCGGTTTATCGCCAGATTGCTGTAACCGTATCCCGGTCCCGATTCAACCGTCTGTCGGCTGGATGACTTCCAGCCCGGGACAGAACGGATGGAGAACTTCCGGAATGGCCACGGACCCGTCCGGCCGCTGATGGTTCTCCATGATGTACAGCATGGTCCGCCCGAGGGCGCAGGCCGTGCCGTTCAGGGTGTGAACCAGCGCCGTGCCGTCCGCACCCTTGACCCGGGTCTTCATCCGCCTGGCGGAGAAGTCGGTGTAGTTCGAACAGGAGGTGACTTCCCGATACCGCTGCTCGGACGGCAGCCACACCTCAAGGTCGTATTTTTTCGCCGCGGCCGCGCCGAGGTCACCGGACGCAACGGTGATCACCCGGTACGGCAGACCGAGACCGCCGACGATGCCCTCCTGAATCTCCCGGAGCAGCTCCAGTTCCTCCCAGGACTTGTCCGGTTCGGCGTAGATGAACATCTCCACCTTGTCGAACTGATGGACCCGGAACAGGCCGGACGTGTCTTTGCCGTAGGTGCCGGCCTCGCGGCGGAAACAGCTGGAGTAACCGGCGTAGCGGACAGGCATCTCCGCCGCGTCAAGCCGCTCCTCACGGTGCATACCGGCCAGCGCCACCTCCGAGGTGCCGATGAGGAAAAGCTCGTCCGCCTCAAGCTCGTACACCTGGTTGCGGTCCGTCGGGAAGAACCCGGCGAGCTCCATCATCTCCTCCCGGACCAGGACCGGAGTGATGACCGGGATGAAGCCGTGCTCGGCAACCTTGGCCAGCGTCCACTGGATGAGGGCGAACTGGAGGCGAACCGCGTCACCAACGACGTAGGCGAACCGGCTGCCCGACATGCGAACGGCCCGTTCGGTGTCCACGATGCCGAGGTGTTCGCCGAGGGCACCGTGGTCGAACGCCGGAGCCGGGGGCTTCCCACCCTGTTCGTGTTCGACCCGATAGTCGTCCTCGTCGCCGGTGGGGACCGATTCGTGAGCCGGGTTCGGGATGGTGAGCGCCAGCGTCCGGAGCGCCTCCTCGGCCTCGGTCAGCTTTGTCTCGGCCGCGGTCAGCCGGGTCTTCAATTCCCCGGCGGCGTCGATCTTCGCCTGACGCTCCTCCGGTGCGGCCCGACCGATCTCCTTCGACGCGGTGTTGGACTCCGCACGGAGGGCCTCCGCGGAACCGAGCGCGCCGCGGTGCACCTCGTCCAGTTGCAGCACCTGGTCAATGGTGGATGCTTCGACGTCTTTTGCCAGGGCTCCCCGGCGATACGCCTCGTCTTCACGCAGTCGCTTTAGATCAATCACTGCGTCAGTACGGTAGTGGCTCGCCGCCCCGATTGTCTGGCAATTAGCGCCGAAAACGGGCCGTATTCAGCGGAAGAGGTCGGCTGCTCGAGCAGCGTTGCAAAGCGGTCTTGCTCAGTAGTTCTTGTCCAACAGTTCGCTGTCGGCGTTTGTCTTCTCCGCGTTGTCCTTCAGCAGAAAACCGAGAACACCGGCCGCGACCGAGGTGCTCATCAGGAAGCCGACCGGGATGAGCAGCACAAGAACAGCAACGATGATGATCGGTCCGAGCATGGGCCGATTCTATCCGGGTCGCGAACCGCAGCCCCATCCCGGGTATCGCGGCCCGCCCGGCTTACCCGACGTAGGCCGACGCCTCGATCTCCACCAGCGCGCCGAGTGGGAGCTCGCACACGGCCACTGCGGAGCGAGCCGGACGATGCTCACCGAAGACCTCGATGTAGATGTCGTTCATCTCGCCGTAGTGGGCCATGTCGGTCAGGAACACCGTGGTCTTCGTGATGTCGCCCAGGGAGGAGCCCTCACCTTCGAACAGCGCCTGGAGGTTGGCCAGTGCCTGGCGGAACTGTGGACCGAGGCCACCCTCGACGATCGCACCGTCGGCGATGCCGACCTGACCGGACGAGACCAGCCACGGACCGGCCTTCACGATCGGGGTGTAGGGACCAACCGGCTTGCTCATCTCTTGCTCCTTCCATGCGCCGTCGGAGAAGCCGACGACTCGATCAGGGGCCAGTCTGGCTGACAATCGTGCACCAACCAACCGGCAGCCGCCACCGCGGCGAAGACCGCATCGGAGCCGTTGACCGACGGGCCTTCGGTGTCCAGGATCTCCACCTCGATCGGTGGTGTATCGACCGCTCGCAACACCCCGAAGCTGCGGATCGTCAGGTCGTGGACCACACCGTCTTCATCCACCAGCATCGCTTCGCTGGTGAGCCACGACCACGCCATGTGGGCAGCTCCGATGCAGTAGGAGCGGAGCACCACCGCATCCAGCGCAGGACCACAGCCGACGACGACCTTGATGACGCCGTCCTCAACGACCGCCTCCGCCGTGCCGCCGTCCGGTCCGCTCACGGGTCTGGTCGTCCCGGTCGCGCCGGCGAGCAGCACCTCCGCCTCGGCCCAGCCGGCGGACCGCAAGGCAGCCGACGTGGGCGGACCGGGGACCGATACCTCCTCCACCGTGAGCAGGGGGGCAACCCGACGCACCGCCTCGGCGATGCCGGGGGTCTCCACCACACGCAGGACGCCGCGGCCGTCGGGATCCATGCCACCGGCCACCGGCGGCCGCTTCGGCGCTCCGGCCGCGGTGTCCTCCCGGCTGGCCAACACCAGGACCGGCCGATCATGGGTGTCGGCCAGCGTTCGTGCGACATTCCGGATGGCCAGCTCACCGGCCTCGGGGGAATCGGATTTGGCTCCGAACGCTCCGCCATTGGCCACCGAGGTGAACGGTTGACCGCCCGGCACACACCACGAGGCGTCGGTTTCCAGATACGCCCCGTCAACCCAGGTGGTACGCAAGGTTGCCGCCCACTCCCCCGACGGCACGTCGAGCGGCCACCGATGGCTTGCGGTTGTCCGCCGTCCCTGGACCTTCCCGGCCGCCGTCCTGGCCTCGGTCAAGGTGTCCGCAACCACCCAGCTACCGGTCTGGTCTGCGACGGCGATCAGCGCGTCAGCCGGCGCGGTGTCCGCGGCGAAGCCGGCCTGGCCGAGCGCAACAAGCGGCGAGACCCGCTGCACCGCCCGCCCCTCCAACGCCGCCCGCTCCCCCGCAGCGTCGAGATCGCGTTCGCCCTGCTGCCCGCTCTCCCCGGGACCGGTCGGCCGGCCCTCGCCCCGCAGCAGCTCCCACGCCTCATGGATGGTCTGCCAGCCGGTGCAGCGGCACAGGTGGGCCAGCAGCGCCTGATTGACCGCATCGCGTTCGCCCTGCCGATTCGGCTGATCGGCCTGATCCCCTCCGGTGGCCCGGCCGCCGGACTTCTGGGCCAGCGCAACCGCCGTGCCCTCCAATCGCATGACGATGCCGGGGGTGCAGAAGCCACACTGGCTGCCTCCGGTCTGACACAGGGCGTCACCCCACGCAGTGCGTCGTTCCTCGGTGAGCCCCTCGGTGGTCTGGATCGACCGACCCCGAACCCGTCTGGCCGGGGTCACACACGCCACCCGGGGTTTGCCGTCCACCAGCACCGTGCAACAGCCGCACTGCCCCTGCGGGCTGCAACCGTCCTTGACCGACGTCAGCCCCAGCCGCTCCCGCAGCACGGCAAGCAACGACTCACCGACATCGGGCACCGAGACCTCCGCCCCGTTCACCGTGAAGGTCAGCTCACGGACCGCAGCCGGCGCCGAGCCGGAAGGGTTTGGTGCATCGTCCGACACGGTGCGAAGCATAGAGCGCGGTCCCGGTGACGCGACCCGCCCGGTACCCCGGCACCGCCGGTTCGCCGCTACCGTGCTCCACGTGGTGACTTCCGCCCCACAACCAGACCGGGCCGGCGGGGCGGGGCCGCCCACGGTGAGCAGACGGCAGTTTCTTCGCCGGTCCGCGTCCGTCGGCTCCGGTGCCGCACTGGGCTCCACGTTGGCCAAACTGACCACGCTGTCGGGGGTGGCCGCGCTGCCCGCCGCCGCATCCGGGTTACTCGCCGCCTGCAGCAGCTCGGAGCCGATCGTCGCACCGACCGTGGTTCCCCTCTTTTCCCCGGACCGGATTCTGGCCGCCGGGCTGGAACAGCGCATCCCCCTCGGTGTGGTCACACCGTCGGCCGGCGACGCCGGTTTCGACGAGGGGAGGGTCGCCCTCCCCGCCGACGACTCGCCGATCGACGTCGCCATCCTGTTGGACGGCGAGGAGATCGATCGGTCGACTGTCATCGGGCGGATCGTGACCCACGACCACGTCGGCAAGACCGACCCGGATCACCAGCATGCCAACCTCTTCCGGTACTACCCGCTGCGGGCCACGCTGCCCCGGGCCGGCATCTACGACCTGGAGATAACCGTCACGGATGAGCTCACGGAAGAGACGGCGGTGGCGATGATGCCCGTCCAGATCTTCGATCCCGTTGACGTCACGGCCCCACTGCCTGGCGCACCGTTCCCCGTCGTCGACACACCAACCGTCCAGGACCCGGGTGAGATCGACCGGCTCTGCACCCGGTTCGAGTTGTGCCCGTTCCACACCAGGAGCGCCACCGACGTCCTGGCCGAAGGGAGGCCGATGGCGTTGCTGGTTGCGACCCCGGCGTTCTGTTCGACCGCCTACTGCGGCCCGGTGCTCGACACCCTGATCGAGGCCGGCCGAGGCTTTCCCGAGATCGAATTCGTCCACGTCGAGGTCTATGCCAACACCGACGAGGTGGAGGGCAACTACCAGGACCCCCGGATCCGATTGGCGCCTGCGGTGGAGGCCCTCGGGCTGACGTTCGAACCGGCGCTGTTCCTGGTGGACTCGGCCGGGATGCTCGTCGACCGAATCGACAACGTCTTCGACGGCACCGAGCTGGTGGAGGCGCTCGCCGGTCTCTGACCGTCCGGCCCGGGGCGTAAAACGCAAAAAGGTGAGAGGGTGGACAGCCAGCTACCCGCCTGTCCACCCTCTACCCGGGGATCGAGCCCGGCGTGTCGCCCTGACGCCGTTACCCGATGCCGCCTGTTTTGATTGGGGTGGGACCGAATCGCCCAAACGATCCCACCCCGACTCCCGAGCGGCTGAGGGTCCGACTCAGGAGACTCTTCCCGGTGGCCACCGTTGGCCACCGAGGTTTCCTGTTGGCAGCGTTACGCCGCGGTCTCCTCGTCGGACGAGAGGGCGTCGTAGACCCTCGGCCAGAACCGGTCCCGAGCGGCCCAGATGCCGCCAACACCAAACTTGATGATCATGATGGCGCTGAGGCTGGCGAAGAGCGCCGTGGTCAGCGTGTCGATCAGATCGCTGGCGATCTGTGCCTGGTCAAGAGCGGCAAGGCCGAAGATCAGCCAGACGCCGATGCCGGCGATATTGGTGACCAGCTCGCTGTAGGTCTGACCGCTGGTGATGCCGCTGACCAGGTCCCGCACCACGTTGGCCACAATGCCACCAACGATGATGAGAACCAGTGCGACGATCGCCTTCGGGATCCACTCGATGAGCTGGTCGAACGGCTCGTTGAGCGCATCGATTCCCAGCGCACCGAAGGCCACCTTCAGGACCAGCAGCATGACCGTGTAATACAGGATCTTGGCCACGAACCGGCCGCTGTCGGCGTAGCCGGCCCGCTCAAGGGGGCCACCGATACCGGCCCGATCCAAGTAGTGGTCAAGGTTGATCGCCGTGAAGAGGCGCTTGGCGAGGTTGGAGATCACCCGGGCGACGATCCACCCGATGAACAGGATCAGCAGGAACCCGATCAGGTTCGGCAGGAACCCGATCAGACCGTCAAACCCATCCTGGAAGGATTGAACGAGGTCTAGGCCATCGTCTTGTGCAAGCATTTCCGTTTCTCCCGTCGGTAGGTGCTGCCATCATTTGGCTGCGGATTGATAGACGGTTCATGTTGCGTGGTTGTCGCGGAAATTTTCGGATTTCCTGCGAATCGTTGTTTGGTCGGCCACAATGTCCGCCAGGGAGGCGGAGAAGCCATGAGTGGGAAGAGTTCTTCTGAGGGATCCCATCGTCCGTTGAACTGGGACTTCGCGCGACAATTTCCGTCCTCCGGGCGTCCAAAGGTTGTGTTGACCCGGACCTTCGATGTGCTGCCAAGACTGTGGGCCGTCGACCCTGCGGGGTTCGCAAAACCCGGAATGGGCAGCACCGCCCGCTCCGACATCGGATCGGATCTCGGCCAGGCCGGGACGGCGAGTCAGCCCCTGACGGGCCGGTCGAGCAGGAGCCATGCCGACCGCCAGGACCGCGTCGGCCGGGAGCGCTCCGACCGATCGGCCGTCGAAGGCGGAGAGGATCCCGAGGAACTTCACACGCTTGTTGTTGAGCACGGCGACGCCATCTACCGGCTCGCCCTGTCGGTGGTCCGTGATCCCAGCCTGGCGGAGGACATCGCCCAGGAGACCCTGGTAAAGGCGTGGCTGGCCCTCCCGACGTTCCGGGCCGAATCGTCGATGCGGAGCTGGGTGCTCCGGATCGCCCACAACACCGCGATCTCCACCATTCGCCGCCGCCGAGCCGTCGTGATGGACCCGAACGAGTTCCCGGACGAGCCAACCCTGCCGGACCGTTCCGTGGAGTCCCGGGTCCAGAGCGAGGTGGTCATGGCGGAGTTCATCGACGCACTCGACCTGCTTGACGACCTCTCCCGCAGCATCGTGGTCCTCCGCGAGCTGGAGGGTATGGCCTACGACGAGATCGCAGACGTCCTGAACGTGCCGATGCCGACGGTGAAGACCCGGTTGCTTCGGGCGCGACGAAAACTCGGGTCCGCTCTGCGAGAGTGGTCGTAGTGTTCTTTCGGCACCCGAGTAAGCGGGCCCTGCAGGAGTGGCTGGACCACGGCGGTGGTGGCGAGACGATCGACGATCACCTCGCAGACTGCCAGCGGTGCGCAACCACTCTGGAGCAGTTGGCCACCGACGACGGTCCCGCACTCAGCGACGCGCTGGCCTTTGCGTTCGCCCCGCCGGACGATTTTGTCGAACGACTGGAACGAAAGGTCGTGGCCAGGCTGGACTCCCGGGTGATGCTCGGTATGGTCTCCGACCTGTTCGGGGCGGGGTTCGAAACCTCACGTCTGCTGTTTTTGCTGGAGGAACCGACTGATGAGTGAGTGGATACAGGTCATCGTGGCGATCGTCGCCGGGTTGGCGGTTGGGATCATCGCATCCCGAATCGTGTACGCAGTGGTCGGGTCGCCGAAGCGGCCGGAACCGATTCAGCAGGCGGCGAAGCCGCTGTCCAGCCTTGCGCTGTCGGCCGGCATCGTCATCGGTCTGGTCGTCGCGCTCGGCATCGTCCAACCGGATTCGCTTGACCAGCTGGCCGAGGACGCCGTCAGTTTCATCCCCAAACTGATGACCGCGGCCATCATCATCATCGTGGCCAACGTCCTCTCCGCCTTTGCGACAACCGCGCTCAGTCGGGCGACCGGGCGGCTCCCGCTCCAGACCCAGCAGCTGGCCAACACCATCGTCAAGGTCTCCATCGTCACGCTGGCCGCGCTGTTGGCGGTCGGCCAACTGGGGATCAACACCGACGTGGTCAACCTGGGTGTCGCCGCGGTCTTCTTCGCCATCGCCGCCAGCCTCACGCTGCTGGTCGGCCTCGGCGGGAACGGGGTTGCCAGGGAGGTGGCCGCCGGTCGTGCGGTCCGACGGTTGATCAACGTCGGGGACACCGTTGCGGTAGGTGAGGTACGTGGCGTTGTCGCGGCGCTCCACCCGACCGCGGTCGAGCTGTCACGGCCGGACGGCCAGATCGTGCTGATCCCGTCCTCCCGGTTCGTCCGTCAGCCGATCGCCATCGAGCGGGTGGCCGTCACAACCGACTGAGCCGGCTCACTCCCCGGAGGCGAGTTTGCCGGACAGCCGAAGCGCGGTGACGGCCTCGTCCATCTGTTCCAGGATCCGGACGGTGCAGCCCGCCATCTCGATCGGTGGCGCGATCTCCTCCACGATCTTTCTGGCGATGTCGGCGAAGACCTCCGCGGCGGGTCCCCCGTCGAGGGCGACCGGCCTGCCGCTGTCGCCCCCGGCGGAGACCGCAGGCTCGATCGGGACCTGACCGATCAACGGCACACCGGCCTCGGCGGCCAGGGCCTCCCCACCACCGCTGCCGAAAAGGGCGTGTTCCGAGCCGTCGGGTGCCACGAACACCGACATGTTCTCGATCACGCCTGCCACCCGGAGATGGGATTTCCGGGCCATCGACACCGCGCGGGATGCCACCTTCTGTGCCCCGGTGGCCGGGGTGGTGACGATGATGAGCTCCGCTCGGGGGATCATCCTGGCAAGGCCCATGGCCACGTCCCCGGTGCCGGGCGGCATGTCGATCACCACATAGTCAAGATCGGCGGCCCACTCGACGTCCTCCAGGAAGTGCTGGACCGCCCGGTTCAGCATCAGCCCTCGCCAGAGCAGCGCGGACTCCTCGTCCTCGACCAGGAACCCCATGGAGACGACATCCAGCCGACCGTCACCGACCGGCATGCTGTGGGGGGAGATCGTCGGCCGGTCCCCGGCGTTCTTGGCTTCGAGCCTGCCGTCAAGACCGAGCATGCGGGGGATCGAGAACCCCCAGATGTCGGCGTCGATGACCCCGACGTTCAGCCCACCGGCGGCCAGGGCGGCCGCAAGGTTGGCGGTGACCGACGACTTGCCGACCCCTCCCTTGCCGGACGCAATGGCCAGCACCTTGGCGGTTGCCGGGATGGCGGTCTCGCCGGCCTGGTCGGCGGCGTTTTTCCTGGCCACCGACATGGTGGCCGCCTTCTCCTCCACGGTCAGCTCCGTCCAGTCGATCTTGACCCTACTGACACCGGGCAGCGACTCGATCCTGGCCCTGGTGTCTTTTTGGATCTGAGCCCGCAGCGGGCAGCCGGATGTGGTGAGGGCGATCTTCACGGTGACCAGGCCGGTCGGGTCGATCCTGACCCCCTTCACCATGCCGAGCTCGACGATGTTGCTGCCGAGCTCCGGGTCGATCACGCCCTGGAGCACACCCATGACCTCAGCCTCTTCCGGCGGCGGACCGCTCGCGGCGACCGGCCGGCTGACGCTGATGTCAACCGGAACGCCGGCGGCCGGGGCGCCCGTGTCCGCTGAAGAGTCCTCCGACATATACCAAGGATATGCAACGCGCCGACAGTTACCGAACGCGATCGCATCGCCATTGCCTTGCAGGACAATTGCCGAACGCATGACAGCCGCCGACCAGGATGACGGTTCCCCTCAGCTTGGTGCAGTCTCTGCCGTACTGGATAGAATTGAATATCAACGCAGGAGGTAGCCGTGCTAACAGTAACCGAGTCGGCAGCAACCAAGGTCAAAGAACTTCTGGATCAGGAAGGCGATGAGTCGCTTGCCCTCCGTGTCGCGGTGCGGCCCGGCGGCTGCTCGGGGTTCAGCTATGAGATGTTCTTCGACGGCGAACGGGCCTCCGACGACCAGACCACGGAATTCGGCGGTGTGAGCGTTGTGGTGGACCCCACCAGCGCCCAGCTCCTCACCGGCGCCACCCTGGACTACAAGGACGGCCTCCAGCAGACCGGGTTTTCCATCGACAACCCGAACGCCCAGCGGACCTGCGGCTGCGGCCAGTCGTTCTCCTGATTCCGATCTCCTGATCAAAGATTCTTCAGCAGGCAGCCACCCGGCGGACCGGGTGGCTGTTTCGCGTCTGTCCGTGATTTCGCCCGAAACCGGGCCTGGACAGGGCCCGAAACAGAGCCGACGGGGAACCCCGACGGCCCGCTACAGGACCGTCGAGGCGTTCTCGATGTACTGGCCGTGACCGGGGGCGATCGATTTGATCCGGTAGGTCTTGACCTTTTCCGGGAGGTTCGGCGGCGCGCCCTCCTCGTTCACGTGGTCCCCGCAGATCAGCGTGCGCTCCTGTTCGAGCACAAACGAGAACCGACCGTCCGATCCGTCGTCGATTGCGACGGCGGTGATCCGGAACTCTGTGGCGTCGATCTTGTACCCGTCACCGAGGACGTCGTCCGCACCGTTGAAGCCCGCGGGGGCGACCAGCTCCGCGCCGGTCCGCTCCTTCAGCTTCTGGGCGCCGGCCGAGTATGCGGCGTCGGTGTCGGTCAGGACGATCCAGCGGATGCGGTCGCCGCCGCAACCACAGAGCACGTCCAGGTGGGCCGCGTCCTCCGGCCCGGGATCGATAATCACGATCTCATCAATCCCGATGAGATATGTGTTGAGGCCGGGTTCGCCACCGGCTTCCTCGCAGGCGATGCGCCGAACGAGCGGGCTGAGCGCCCGAGCAACACCAGGGGTGATGGGGGGCGGTGGTACCGGTTCTTCAGTGGCTGACACGAGACTCTCCTGATCGCACGTGGTCAGTGCAGCTCTGGCTGAGCTGTTGATTCGGACGAGGGCCCGGCCGGGTTCCTCTCGGTGGCATCGACGCCGACGACGACAGGTCGTCGAGCGCTTCGATCCAGGTCGATACCCGAAGCGGTTTCTGGGGCGGGCGGAGGCCCGGCCACGGCTGCTTCGGCTAGCGGACGAACGGCGGAACGGACCGGCTGGAGCTGCAAAAGGGCACCAAACAAGCCGGTTACGAGGCCGGGGAAGGCCAGAAGGGCCGACCCGGCGAGGTGGAGTCCGGCATCGGTTGTTGCCGGCTGAGGATCGGAGGACGGCCGCGGCGGCGAGGACAAAACGCCCTCCGCGGACCGCACGATGCAGGCCGTCTGACGGAACAGAAGGACCGAGCCACCGGCCGAAAGCGCCACTACCACCAGAAGCAATAGCATCACGTCGACCAGGCCAGCGGCAAGTGCGAAGACCAGGAGTTCAACAGCGGCCGTGGCGCCGAGCGCCCCGGCTGACCTAGAGAACATGGTCTTCCATTCTACCGGCCGTGCCACTCAAGCCGACCCGAAGCCTTACCCAGAGACTCTCGCTAGCCTGTGACGGTGGCTCGTCCCCCATCGGTTGATCAGCTGGCACGATCGCTTGACCATCACGATCTCCCGCACCCGATCCTGGTGGAGATCGCCAGAAAGGCAATCGCCGAGGACCGCCTCGATGACGTCGAGGGGATCGCCCGGGAGCGGAAACGGGCCATGCTGACCCCGGTGGTGAACGCAACCGGCGTGCTGTTGCACACCAACCTGGGGCGGGCCCCGCTCGAGGTGGACGTGGCATCGGGCTACTCCAATCTGGAACTCAGCCTGGACACCGGGCAGCGGGGCAGCAGACAGCGGGCGGTCGGTGATCTGCTGGCCAGCGCCTGCGGGGCCGAAGCGGCCATGGTTGTCAACAACTGTGCCGGCGCGGTGCTGCTGACCCTTGCGGCGCTGGGCCACGGTCGCGGCGTCGCCGTCAGCCGGGGGGAGATGGTGGAGATCGGCGGTGGCTTCCGCATTCCCGACGTGATGAACCAGTCCGGCGCCCGCCTGGTCGAAGTCGGCACCACCAACCGATCCCGCCTGGCCGACTACCGCCGGGCGGTCGATCAGGACGAGGACCTGGCCATGGTGCTCAAGGTCCACCGGTCCAACTACCAGATCGTCGGGTTCACCGAAGAGGTTTCCGTCCAGGCGCTCGCCTCCCTGGATGTGCCGACCGTCGCCGACATCGGCTCCGGCCTCCTGGACGCGGCGTGTCCGTGGCTCGACGGACCCCCACCGAAATGGCTGGCCGACGAACCGGCGGCCAAGCAGACCTTGCAGCAGGGAGCGGACCTGGTGCTGTTCAGCGGAGACAAGCTCTTCGGCGGCCCGCAGGCCGGGATCATCGCCGGTCGCCGCGACCTGGTCGAGCAGTGTGGCCGCCACCCGTTGGCCCGTGCGCTCCGCCCCGGTGACCTGGTCCTCCAGGTCCTGCAGACCGTCACGCTGGCCTACCTGGACCGTCGGGGGACCGACATTCCGCTGTGGCGGATGGTCGCCCGAACCGAGGCCGACCTGCAGGCCAGGGCAGACGCGATCTGCGAACGCCTGCAGGACAGCAACGCCGAGGTCCGATCGACCCCAACCGAAGCGGTGCCCGGCGGCGGGACGTTACCCACGGTCACGTTCCCCAGCCACGGCCTTGAGATCCCCGGTGACATCAGCGAACAACTTCGGGCCGGACCGCGACCGATCATCGGTCGGGTCGAACAGGGCAGGACCATCCTGGATCTGCGCACGGTGGACCCCGAGGACGACGACACCGTGGTCGACGTGCTGGCCGGCCTCGCCAGGGACTCGGACCACGGTGACCGCGGCCGCAACGGCAGCCGATGACCGTCATCGCAACAGCGGGCCACGTCGATCATGGCAAGTCCACGCTGGTTCTGCGGCTCACCGGGACGGACCCGGACCGGTGGGAGGAGGAGAAGTCCCGAGGCCTCACGATCGACCTCGGGTTTGCAAACACCGTGCTGCCGTCCGGGGCGGACCTGTCGTTCATCGACGTCCCCGGTCACATCCGGTTTCTCCGGAACATGCTGTCCGGTGTCGGCGCGGTCGACGGCTGCCTGTTTGTGGTCTCCGCGGTCGAAGGGTGGAAACCGCAGTCCGAGGAGCACCTGCGGATCCTCAACCTCCTCGGCCTCACTAGAGGTGTCATAGCCCTGACCAAAGTCGACCTGGTGGACGACGACCTGTTCGAGTTGGCGAAGATGGACGTGGAGGAACACGTCGAGGGGACGTTCCTGGAGTCCGCCGACATCGTCGGCGTGTCCGCAACCGAGGCCATCGGCATCGACGAACTGCGGGCCGCGCTCGACCGGGTCGTCGCCTCGGTCGACCGAAGCGGGGACCGGGGAACACCCCGGCTGTGGGTCGACCGGTCGTTCGCCCCCGCAGGCGCGGGGACCGTGGTGACGGGCACGCTGACCGGTGGGCCCATGGCGGTCGGCGAGGAGCTGGAGCTGGCCCCCGGCGCCCGGTCCGTCCGGATCCGGGGCCTGCAGACCCATCACAACGACGTTTCCAAGGTTGCGGCGGGCAACCGGGTTGCGGTCAACGTGACCGGCATCGGCCACGCCGAGGTCGCCAGGGGGGACGCGCTGATCGATGCGGCGGCCTGGCATCACACCACCATCGTCGACGCCGAGCTCACCGTGCTCGAGAGCCTGGAGCATCCGGTGACCAGGCGCGGAGCGTACGCCGCCTATATCGGCTCCGGCGAGTTCCCATCCCGGCTCCGGGTCCTGCAATCGGACCGGATCGAGCCGGGCGACACCGGCGCGGTCCGCCTCTACCTCAATCGACCGATCCCGCTGCTACCCGGCGACCGGTTCATCCTTCGGGAGAGCGGACGGGAGGAGACGGTCGGCGGCGGGCAGATCCTGGACGTCGATCCACAGCTTCCGGCGTCCCGAGCGGTGCCGGACCGGTCGATCGAACGGCTGGTCAACGAACGGGGCTGGGTGGAGGCGGCGCACCTGGCGAAGCTGACCGGAACGGTTATCGCACCGACGATCGGCCGGTGGGTGGTCGACCCGGAGGTGCTGGAGGAGGCCAGGGACGAAGTCCTTGCGGCCATCGAAGGAGCGGACGCCCTTGGGCTTGACGTGGCAACGCTGACCGACCGGCAGCGGGCGCTGCTCGACACGATCGAGGAGGTCCAGGTGGTGGCGGGCCGGGCCACCATCGGTGAAGTCGCCGATCCACTGGCCGACCACCCGTGGGTCAAGGCTCTGGAGGCGGAGCCGTTCGCCCCGCCGGGAGCCGACGGCGTCGACCGCGGTGAGCTGCGGGAGCTGGTGCGCCGGGGCACGGTCATCGAGTCGGACGGGGTGTACTTCGCAAAGTCGTCGATCGACCGGGCCACCGCGCTGCTACGGGATGCACTGCAGGAGAAACCGGGCGGCGTGACCGTTGCCGAGATCCGAGACGTCTTCGGGACCACCAGAAAGTACGCGCTCCCGCTACTTGCCTATTTCGATGGAAACGGCATCACCCGCAGGCGCGAGGATGTTCGAATCGCCGGGCCACGAATGCCCCAGGACTAAGCCGACCGGACGCCGTCTATCCGGCCGGGATCAGGCGTCCTGACCGACCAGTTCCCGACGCTCTTTTTCGGTCAAACCGCCCCAGATTCCGTGCTGTTCGCGAATGCTGAACGCGTAGTTACGACACTCCTCCTGCACCGAACACTCGGCGCAGATCTCCTTGGCCCGCTGCTCCCGTCGGCGCTTGTCCGGCCGACGCTCGAGCCGTGACGGAGGAAAGAAAATCCCACTGTGCGGACCGCGACACGCCGCTTGGTAGTGCCACAGCTGCTCAACTGACTGTGCGCTCACAAAGCCCCCCTTCGCTGAGGCGACTTTAGGAGCAACATCGGGCCCGCACAAGGGGCGGCCTAGCTCCGTTCGCGATAGTCCCGCGCGCCGCCTTCTTCCGGCTCGATCTCCAAGACGAGGCGATCTATACCGATAACCCGCACGGGGCCACCCTTTTCGACCGGTGTGGCCCGATTGGTGATCGCCCGCCACGAGACATCACGGATCTTGATGGTTCCTTCTGGATCGATATCGGTCAGTGCTTCACCGATTTCACCGATCATCCATTTCCGGCCAATCGTCGGCGTTGAGAAGCGGGTTCTGACCATGGACGGCATGCCGCTGTAGGCGTAGAGCACGGCGCCGATCACGCCGACAACAAAGGTCACCCGGGACATCGACACCCCGTCGTAGAGGAACCAGGTGCCGATCACAAAACAGCACAGGCCGGCGATGGTGTAGAGCCGGGGAACGTTGGTCTGGATGTCGACCGCCAGCAGGATCAGCGACAGCAGGAGCAGCGCGATGGCCCACCACCGGGTGGGCAGGTTGGCCAGGCCGAAAGAACCGAGCGTCAAGAAGCCGGCGCCCAGGACACCGGCCACACCAACGCCGGCGGTGAAGAGCTCGAACACCAGCAGCGACAGGCCGATCGCAAAGAACAGGTAGGCCACCTCGGGGCTGCTCACCGTGTGGAACAGCTGGGAGACCAGGCTGAGTCCGGACAGGCGGGACTGGCTGACGGGGATGGTCTCCAGCAGACCCTGTTCGTTGGTGCATTGAAAGATCTCGAACCCGTCCAGGCTGGTGGCGAACGAACCGATCGACACCACGTTCTCGAGCGGCCCGACCGAGATCCCGGCGGCGATCGCCTCCTGGGCACTGAAGGTCTCGTCCTCCAGCTGAGCGGTCGAGTCGCCGAATGCGCTCCCCCAGTCGGAGGGGAGCCGCCGGGTGCCGAGGTTCCCGATGCTGGAGTTGGGGGTCACGCCGACCAGGTCAACCACGGTGGCGAGCTCTGCGGAACCGCCCTGGGCGGTCGAACCGGTCTGCCCCACCCACAACGCGGTCTGCAGCGGCGAGTCCCGCAGTCTGGTCGCCAGATCGAGGTACTCCCGATCGTCAAGGACGGATCCCCGGCTGTTCATCCAGAGGATGACCGCGATGACGTTCGGGTTGGCCTCCGCAGCGTTCAACTCACCGAGGACGTAATCCTTCACCACCGGATCGATGAGACCGGCGACCTTGAGGATCCGCACCTGGCTGGAACCGGCGGCAACGTCGTTGCGGTCCGCCGGGCACTCCGGGAGGGCGCCGCCATCGCCGGCGGAGGTGGACTGTGCGGCTGCGGGACCGCTGAAACCCAATGTGACCAAAACCATCACCAGCACCGGCACCAGTGCGGCGAAAACCACGGGCCCCGGGGTGCCGGAGCGCCTGGTCGGGGCGGTTAGTCTTCGAAGCAGTGACCGCTGAGTATCTTGCCGCATCAAATGTCCTCATCGTGGCCGGTAAGGGCGGTGTGGGAAAGACCACCGTAGGCGCATCGCTGGCCATCGCGGCCACCCGGGCGGGATCAGACGTGCTTCTGATCGAGCTGGAGGGCCACAGCAATCTCAGCGCCGCGTTCTCCCTCGATGGTTTGGATTATGAGGAGACCGAGATCCCCCCGGATCGGTACCACAGGACCGGCGAACCGGATGCCGGCGGCCGGCTCCGGGCCAGGCAGATCGGCCCGGACGACGCCCTGGCCGACTACCTGGAGAAAGCCGGGCTTGGCACGGTCAGCAGGCGGCTGAGCCGGTCGGGGGCCATGGAGGTCGTCTCGACGGCGGCGCCGGGTATTCGAGACCTCCTGACCCTCGGCAAGATCCGCCAGCTCGAACAGGCGAAGGTGGCCGACCTGATCGTGGTCGACGCCCCGGCGGCCGGACACGCAATGACCTTTCTGACCGCGGCGGCGGGACTCGCCGACTCCACCACGTCCGGCCCGGTCCGGGATCAGGCGGACCAGGTGCTCGAGATGTTCGGGGACGACCGGCGCTGCCAGGTTGTGCTGGTCACCCTGGCCGAGGAGACCCCGGTGACCGAGACCGTCGAAACCGCCTTCGGGCTTGAGGAGGACGTCGGTATCAAGCTCGGCCCCGTCGTGGTCAACGGGCTCTGGCCACCGATCGACGGCCTGGCCGATGCCGTCGCGGCCGGGGCGACCGGAACGAAGAAGGCGGCAAAAACACCGAACCGCAGAACCGCCTCTGCGGCGGCGCGACACCGACTGGCCAGAATCGCCGCCCAGCAGGCCGAGGTGCAGCGGTTGAGCACCGAACTGCCCCTCCCTCAACTGCACCTCCCGTTCCTGTTCCGCTCGCGGTTCGGCACCGACGAGCTCGGTGAGCTGGCGGACGTCCTGGCGGCCGGTGTCGCCCCGGTTGACGGGACCACCCCGTGAACCCGCAGCAAAAGGCGGCGACGCCGGTGGCGGACGGTCCGCTGCGGACGGCGCTGGCCGACCGGTCGGTTGTGCTGTGCCTGGGGTCCGGTGGGGTCGGCAAGACCACCACGTCCGCCGCACTGGCACTGGCGCTGGCGAAGGGCGGGGAGCGGGTGGTGGTGCTGACCATCGATCCGGCGCGGCGGCTGGCCGACGCCCTTGGCCTCGGCGGTGAGCTTGGCAACGAGGCGGTCAAACTGACGCTGCCGAAACCGTCGCGGGCGGCGGACCGGATCAACGGGGAGGTCTGGGCGGCGATGCTCGACCCCGCCGAGACGTTCGAGCAGATCATTCGGGCCGAGGCGGGCAGCCGGAAACAGGCGGAGCGGGTGCTGGCCAACCGGCTGTTCAAGAACCTGACCTCCTCGCTGTCCGGGACAAACGAGTACATGGCGGCCGAACGGCTCCATCAACTGCACAACGACGACCGGTTCGACCGGGTCATCGTCGACACCCCGCCGTCCCGCCACGCCATCGATTTCCTGGACAGTCCTGGCCGGCTGACCAGGTTCGTCGAGCATCGGCTCTACCGGTCGGTCTTCGCCCCGAAGCGGTCGCTGCTCCGCCCGCTCAACGCCGGCTCGCAGATCATCATGCGGCTGCTGGCCAGGCTTGTCGGCAGTTCGCTTGTCGACGACGTGATCTCACTGTTCTCCGACTTCGAAGGGATGGACAAGGGGTTTCAGCGTCGGGCATCCGAGGTCGACGCACTGCTGCGGGGCCCGGAGACGGCGGCGATTCTGGTGGCCGCACCCCGAAGGGACCGGCTGGCGGAAGCGTCCTGGATCGCCGGGAACCTTGCCGCCAGGGATCGGGCGGTGGACGCCATCGTCATCAACCGGTCGCTGCCGCTTGATGCGGCGGAGGCCGGGGCGGCGATGGACGAGGTCTCGGGTCCGCTGGCCGAGAACCTGGCCGAGTTGCTGCTGCTGGCCGCGCAGGAGGACGAGCTGGTTACGGAGCTGTTGGCCGACGTCGGTGCGGCACCGCTCATCCGGGTTGCCGAGCAGGCGAAACCGATCCGGGACCTGCGAGGTCTGGCCGGACTGGCCCGGGAGCTGGGCTGACCCGGGCCGAGGCCCCGATACTCAGTCGTCGGAGAAGTTGGGGTCCTGCAGGGCCTCTTTCGCCTCTTCGAGCGATTCGGTGACCGGGACGATCCGGTCGAACCCGGTGGTGTGCAGGAGTCTGGTGAGGGCCGGGCGGGTGCAGGCCACCGCAACGGCGCCGTCAGCCTCCCTGGCCCGCCGGATACCGCCGATGAGGGCGCCAAGACCGGCGGAGTCCATAAAGGGAACGTCGGAAAGGTCGATCAGCAGGTGGCTGTGACCGGCGAGCTTCGAGAGCGATTCTCGGAAGGCGCCCACGGTGTAGGCGTCCAGCTCACCGGAGGGCCGACAGAGGGTGTAGTTCTCGTTCTCTTCAACGTGAATTTCAAGCACCGGGACGATTTCTCCCTTTCCGTCGGCGAAAGCCGACCGTTCGAAGGCTAGCGGCAACCCCGTTGGGTTGCGTCACGTTCCGGCGTCCGGAACGCTCGACAAACGGGTTTTTCGGCCGCCGCTCCCCCTTGACCGGCGACCTCCGCTGTTGCCTGTGCAGTTCAGAAGGGTCCGGTCCAGCCCGATCGTTTGTTAGATTTCAGGTTGTGACCGTCGTCCTTCTCGCCTCAGATTCCGACCACGTCTTCGCCGAGGTGGATGCCACTTTAGCCACAGACGATTGCCAGGTGCTTCGCGTCCGGGCCGGGGCGGACGTCCTGCCGGTGATTCTGGCCAAGGATCCGGACCTGGTCATCCTGGATCTGCAGATCGGCAACATGGGCGGGGTTGCGGCCTGTCTGGCGATCCGTCAGGAGGAGGGGGCGATGCGCCTCCCACCCCGCCCCGTTGCGCTGCTGCTCGACCGGACCGCTGACGTGTTCCTGGCCGAGGAGGCCAGGGCGGACGGCTGGGCCATCAAACCCCTCGGTTCGCTGCGGCTCCGGAAGATGGCAAAACGGCTGCTGGCCGGCGAGACCCACTACGAGGGTGTTCCGGAGTCCGAGTCGGCCTGATCGGCCAACGGCCGATTGGAAAATCCGGTCGAACGGGGTTTCCGGTCCGGTAGGATCGAGGATCGATGACACCGCCGGGTGTCAACGGGTTGTGGCGCAGGTTGGTAGCGCGCCTCGTTCGGGACGAGGAGGTCGGGAGTTCAAATCTCCCCAACCCGACGTGTGAGCTGCGGAGCAGCTCACCTAGAGTTTCGGCTCACGCCGAAACGTCCCAGGGCGTGACGCTCGAACAGTTCAAAGGTCGTCCGGCTACCCCGACGGAGTCGGCAGGTCCCGTGCCGGTGAGGTGGCGCACGGATGCTTCTTTCCACCGAACGGATGACGCTGCGGCCGATCACCGCCGAGGACCGGGACCTCCTGGTCGACCTGGACGCCGATGCAGAGGTCATGCAGTACCTTGGCCCGCCATCGACTGCGGACGATATTGACCGCGTCATCGCCGCCGAACTCGGCGCCCGGTGGCTCGGGTTCCTCACCGAACCGGTCGGGGCGAACGCCGCGAACGAGTTCGTCGGTTGGTACGGGATCTCACCGGGCCCGGGGCCGGACGATCGACAGCTCGGCTATCGACTGCGCCGGCCCCTGTGGGGCGCCGGCCTCGCCACCGAGGGGTGCCGGGCGCTGATCGAGCACGGCTTCACCGACCTCGGAACCACGAGGATCTGGGCCCAGACGATGGCGGTCAACGAACGGTCCCGGGCGGTGATGACCCGGTGTGGACTGACCTACGTTCGCACGTTCCATCTGGAGTGGGACGACCCGCTGCCCGGGGCCGATCTCGGCGAGGTGGAATACGCGCTGTGGGTGGCGGACTGGGCTCGGACAGGTGCGGACGGCCGGGACTGAGAACCGGGTACCGCCGGGCGGAGCGGCCCGAACGCCGGGACGGGGGCGCCGATCGCCAGGACCTGGCTCAGGACACAGCCAGGATCTGGCTCAGGACACAGCCAGGATCTGGCTCAGGACACAGCCAGGATCTGGCTCAGGACGCAGCGAGGACCTCGGCCACCGACGACTCGATGTCCCGAT
>JBCCGJ010000060.1:0-21396 GCA_039029335.1 Actinomycetota bacterium | reverse complement strand
TTCGCAATGTGCCGGCCTGGTCGGCGCTGACCAGGGCCGCTAGAAGGCAGTTTCGTCCTTCGTATCTACCGCACGACCAACCCACAGAGCGAGCGATCGCGAGCGAACTCGCTCGATATAGCCACTCGGAAACAACGATGCCGAGTGCTCGGGTGACGGCGTTATCGGCCGGGTCGAATGATCGGCAATGCCTCTAGTTTGTCCCACACTTTGTCCCATCAATTTGGCGGCACGGGAGAGAACCAGCTGGAGGTAACGGACGAAAGCCGCTACAACACGGACTTCCCGGACGTCTCAGAAGCCGGAAACAGGTTTGAGCGGTTTCCTAAGCCGTGAGCGAAGGTTCGATTCCTTCCCGGGGGCACTCATCGGCGGTGATACCGGGCGCTGGACAAAGCCGTTCTCCGGCGTCAGCTGCGACTGGCCGTATCGTCCCGACCGTGAAGCTTCGGTTAAGCGGTAGACACGAGTTCGTCCATCGTGTTGAGCGACGTGGTGAGCCCGGACGCGGCCTGATCCATGAAGGTCTCCGGATCCTCTGGCTCGGGCATGTCGACCGTCATGGTCATCAGGGTGAGGCCGTCGCCGGTTGATTCGAAGGTCAGGGTCTGGACAGTGGGCGGACCGCTTGGGTCGTCTTCGCCCATGATGAACCACTCGTCGGCGTCGAGACGGCCAGGCCGGTCGATGAGGGTGTAGGTGCCGTGCCACGTCACCGGTCCGTAGTCGGGGATGACCAAGACGTAGTGGTAGCGTCCGCCATCCACGGGGTCAGACTCGCACACGGTCATCTCGGATCCGGGCGGAGCGCCCGATGGGAACCAGACTCGAAGGTCCTCCGGGTCGGTGAAGGCCTGGAAGATCCGGCTCGGTGGCGCACCAAACACCCGGATGCATTGGTACGACGTACCGTCACCGCTCAACTGAATCTGGGTTGATCCTCTGCGGCCGTCCAGGGTTGCCATGTCGGTTGGTGTTGTGCTCTCGTTCACTGGGAGCTCTCCTCCGGTTTCCTAGATTCGGCTTGGGTCGATACGAGTTCGTCGAGGGCATCGAAGCGGGCTTGCCAGACGTCCTCGAACGAGTTGAACCAGTCATGCGCTGCCCGCAACCCGCGACCGTCGAGTTTGTAGCGGCGGTAGCGACCATCGGCTTTGACCGACACGAGTGCAGCACCGGTCAAGACCTTCAGGTGCTTCGAGACTTGTGGCTGTCTGAGCCCGGATGCGTCAACGAGTTCGGACACGGTCGACTCTCGTCGCTGGTGCAGTAAGCGAAGCAGGTGTCGGCGGTTGGGTTCACCAACGGCATCAAGAACCAGATCGGTATCGACCACCGCGACACACTATATATTCCTCTGCGGGAATGCAATGAGGTCGGTAGGTTCCAACCGGGCGACATGCGTCGAGGGCTCGACCCCGAGCCGAACACGCACGAGTTCCGGCGATCTCGGACGGGTCGAGCGAGCGGTACTGTCGACGGGTTGTCCCATACTTTGTGCATCAATTCGGCGGCACGGGAAGCAGTCCAGCCGGACGGGACGGACGAGAGCCTCTGAAGCAAGGACTTTCTGGGACATCACAGACGCCAGAAACAGCCTTGAAAGGTTTCCTAAACCGTGTGCGAAGGTTCGATTCCTTCCGGGGCGCTCATCTGCGGTGATATCGAGTGCGGAGTAAGTGCCTGTTACCGAGCGGTTGCGAAGCGTTCGGCGCCAGTCGATCGTTGTCGGGGTTCCTCGCCTGGGGCCTATGCGTCGTTCTGGATGAGGTGGTGGTCGATGTCGATGTTGGCGACCTCGACGGTGTCTGCGCCCACACGTCGAACGGTGAGCCGGCAGGGGCCGTGTTCGGCCTCGGCGTGAAGGGCACCCGTATCGCCCGGTTGAGCGCTCACTCGGTCGGGGTAGCACCATGGGTCGAGGTCACGAGAGTTCCTTGAAGGGTTCTGGACGCAGCATCGTCCAGGTGGCGATCTCCGCAAATGTGTTGATGGCCACCTCGGCTTCGTCGGTGTCGAGCCGGCTCGCCAGCCGGACGACCCCGTCGAGGAGCTCGATGATAAGGAGCGCTCGTCGTTCGAGTTCGATGCGGCCGATGCCGAGGCCGTCGTGGTCAACCTCCGCGGCGATTCGCGCTGCGTTTTGTCGACTGTCTTCGAGATCGAGCAGGGAGAGGTCTGTATCTGCGTGAATGGCAGCGCGGATCTGAAGTCGGACGGGGTCGTTGAGGTGTTGGCAGTAGGCCCTGATTCCCGCTCGAATCCGGTCCTGCACGGTCGTCCCTGTCATCGGCCCAAGTGCTGAGCCGAGATCGTTGGCGGCTTCGAGCTGGAGTACGGCGAGCTCACGGATCACGGCCGTCTTGTTGGGAAAGTAGCGGTAGAGCGCCGGAAGCCCCATCCCCGCCCGGGTTGCGATGTCTGTCATGGTCACCGGTGCGAGACCCCGTTCGGCGATCAGCTCTGAGGCGGCCTCGACGATGCGGTCGAAGCGCTCTTGGCTGCGGGCTTGCGATGGGCGACGCCGTGTTGCCGGTGGCGAGTCGGTCGAACGGAGAGGTTCAGTCACGGTCATGAATAGTACTCACGAAAAGTCGGAGGAAAGGTTGACATCCTTGAGAATGTGATGGAGAGTGCGTTTAAACGCAAGTACTAATCACGTTCTGTGAGGAGCTCGACATGACAGCAGTGCTGGACGTAGCCGTCATCGGGGCGGGGCCCGCTGGCCTCGTGCTGGCCCGGCAGTTGGCCGAGACCGGTGTGTCATTCCGAGTGTTCGAGCGCAACCGCGAGGTCGGAGGGATCTGGGACATCGACGCACCTGGTTCGCCGATGTATGAGTCGGCTCATTTCATCTCGTCGAAGACCCTGTCCGGATTTGTCGGGTTCCCGATGCCTGATCGCTATCCGGACTATCCGAACCATCGCCAGATCTTCGAGTACATCAAGTCCTTTGCGAAGGCCTTCGATCTGCGCCGCCACTGCGACTTCGGTAACGGTGTCGCACACGCAGACCAGAACGACGACGGGCTGTGGAAGCTCCAGATGGAGGACGGGAGCATTCGGGTGGCCCGGTACCTGGTCTGCGCAAACGGGGTCACGTGGGAGCCGAACATCGTCGAGTGGCCCGGTAAGGAGACCTTCAGTGGAGAGGTTCGCCACTCGGTCACGTACCGCTCGCCAGAGGAGTTTGTCGGCAAGCGCGTCCTGATCGTCGGCGCCGGGAACTCGGGCGTCGACATCGCCTGTGACGCCTCTTTCGCCGCTGATCAGGCGTTCCTCTCGGTTCGGCGGGGCTATCACTTCATCCCGAAGTTCATCGGCTCTACTCCCTTGGACGTGTTCGCCCACGGTGGACCGAAGCTGCCTCACGTGGTCGAGAAGCGCGTGTTCACCTGGCTCGTCAAGGCGATGACTGGCGACTTGCGTCAGTACGGGCTGCCCAAGCCTGACCACGGCTTGCTGGAGTCTCACCCGCTCATGAACACCCAGATCCTCCACTATCTCGGTCACGGTGACTGCATCGCCAAGCGCGACATCGAGCGATTCGACGGCGACGACGTCGTGTTCGTAGACGGCACCCGCGAGCAGATCGATCTGGTCATCTCCGCGACCGGCTACCACCACCGGAGCCCGTTCCTCGACGACGACGTCTTTGAGATGGCGAACGGACGTCCTGACCTCTACCTGCGGATGCTGCCCCGCAACCACACGAACCTCGCCGTGTTGGGGTTCATCGAATTCGCATCCGCTGCCTACAAGAACTTCGAGCACATGGCCAAGGTCATTGTCGCTGATGCTGTCGCGGTGCCGGGGTCTGATCGTCGACGCACGATGATCGACCTCCGCACAGGGCATCGACCTGATCTGGCCGGCAGCCACCGCTATGTCGACTCAGCACGCCATGCCAACTATGTCGATGTCGAGACCTACCTCAGCGCCCTTGCCGATATCCATCGACAGCTCGATCAACTCGACCCGGCACGACGTGATCGAGACCAGATGTCTGGAGCACCTGACCTCGTTGCGGTCTCCCAATGACTGGGCCGCTCGCACTCGTCACTGGCGCCGCGTCCGGAATCGGCGCCGAAGTCGCTCGCCGATTGGACCGCCGCGGCTACACGGTGATCGCCGTCGACCGCAACGACGACCTCGCCTCTCAGGCTGCCGAGGACATCTCGACCAGCGCTCTCAGCGTGGGGTGTGATCTCGCTGACCGTGACTCGGTGAGCGGCCTGTGCGAGCGCATAGCGGGGGAGTGGTCCGACCACCTGGAAGTCGTCGTCTGCAACGCCGGAATCATCGTGCCGAGAGACGTCGCCGATCTCGACGAAACCACGGTCGATCGCCACCTCGACATCATGCTCCGAGCCCCCATACAAACGATCCGCTCCGCGGTCCCTGCCATGAGCCGGCGCCGTAGCGGACACATCATGGCAACGGTCTCCATGGGTGGCATCGTGCCGATGCCCGGGTCCTCCGCCTACTCCGCAGCCAAGTGCGGACTCCGAGCGTTCCTCGCGTCGCTCTACTCCGAAGTCCGACAGCACGACGTGAAGGTGAGCGGCATCTACCCGAGCGCTGTCGACACTCCGATGCTGCGCCACGAAGCCGCGTCCGGGGGCAGCGCACTCAACTTCGTCGGCGAGGTCCAAACCGTCAACGATGTGGCCGACGCTTACGAACGAGCGCTCGACGGCGGCAAGCTCGAGTACTACGTGCCATGGTCCGACAGCCTCACGAGCCGAGCCATCACCTGGCGCCTCTCGGCAATCCCTCGCATGCTCCCCATGCTCGAACGCCTCGGCGAGAAAGGTCGAGCAAAGTACTTGGCGACGCCTTCGGCCTGACTATTGATAGCCGGTCTGGCCGCTAGCGCTGTGCTCGGGGTCGAGAGCTTTTGGCAAGCCGGTGGATGACTGCTTTGGCGCCCACTCCGCTCGATCGCGTCCGAGATGGCCAGTTCCGTCAGCTTGCTCGCCGTGCCGGTTGCATGGCGATACCGATCGGGTCGCGCTTGGAGGGCGGACTGAACGGTCGGCTCGGCGGCTCATTCCTTCGACGGAACTGTGACCAGTTGCTCGAGCAAGAGCGCCAGTTGGGCGAGGTGGTTATCGTCAAGCGGCTCGAATTGCCGTGCGATGTGTGCGCGATGTTGCGGCTTCACCGCTTCGTGCAGCGCTCGGCCGACCGCCGTAAGGTCGATGAGGTTGGCCCGGCCGTCCGCTCGACGTTCGACGTGTCCGTTCGCCTCCATTCGGGACACGGTCTGGCTTACGCTGGCCTCGGTCACTCGAAGTCGCTTGGCCAGGTCGGTCTGGCGCTGTGGGCCATTGCCGTCGATCGTCGCAAGGACGAGGAACTGTGCTGGTGTGATCCCAGAGTCGCTCATGTCCTGCTCGGCGGATCGAGCCGTCCGTTGGATGATCTCGAGCAGGCGCGTCCAAGCGCGCATCGCCGTGTCGGTGCGTTCTGCGGGTGTCACGTGGTCGATGATGCCAGCGCCAGCAGCGCGTCGGCGAGTCGCTCGACCTGATTCTGGTGAGCGATGTCGAGGACGTGTTCGTTGTGTTCGAAGAGCCCGCTGCGGCTCGCAAACCCGCCTGCGGCCGGCAGATCCGCATCGAGTAGGAGCCGCACGATGTCTTCGGCGGATTCATCCGGCCGTCGGGTCGACCACCAGAAGAAGGGTCGGATCATCGCCCGTAGCGTCCGTGGGATCTCACGGCGGATGTCGGTATCGACGGCCCCGGGGCCGTACCCGAATGCCGTGACGCCTTGCCGTTGCAGACCGGCGACCCAGATGTCGTTTGCCAGCTGAGCTTGACCGTGCGCCTCGAAACCGGTGCCGAGGTCCTCACCTGACTCCAGTCTTGTCAGCAATCGCTTCGGCGTAGCGCCAGACTCTGCTGCGGCGACGTTGACGACCCGAGCGTCCTCCTTGAGTACGAGCTGTCGATGCACCTGCACACGCGACAACCACGACGTCGCAATGTTGGAGTCAATTCCGTCGACGGTGGGCGAAGATTCCCGTTTCAACGTACCGACGGCGTGCACGACCGCATCGACACCGTCCGGGTGGGCTCGAGCCATCTGTGAACCGATGTCGGCCGCCTCGCGCATCGATGACATGTCGGCGATGAGCACCTCGATGCTCCCGTGGAACGGCGTGGCAGCACTCTGGACCGCTTCCGCCTTCTCCGGGCTTCGACCGACTCCCACAACCTTGAACCCGTTGCGAGCAAGCGCGAGCGCTGTTGCGGCGCCGATGCCACCCGTGACACCGGAAACGATTGCAACCGGTGTCTCGGGGAGGGCCCGACGCCGGTAGGACTCGCCTCCCCATGCCCACGTCGGCTTGGTCGCACGATCCGCCGCTGCGATGCCGCCGATCACGGTCACAACGTGCGTCAGCACCAGCGTGACGACTGCACCGGCCGTTCCGCCATCCAGACCTCCCACCGGCGAGGCGAGAGAGATCGCCAGAACCCCGAACGCGACGATCAAGGAGATGCGGCGCCCCCGAGCCGGGCCTCGCCATCTCATCAAGAGCCAGCGCATGACGAGCAGCCCGACTATCCCAAACACCGTCGCCACGGAAACGATCCCAACGTTCAGTGGCTCGTTGTTCTGCGAAGCGACGACGCCGTCGAACCATCCGAATACTGACGCAGCACCGAACATCGCGACGTTGACGATCACGCTCCCGAGCACTGGCACGCCGACCGCACGGACTTTCTTCACCCCGAGCTCCTATCTCAAGCATCTCAAGCATCTCAAGTACTTAATTTAAGTGCCTAAGCTACACCAATAGCGACCGCTTCACAACCACTCGCCCAGTTGCGACGATGGTGGCAACCGACCAAGACACGCCTTGGCCGGACATCGAGGTCAGCGCGTGGGGGCGCGACGTTGCTCCATGCGTTGTCCTGGGCAGGCCGGGTGAGCTCTGTTGGCCTAGCCGAACTTGGGCACAGCGAAGGTTCGGCGGGCGTTTGCCGTCTTGAGCGTGTCGCGGGGATACCGCTCCCTCAAGGTTGTGTTGGGCCACTCGAACTCATCAGAGTTCGCTCGAGGAATCGTTTGGGGTGCGTGCGAGCCCACTCGTCCGGTGAACGGCGCTCGAAGACGCCCGGGACGCACTCGAATCTGGTCACACCTGGTCCTCGTCTGGCTTGGCGAAGATATTGGCGTAGGTCGACATGCGCTCGGATGCTTCGGCTCGGGCTGCGGCCATCTCGTCGCGGGTGGCCATCTTGGCGATCATCTTGCGCTCAAGGTCCATGGCGTGGTGGAGGTCGAGATCGAGCGACTGGTTGAGCAGGGTCTTGGCCGTGCGCAGGGCGTAGGGGGCATGGACCGCCAGCTCGGCGGCGAAGGCCGTTGCCTCCTCGAGAAGGGCGTCGGGTTGGCAGACCCGGTCCACCAGGCCGATCCGGAAGGCCTCGTCGGCGTCGACGGGTTGGCCGGAGTAGATGAGGCGCTTGGCGTTGGCCAGGCCGACGATGCGGGGCAGCCGGGCGGTGCCGCCTCCGGCCGGGAGGGCGCCGAAGCGGATCTCGGTCAGGCCGATCTGGGCCGTCGAGGAGATGAAGCGGAAGTCGCAGGAGAGGGCCAACTCGCAGCCGCCGCCCATGGCCGCGCCGTTGATGGCGGCGACGACCGGTTTCGGCACCCAGTCGTAGTCGAGCCCGAAGTAGTAGTTGACCGGCGGTCTCGTCCGGCGGGCCCGCAGGTCGGCGCCACCGCAGAAGTGGCGCCCGTTTGCGGTGAGGACGATGACCCGGACCGAGTCGTCGTTGGCCAGCTCGAGGAAGCCGGCCCGCAGCTCGTCGTTGAGCTGCTCGTTGAGGGTGTTGGCCCGGTCCGGACGGTTGAGGGTCAGGGTGGCGATGTCGCCATCGCGGCCGACGAGCACCGTCAGCTCGGTCGGCTCGTCGCCGTCGGTATCGGTGGCGTTGGTCATGAGTCTCCTTCTGCAACGTGGGCAGGGCTAGACCTTGCGGTCTCGTTCGGTCCAGTACGGGGCGCGGAGCTCGTTCTTCATCACCTTGCCCATTGGGTTGAGGGGCAACTCGTCGACGAGCTCGTAGCGACGGGGCAGCTTGTAGCGGGCGAGGCGGGGGCCGAGGAAGCCGGTCAGCTCCTCGGTGCCCGGCCGCTCCTCGCCGCCGGCCACCACGAAGGCCAGCACCTCCTCGCCGAATTCCTCGTGGGGGATGCCGATGACGGCGGCGTCGACCACCGCCGGGTGCTCGATCAGGGCCTTCTCGATCTCGGCCGGGTAGATGTTGGAGCCGCCGGCCACGATCATGTCCTTGACCCGGTCGGTGATGAACAGGAAGCCGTCGTCGTCGAGATGGCCGACGTCGCCTGTTCGGTAGAACCCATCGCGGAGCACGTCGGGCCCCATCGGTCCCTGGCCCAGGTACTCGGTCGACACGGTCGGGCTCTTCACCGCGATCTCCCCGGTGCTGCCCGCCGGCAGTGAGTTCCAATCGTCGTCGAGGATGCGGACGGTCACGTGGGGATAGGGCCGACCGCTCGATCCCGGCTTTCGGAGCTGGTCGGCGGGCGAGATCTGGCTGATCATCCCGGCCTCGGTGCTGCCGTAGCCCTCCCACAGGCAGTCGTCGCCGAAGACCGAGACCGCCCATCGCTTCAGCTCGAACGGCACCGCGGCCGCTCCCAGCCCGAGGTAGCCGAGCGATGACAGATCGTTGGCGGCCACAACCTCCGGGGGCAGGGCCCTGACCCGGAGCAACATGGTCGGCACCGCCGTCCAGGCCGCCACCCGATGCTGCTCGATCAGCCGCAGGACCTCGGCCGGGTCGAAGGGGTCGTGGAGCACGATCGTGCCGCCGGCCGTGCAGGCGGCGACAGCCAGCGCCGGTCCGGCGGCGTGGTGGATGGGGAGGGTCAACAGCGTCGTGGTGGCCGTCCTGCCCCGACCGTCGTCGCCGACCTCCAGGGTCTCCGGATCCGGCGGCGTCAGGTCATGGACGGTGGGGCCCGGCGGCACCCCCTTCGGGTACCCGGTGGTGCCTGAGGTGTAGACCACCAGGCCGGGCTTGACCGGTCCGTAGCGACGGGTCGGCGCCGGACCATCGTCGACGACCAGGTCCTCCAGCCGATAGCCGGTGGTGCCGGGCCCCTGGCCGACGGTGACCAGCAGGTCGAGCCCGAGCCGGTCCCAGCCGGTCACGTCCTCGTCGTCACAGACCAAGCCTCGGCTCCCGCTGTCGCTCAGGATGTAGGCCGCCTCGTCCGGAGTCAGCCGCCAGTTGACGGCGACCAACTGGGCCCCGAGCTTGCCGAGCGCCCGCTGGGCCACGAACCACTCGGGCCGGAGCCGGAACCGCATCCCCAACCGGTCACCGGTCTCCACCCCCAACCGGGCCAGTGCGTCGGCCAGCCGGTCGGCGGCGTCGTTCCACGAGCCGTACGTCAGTACCCGATCGCCGTGGACAACGGCCGGAGCGTCGGGGGTGTGGGCGGCCCAGTACTCGAGCGAGGCGGGGATGGGCTGGGGGTCGGCATCCATGGCGGGTCAGAAGTTGAGGGCGTAGCCCCCGTTGACCGGATAGGTCTGCCCGGTGATCCACGATGACGCCGGCGAGGCCAGCAGCAGCACAACCGGGGCGATGTCCTCGGGCTCCCCGGGCCGGCGGACGATGTAGTCGCGGAAGGCCCGCCTCACCACCTCGGGGTCCTCCAACCGGGCCGCGGTAGCCGGGGTCCGGGTGGCCGAGATGGCCACGTTGTTGGCGGTGATCCCGTAGCGACCGACGGCTTTTGCGATGGCCCGAGTGAACGAGGCGGCTCCACCCTTGGCCGCCGAGTAGGCGGCCAGGGCCGGCTCACCCACCCGACCGGCGTCGGAGATGATGGTGATGAGCCGACCCGGTGCCCCTCGCTCGATCATCTGCGGCAGGACGGCCCGGGTGCAGTACATCGGCCCGTAGAGGTTGACCTCCAGGGAGGCGTCCCAGTTGGACGGCGGGAGCTCCCAGAAGTTGCCGTTCTGGACCCGGCCGGGGTCGGCCCCCCGGTTGCCTGCGTTGTTGATGAGGATGTCGATCCCGCCGGCCTCTGAGCCGAGCTCGACCATCCCCTGGACCTGTTCGTAGTCGGTCACGTCGGCCACTGCGGCCGCGCCGTTGGCCCCGGCCTCGGTCACCTCGCGGGCCACGGCTTCGGCCCGCTCGGGGTTGACGTCGTTGATGAGGACCGTGCCGGCGTTGTGCCGTGCCAGGGCCAGGGCGATGGCCCGACCGACGCCCTGGCCGGCGCCGGTGATGAGGGCGTTGGCCCCGTTGAGGTTGAAGGTGTCCATGGGTTGCTCCTCGGTGTCGGCTCGGATGTGGTGGATAAAAGGGGGGGCGATGAGCGGGCGGTCAGCCCCGCTGGAGGATGTGGACGACGCACACCGCGCCGACCCCGACCATGTGGGCGATTGCGGTGCGGGCGCCGGGATGCTGGCGGCCGGTGGCCTCGCCCCGCAGCTGCCGGGTGATCTCGCACACCTGGCCAACCCCGGTCGGGCCGATCGGGTGGCCCATGGCGATCAGACCGCCCGAGGGGCTGACAGCCACGTCGCCGCCGATGTCGAAGTCGCCACGCTCCAGTCGTCGGACCGCCTCACCCTCGTCGCAGACGCCCATGGCCTCGACGTACAGCAGCTCCTCGATGGCGAAGGCGTCGTGGCACTCGATGATGTCGATCTCGGCGGGCTCAACCGATGCCGCCTCAAGGGCCTGGCGGGTCGTCTTCTCGGTCAGGGCAACGTCCATATTGACCCCGGGGGTGAACTCCTCCAGCCGGCTGGCCGACGAGAGGATCCGGACGGCCCGGCTCCGGTCGAGCCCGAGCCGGTCGATGGCATCGGCCGAGGCGACGATGACCGCTGCCGCCCCTTCGCCGACGGGGGTGCACTGGAGCCGGGTCAAGGGGCCGGAGATCTGGGGCGGAGCCAGCACCTCCTCAAGGGTCCGGACCTTCTGGCGCTGGGCGTAGGGATTGCGGGCGCCGTTGCGGTGGTTCTTGACCGCCACCCCGGCCACCTGCTCGATGGTGGCCCCCGTGTCGTGGAGGTACCGCTCGGTCAGCATGGCGAAGTGGCTGAAGGGCTGAATGAGCCCGTCGGCCAGGCTGCGGACCTCGGCCATCACCGGCCCGCCCCGACGGCCCGGCGCCACCTTGTCGACGCCGATGGCAATGCTCAGCTCGGTGGCTCCGGACGCCACGTCGAAGGCGGCTTGGCGCACGGCGGTGGAGCCGGAGGCCGAGGCGTTCTCGACCTGGGCAACCGCCAGCCCCGACGAACCCAGGTACTTGAGCATGGTCGAGCCGGCGGCCATCCCGATCCGGGCGTTGCCGACGTATGCGCTTTCCACCACGGACCAGGTCAGCCCGGCGTCGGCCAGCGCCTCCCGGACCGCAATCAGGCCCATCGTCACGTAGGTTCGCTCGGACTGGCGGACGTAGGGATGCAGGCCGATGCCGACGACGTGGACCTCCCGGTCGGCCAGGATGTTCCTACCCATCGACCTGCTCCTCGCCGTCGGCGGCGACGAACTCCAGCGTGTCGCCATGCTCGTCGGTCCGGATCCGAGCCACCAGCTCCTGGCCTATCTGCGGCCGCTCGACCCGGAGGCGACAGCGGATCAGGGGGGCGGCGCCGGTCGCCACCTCGCCGATCTGGAAGGGAGTCTCGTGTTTGGGGTCGAGGTGGACGGTCGTGAACGTGCGGAGCGCTCCGGATGCGGGGATCAGAGCCTCGACCAGATCATCGCCGGTGGCACCGCACGACGGACAGCCGTAGGACTGCGGCGGGAACCCCACCGTGTCGCAGCGGCGACAGCGGAAGCCCCGCAGCTCGACCGCCCCGTCGACCATGGTCCAAAGGGGTGGGGGTCCCGTCGACTCCTCATCAGCGCTGTCGGTATCCCGAGTGTCGGCCATCGCAGCTCCCCAGACGTTCGTGGACCGATCCACGAAGGCTAGCTCAGAACATTACTGATCAGCCAATTAATATCTTGTCCGACGGACTCGTCAGCTACTATCGCCGGGGTATGGACCGCCGAACCCAGGCCGAGCGTCGTGCCGCCTCGCGATCGGCGCTCATCGAGGCGGCCACTGCGCTCTTCGGTGAGCTGGGCTACGCCGGTACCACGCTTCGCGACATCGGCGAGCGGGCCGGCGTCAGTTCGGGACTGGTCGCGTACCACTTCGGATCGAAGGAGGCGCTCTTCGAGGCGGTGATGGAGTCGATTCGAGAGGTGGTGACCGAGACCGCCAGCCGGTCCGGCGTTCCCGAGCTTCGGGGCCTGGACCGGCTCGAAGGTCTCCTCGCGGTCTACCTGCGCGGTTATATCCGGCCTCCGACCATCGAACGCCCCGAGCCTGGTGGCAGCCTCGGCCGAACGGTCTTCGTCGCCATGGCCGAGGCGATCAGCGCCACGCCGGAGTTGCGGCGGGTCGTGGCCGCCAACGACGCCCTCTTCCGGCGCCAGATCACCGACGCGCTGCGGGAGGCCGTCGACGACGGGGTCGTCCAGATCGACGCTGCCACCGATCCCGAGACCGAGGCCGCCGTGATCATGGGCATGGTGCGAGGCATCGCCCTCCAACACCTGGTGTCGCCGGCCGAGGTTGATATCGAAGCGGCGCTCGCCAACGTGCTCGCCATGATCGGCCGTCACTATCGGGCCGACGCCAATTCGGACAGATCCACCTGAACCCTCAACGAGGCGATCCTCTAGTGAGTGAACCTCCCCGCGTACCCACAGCTGCGCGTTTCGCTCGTAACCGCCGTTGAGCAGTGCTCGGAGCGCTCGACAACGACGGCCTCGACCCGGCGAGTGCCCGACAAGCCTTCGGCGGTACCCGAGTGCGGAGTAGTGCCGTTCTCGAGCGGTCACCGTTACACGTCAGGTGGCGGCCAGATCCTCGACCTCGCCGCGCTGCGTGGAGTCCTTTGCGATGAAGATCTGCCGCCTCGCCGCTTGCTGGACGAGCAGCCCCGTTCCAAGAAACAGAACGAAGACGAGCGTCGGTGTTGCGCCGAACATGAGCGTTAGGGACGCCGCCCAGAAGGTGGCCCCGAAGCCGACGGCGAATCGATAGTCAAACCCGATCCCGGCGAGCAGGAGGGTCAGGAAGAGGAAGGTCGTCTTGGACCAGTAGACCTCGTTCGCCTCCACCAATGTGGGGTCGTCGTGGTACGAGGCGAAGACGTTCACGCCGTCGCCAAACCAAAGACCGTAGGTCATCGAGATGATGAGATATGCGTACGACGCAACGACGAGGTAGAAGAGCCAGTCTGTCCTGGGGTTGTACGTAGTGCGGAGCATGGAGTCATCGTAGTCAATAATGAGGTCTACCTCAATAATGAGATTATCCTCATCTACTGTTGTGGGTTTCGATGCAGTGGGTCCGGTGGCGGCGATCGATCCGCCTGATGTCGTTCATGGCCGATGCTGCTACCTGCGACGGCACGCCGAGCGATTGGGGATGTCGCTGCTGGCGAAGGACACCGTCAAGGAGGCTCTCGCCGTGCTCGCCGATCCGGAGAGCATCACCGTCGATCGATCTCACGAACTCGGACGGGCGTCGTTCGGGGTCATCTTCGCTGTCGCATCGCAGAGTGGCGGAGCGCTCCTCGAAGCGTTCTGGAATCCAGTGCATGCCGAGGAGCGTCTTTGCGGGTCGGACTCTACGTGTGCGCGGCGAAGATTTCGTCGTAGTTGTCTGGGTCGAGGGTGTTGCCGGTCTCGATGTAGTACCTGAGGCCGAAGAGGTGTTTGGCGAGGGTCTTTTTCGTTTGCCGCCCCAGCAGGTGCCTCATGAACCCTGGTGCGTACGAGTTGAAAGACACCATGTGGACTTCGGTGGTGTTCTCGTCGGGCGATGACAGTTCGTAGGTGGCCGACATGTGTGTCACGAATGGGAAGTTGTGCTCGCCGGCCTCGACCCGGAAGCCCTTCTGCTCGTCCACGTCGGTGATCTTCTCGTCGAGGTAGAACTTCTTGCCGAATTCGCAGTGCCGGACCACATCCGGTCCTCCTTCGGTGGCTCCGTGCATGTAGTTGGACGCCGTCATGAGCGGGTTGTGGATGTGGATGTCTCCGTACTGGGAGAATAGGACCTCCCAGACCTGGTCTATGGAGGCTTGGATCGTCTCGTTGATCTCTGTCTGGTTCACGTTGTTCCTCGCGCTCTGTCGGCTGGCGATGTTGGCGCCGGCCCATCCCTTGGGGGATGGAATCGGACTTGTGTCTAGATGACTGTCTAGTTTCTAGATGACCTGTCTAGCATTGATTCGGACGACTGTCTAGATGCGCGTCTGTCGACTGTGCTAGGTTGCCCATCGTGAAGAAGGTGCCCGAGGACCTGGCAGCGAAGCTGTACCGCGGCGGCGATCAGCTGCTCGCCCAGGGCGATGGCGTGCGGATGGAGCGCGTCGCTGAGGATGTCGGCGTCGCCCGAGCCACGCTCTATTACTACTTCGCAGGCAAGGATGACCTCCTGACGTTCCTGATGCACGAGAAGGTGCTTCGGATCGCCGACGCCATGCGGAGTGCCCAGCCGGCCGGGGGAACTGCTCTCGAGCGATTCGAAGCAGCGATGCGGGCCGCCGTTCATGAGTTGGCCAGCAATCCTGCCCTGTGTCTCAACATGGTCCGTGCGACCGGACGGATGGAAGCCATGGCCGAGATCCTGGCCTCGTCCGAACGAGCGATCATGGCGCCCTTGCGCGAGCTGCTCATCGAGGCACGAGCTGTCGGTGATGCGGATGTCGCCGACATCGACCTGACCATCGCCTCGCTCATGGGCGGCATCAACATGGCCGTGCTCGCCCGTTGGGCACTCACCGGAGAGGTCGACCCCGACGACATGTCACACAATGCCGTCAACCAGTTCCTCAACGGCGTCCGATCTCGCTGAGCCACCACACCCGGGCGCCGGCTCACGCTCGCAGAACCCATCAAGCGGGCCACGATGACCTTCACGCTGTCGGACAGAGATGGCACCACAGGCTTCTCGATGAGCTATGACTACGAACCTCAGGGCGGACCACTGGCCCTCATCTACGGGCCCGTACTCGACCGGCTACTCACCAAAGGCTTCACGACTTCGTCGAAGCCCTCGGACCAGCAGCCCAGGCCCGGACCGACGGCTAGAGCCAACTCGCCCCTCGTAGCCGCAGCACTCACCCCACCGATGCGCCCCAACCGCTGATCGCCCATCCTGGGACCGGCGATATCGGACGGGTCGAACGACCGGTGATGTCGCCGGTTTGTCCCAAACCTGCCGGGGCGCCTCTCAACGGCGTTGTCCAGAGTTCGCTCGCGTACGGCTTGAGCACAGGTGCCAGCAGCCTGTCGATCGGTCGCGGTCGCCTCGGGCGATAGTCGGGAATGTATCGGGGAGTCACTCGTGCATCTCGTCACGACGTTCCGCCAGCTGCCGCATCTGGGTTTCGTGATCCCCGACGAGTCGAAAGACGACGTGCTCAGCACCTGAGGCCGTGTAGTGGCGGATGTAGTCCAGGACCTGGTCCAGCGTGCCGGCAACGAAGGCCTCGTGCTTGCGTAAGAGTTGCGGGTCCACGCCGGGGTAGTAACCCCTGATGAAGTGGTCCAGCGCCTGATTGGCTTGGTCTTCGTCCCGACCGATACACAACGTCATATACGCGGCGGCGGTCAACCGTTCGATATCGCGCCCGGCGTTCTTGCCTGCTTCGATGAAGATCTGCCGTCGGCCGGCGTAGGTATCGGGACCCGGGCCGGACGGAAACCATCCGTCGTAGTGTGCCCCCGCCCGGGCAACGCCCTTGGGGGCGTTCGCTCCGATCCAGAGAGGAGGACCGGACGGGCGGTACGGGGTCGGCGCTAACGTACCGCTCTCGACGGTCCACCGGCCGGTCCAATCGACCGGCTCGCCCGACCACAGGGCGCGCATGAGCCGTACCGCCTCCATGAATCGACCGACCCGTTTTTCGAAAGGCACACCGGCGGCGGCGAAGTCCTTGCGTATCGCGGGCGCATCGAGGGCGATGCTCGCTCCGACGATCAGGCGACCTTCGCTGACCTGATCAAGGGTCGCGAGCTGATGGGCGAGGAGGACCGGGTTGCGCATCGCCAACAACAAAACCGCGCTCCCGATCGTGACGTCGGGTACGGCTCCTGAAACCGCCGCCAACAACGTCAACGGATCATGTCGAGGCTTCGCCAGTAGCGAATCACCGGCCCAGATGGAGTCGAACCCCAGACCGCCGGCACGCCGTGCTGCGTCAAGCAGCGCCGCGCCTGGCGGCTTCCCATTCATTATGTTTTCTCTGGTTGGCAGGACGTAGCCGAGTTGCAACATACGATTTCCCTTCCTCGCTTCGGCCGGACAGGTTCGAAACCAACGCCAAACTCAAGCGAGATCCACCGCTGTCGAGAAGACTCGCAGGGGCGATCCGCATAGAGGCGGTTCACGGCACTTGACAGCCTGAATCGGTCAGTCGAGCGGTGTCGGTGGTGGGCCGATGACTTCGATCCCGAAATCGGCTGCGATCCGCACCACTACCTTGGTTGTGATCAGATGATCGTTGAACAGGTAATGCTCGCCGGCGTCTCGAGGCACGAGAAGCGCTGTTTGCAACGTCGTTGCCCGGAGCTCCGGTGTTTCATCGGCCGGTAGAGGGATCTCTCACGACGCAACGATCGAATGGTCGGGATCTGGCAGCTCAGTCTGCTCATCGTTGTGTCCTCGTCGTGGGGCGGTTCAAAGTCCGAAGTTGGCTCGAATGCCGGCGAGGTAGGTGGCGTCGTCTGAGGAGGCTCGCATGGCCAGGAGTTGCTCGGCGTCGGCCCCGGCGACATAACGCAGCTGGTCGGTCCCGTCGGTGGCGGCGGTGAAGATCACGTCTGCCACATCCTCGGGGGATGACGAGAAGCGGCCCTCGGCCTGGCTGGCCGCCACCAGGGCGTTGATCACCGGCTGGTACTCGGCGTGCTCGGGGTCGATGCTCAGGTCCATCGACCGGCCACTGAAGTCGGTGCCGACGATGCCCGGCTCGACCAGCTTGATCGTGGTGCCGATGGCGCCGAGCTCGTAGGTCATGGCCTCGGAGATTCCTTCAACCGCAAACTTGGTCCCGTGGTAAAGCGCCCCGAGGGGCAGCGTGATTCGGCCCCCCATCGACGAGATGTTGACGATCACGCCGCTTCCCCGCTGGCGGAAATGGGGCAGTACGGCCTTGGTCACATCGAGTAGCCCGATCACGTTGGTCTCGAACTGGCGGACAATCTTCTCCCGCGGCGTCGACTCAACCGGTCCGTAGGCCCCATAGCCCGCGTTGTTGACCAGCACGTCGATCCCGCCGAAGCGCTCCATCCCGGCGGCGACGGCAGACTCGATGGTGGCCACATCGGTCACGTCGAGCGGGGCGACGAGGGTGTCGGACAGCTCGGTTAGTTCGAGTTCGCTGTCGGGATCGCGCATGGTGGCCACAACGTTCCAGCCCTCGGCCTGGAACCGCTTGGCCGCCGCTCGACCGATGCCGCTGGAACAGCCGGTGATCAACACAGTGGACATGAGGGAATCCTCGATTCGATAGGGGGTAAAGGGGTCAGGCCGCCAGTCGAACGGCCTTTGGGGTCGAGCCCGTCCAGGAGTGAAAGGCCCGATAGAAGGAGCGGTGATCGCCGTAGCCCAAGAGGAACGCGATGTCGGCGATCGGCAACTCCGAGTGGCGCAGGTAGTGGACGGCCAGGTCGGAGCGCGTCTCGTTGACCAGCCCCTTGAAGCTCGTGCCCTCGTCCTGCAGTCGGCGTTGCAGGCTGCGGACGCTGAGACCGAGGGTGGCGCCAACCGCACCGGCATTGGTCTCACCGGCCGGAAGGAGCTCCAAGAGGGTGGCACGGACCCGCTCCGAGGTCGTTGCGGTGCGCTCCAGGTCGACCAGGCGGCGGCCGAGCTCGTCTTCGAACGACTGCCACATCCCCTCGTTGGCGGTGAAAAACGGGCGGCCGGCGTCGACGGCCGAGAAGCTGACCGCCCACCGATCGGACCGGCGTACGGTCACTCCCAGGTATCGGTGATATGCGTCGACACGGTCAGGGGGATCTGGACAGGTCACCGCGGCCGGCACCACCTCCGAGCCGGTGGCCAGCCGGACCAGGGCGACCCAGAACACCAACTCGGTCAACGCCATCGAGACCGGCGGCGTCACGGTGGCCGGCCACGTCATCTCCAGCCGGGTCCGCCGGGAGCCGACCTCGACATCGAGGCGAGCGGGTCCGATCAATCGCTTGTAGGCAGCGATTCGCCCAGCGGCGGCGTTCAGGTCTCGGCTGCAAAGCGCAGCGAAGATGGCGGTGTCGAACGACTCAAGCGTCAGCGAACGGGCGACCCGCAGCGGCAGCAACGGATCACCGATGGCCATGTCAGCAGCCAACCACAGCCGGAACATGTCCGGCGGCGAAAGGGTCGCGGACTCTCGTTCGAACAGGTCCCTTGGCAGACCGGCCGATTCGAGCACCACCTCTGGTTCGACCCCGACGTTGCGCAGCAGGTCGGACCACCGCCGGTTCACCGCGTAGTCGAGAGGACTAGGCACGCCCTCGACCCTACGGCATCGCACCAACCGCGGTAGTTGCAGAACACGCCAACCTCATCACAACCCGGCCAGCCTCACGCGACATTCATCAATGAGCAGCCCCACGCGGTGATGATGCGGCGCCATCGCCGGTAGGTGGCGAGCTGAAGGGGAAGGCAGCGGGATGCTTCGCACCCACCCGGCCCCTGCCGTCACCGACCACGACAACTCCGAGGCTCTGCGCCTCCCGGCGGTATGACGGCCGCGCGCGCACGTCGATCGGGGCGATCACGTCGAGGAACGAGGTGGGCCGACGCTGGCGTCTCCGGACCGAATCAACCTCGCCGATTCATCTCTCGAATGTTATTTCGAGCTTGTCGCCCATTGGTTTGCAGGTGATTCCGAGACCGTCCAATGCTGTGTCTATGTCGGTCCTGGTGCGTTGGAGCACCAGCCGATCGAGGCGTACATCCTCGACGTCATCCTCGGTCATCTTCAGCACGAAGTGACCTGAGCCGGTCCCGAATGTCAATCGGCTTCCGTCGTCATCGATCGTGCACGGTAGGTACGAGAAATGGGGACGAAACCTGTCGACGTAACCGGGCGGCACCGTTGCGGCGGCGGACAGGAGCGTGGCAAACGCGAACTCGCCTTCATCCGGTGGGTTGCTCCGGTACCTGTGTGTCCTGCACCGGTCCATGTTCTGATACGACATGGCCCAGATATGGGGGCCGGATGGATTCCCGCCATTCGCGAGATAGAAGGTGTACCACGGCGTACCATCGGGGTCGAACGCCGGAACTCCGGCCCCCCACTCGAGTCCGGGAACCTTCTCCGGAAGGGACTGCACATCAAAGACGTCGGCGTCCAACGCACACACCGCAAGGCCGATTGAGTTGGTGGCCCCGAGGAGGGGATTCGACCGCAGCAGCTCAACGTACAGGCCACTTGTCGTCTCCAGATAGATCCCCTCGTACGTGATGTCCGGTCGCTGCACCGTTCGATGATCAACGTTCTGAATTCTCGGGAGCACACCGGCGGCGGCTTCGAACAACTCCTCCTCCAACTCAAAGAAGAGGTGATCGAGAGTCAGCTGCGAGCGAACGCTCATAGGCCAACAGTACCGAGCGACATGCTGCCATGCCCGACCTGGGTGCAATGGAGGAACCCCACAGGGCCGGGGCCGTGACCGGTGAGGCTCGGGCGAGATGCCCGTTGTCGAAGGACGACGTCGGTGGGGATGTTACGAGGAGTCGGCTACACGGATCACGGTCTTCGAGAGGATCAGGCCAAAGAGGCCGGCCCCGGCGATCGAGATGACCACTATCGCAACGACCATGGCGGCGACGGCGCTCTCCTGGCCGAGAAGAACAGCGATGGTGATGCCGATCGTCATGGCGAACGCCAGGAGCAACGTGCGCTTGATGACCAGCGGCGTGTTCAGGTAGTAGGGCGGCGTGCGCTTCCAGCGTTGCGGCTCGGCGATCCCTTTCTCGGTCATCACCTGCCGCAGCACGGCAAATCCTTCCTCGACGACCAGTGGATTCTGCTCCACGTCCTTCAGGAGGCGAAGGTCGTCGGGGTGGTAGAGGAAATGCCCGTGCTTTCGGGCCGCAACCAGATTCTCATCGAGGAGCGGCCCCAGGTTGCCGAGCCGTGGTTTCGGCTTGCGGCCCTTCATCTCACGCTTGAGCGCCGCGGTGACCGGACCGTCGGGGATGTACGTGATCGGCACGTAGATCATGGGACTGGTGTATCACGGTGGACGGGTGTGCATCCGGCGACGAGTTTTGTCAACGCCTCTGACGGGCTCAAGCCGGATCCGGCTTTCCGCTTACCCGGCCGCATGGTTTTTGAGGCTGAACGTCTGCAGCGTGGTCGGGGCTTCGTAGTACTCATGATCGGTTGTCACGAAGACCCGATCATCGGCGACCGCCAGTCCGGAGCTGTCGCCGTCGTAGTCGAGAGCGGCAACCGCAACGACCCGATTGTCCAGAAGATCGATCTCAACGAGGATGTTTCGCTTGAGCAGGAGGTAGAGCGTTTCGTCCCTGATAGCCGAACCCTGCACGTCTTGTTGCTCGGGATGGACGCCGGGAAGATCGATGTGGGTCTCGTCGACGACCTGACCGTCGCCGTCCAGCCAGACCACCCGGAGCGCGTCGTGTTCGGCGATCGTGAGTGAAAGCAAACCGGTTGTCTCCCGGTAGGCAATCGCCTGAACCTCGGACCCTGTCGGGTTCTCCAAGTTCAAGCTCACCGATCGCTCGACCGAGACCTCGGCGTCCGTCACCGTCAGGAACAGAAGCTTGGTTCCCTCGCCTGCGATAACCGCAGCCGATCCGTCGTCGATCCATGTCACACCCTCCGTGAAGCCCTGCCGAAGTAGCAGTGGGCCACCGCGGAGGCGGGCTGAGTCGAGAATGTCCGCGGTGGAGTCGGTCAGGAACACGTCCGCGGTATCGGTCACGATGAGCATTCGGTCGTCCCGGATGCTGATGCCGGACGGCTGGAGGATCTCCGCTTCGTAGCTCAGCGTCTGTTGCTGTTCATTTGTTGATTCGAAGCGGACGTCGGAGGCTTCGGGATCGAAGCGTTCGGTACTGGAGTCTCCGAACTCGAACACAAAGTCGACAAAGGGCTTGTAGTTGAAAAGACCGAAGTAGACAACGAGCCCAAACGCTGCGGTCAATGGGAAGATCAAGTGTCGCTTTCTCATAGGGCGACCGTACGAAGCGTCCCGATACGGCGAATCCTCCCCAGCGAGGTGCTGTGTACCCCTACGGGAGTACGCGCCGAAACGG
>JBCCGJ010000059.1:0-21483 GCA_039029335.1 Actinomycetota bacterium | reverse complement strand
GTACAGCGTCTGGTCGAATGCACCGCCGCCGGCCGCCATCGCCTCGTACAAATCGTGGGACACGACCGTCACGCCGTCAGGCCGCAGCAGATCGGCCGGGGTCAAGGCGGCCCCGTTGCCCGCCTCGGCGTCCCGGGTTCGCACCAGATCCTCGTCGACCCGCCGCTCCTCCGGGCGGTCCCGGTCCCCGGGCCCGCAATCGACAAAAACGGTGACATCACAATGATGACGAAGTTCGTCGATCATCCGGTAGGTGTACTGCGCAACGCCGGTGCGCTGCGGCGGGAGTGGAGCGAACAGCGCAAGTCGAGGTTTTGCCCGGCCGGACACGCCGTGATCCGCCGTCCGGATCCCGGATCCGATCCCGTTCGCTCGGAGGTCGATCGGCGCGGCTCGGTGCGCAAGATCGGCGAGGGCGGCAACAACGGCATCGCCGGTCAGCCGCCCGGCGTTGTCCCAGGTGAAGGGCGGTGGGGACTGATTTCGCAGCTGCTCGCGGAAGTCCTCATCGGTCAGAGCCCGCGTTATGGCGGAGGCGATGGCCCGAACCGACAGCGGATCGAAGCGAGCCTCGGGGAGGAGCTGCACCTCCTTCAGCGAGGTGGCATCCGCACAGATGACCGGGGCTCCGCAACTCATCGCCTCCAGCGCCGGCAACCCGAATCCTTCGTAGTACGACGGGAACACGACGAGATGCGCGCCCTGATACAGCCGGCCGAGCGTTGCGTCGGAGACGTACCCCGTGACAACCAGCTCGTCGCCCACTCCGGCCTCATCGGCCATCGCCATGACGGTTTCCCGGTCACCGTCACTCAGCCGACAGGACAACACCAACTGATGGCGGTGCCGAAGTCGTCTCGGGAGTCGGCCGTAGGCATGGATGGTCCGTTCGATGTTCTTGCGAGGGTCGATCCCCGTCGGGAACAGGATGTAACCGTCGCGAAGATCGGGAATCAGTCCGGACGCGACCAGCCGAGCCGCCGTGGCCCGGTGACCGTCCTCCGGACGGCGGAACTGATCGTCGGCCCCTGCGCCGATGACCGTGACCTGGTCCTGGGTGATGTCCAGCATCGCCAGCGCATCGTCGGCCGTGGCCTGCGAGTTGGTGAGATAGCGGTCGAAGAGGTTGAGCGAGCTCAACCTGGCCTGATACCAGCGCTGGTTCGTCTCGTGGTCGAGGTACAGCTCGGGAAAGATCCCGGGGATGAGGTCGTGCAGGACGACCATTCGCCGCCACTCGCTCGATCGAACGAATCGCGGCAGGACCAGGTCCGACGGTTGGTTGTAGGTCTCGAACGGGGAGCCGGCGATGAACACACCGCCACCGGAGGAGCGGGCCCCGGTGGTCCGCCGATCCGCCAGTTGCAGACGACCGGTGCCAACCAGCGGCTCAAGCCCGGTCGGGAACGGAAGCTCGGGATGCACCCGATACTCCGTGATGAGTCCCGGGCGTGTCCGCTCGATCGCCAGTGCCAGGTTCAGTACGTATCGGGCGATGCCCCGCTCGCCATGATCCCGACTCTGGAAACCGAGCAGGTCATAGACGACGTTCATCCCTCGGCGGGCCCCGTCGAGCCTTCGGCAAGCCGCATCTCGGTCGACGGTGGGGTCGTCCCGGAATCCAGGTCGAGCACCGGTGAACCATCCAGCTCGATCATCGATTGGAGCCTGGCCACCTCGCTGCGCAACGTCCTGATCGTGGCGGTCTGTATGGCCAGCTGGTCCGAGACGGACTCGTACGCCGCGGTCATCGACCGGTCGACATCTTCGACACGGCGATCGACCCGATCGATCTTGCCGACGATCTCATTCTTGACCGCATGGATCAGATCTTCGAAGAAGATGGCGTAGTGGTTCGTGAAACGTCGCACCGGCGTCCGGACGGGTTCTGACATCCTGTGGATGAGGCTCATGGATGTATGTTTGCGCATTTCCGGGCGTGTTACGCGTCAAAGAATGAGAAATAGTGCCTGCCGCTACATACAAATAGAACCACCCGCAATCTTTATCTTTCTTGGCGTTCTTACGTCATTGTCGAAGGGGTGGGGCAGGGGCCGGAACCTGTTGTCTCAACACGCGCGCTACAGTCAAACCTTCCTAAATACAAACGTTTCAGCCCCAGCCGAGACAGACACCCACGGAAAGGCCCCATCGGGATCATGCAGGAGAGCCCGTCGACCGGCAGTCCGCTAGGCAGGACGCTCACGCGGACCTATCGATCCGCCATTAACAGCAAAATGACCAGAAATCTGGCGGAGTCATTGCTCCCGGACAGCAGTGTTCACGTCGGGGTCCCGGATCCGGAGCCGTTCACCGATCGGGCCATGACCCTGGCCATCATGGAGCAGCTCACCGACCGGGCCGTCAGTGCACTCCGGCCGGGCGACCGCCTGACACAGCTTCCCCATCCGCTGGTCACGGATCGAAACCTCGGTCACTACCTGGACCACGCGTCACATTCCCACACCCGTCTACGGGCCGCGACCTCCGGACCGGCCAGGACCGTGCTGCAGCCGGCAGCGGTCCACCAGGCAAACCTTGCGGAGGCGATGATTCATTGCCTGCATCAGCTGGACCATCGGACGCAGCAACAGGATCAGCGGATCAGGGAGCTCGAAGCCGATCTGGCGGAGGCCCACCGGCGGATCGGTTCGCTCGAAGGGGAACGGAGGTAACGGCGATGGTACGAGGAGCAACGGTTGCCGTCGTCCGGCCGGACCACGGTGTCATGGGCGGCTTCGAGCGGCACCTGCTGACCGTCATGAACGGTCTGGTCGAGCGGGGGTGGAACATCCGTCACGTCGGACTCGACGCCAAACGGCCAAAGGCGGGGATCCTGGGGCTGCCCATCCAACCGGTGCAGCACGAATTCCACGACGACTACTTCAAGTATCTGTCGGTGGTGGATCAGGTGGCGGAGTTGGACCTCAGTCGGTTCGACCTGGTCCTGACAACACAGCCCCCGACCTACCTGGTCGACCATCATCGCAAGGTTGCGCTCTTCTACCATCAGGCCAGGCAGTTCTACGACCTCTCCGGGGCCTACCTGACCAGCGGTTTTGCCACCGACGAGATCCACGGCGCGGCCGAACGCTCGGTGCGACGGATCGATCGGGTCGGCGTTGGAGACGTCCGCCACTGGTTGGCGGGGTCGGCCACCGCCGCGGCCCGGCTCCGGCAGTACTGGTCCGTCCCGGAGGACCGCATCTCGATCTATCAGGCCCCGCCGGCGTGTGAGATCCCGCCGACGCCACCGCCCTACGAACCGGGCGGCCCACTGCTTCACGTCGGCCGAATGGAGTGGCCGAAGCGACCGGAGCTGCTGGTCAACGCAATCCATCTCATGACGTCCGACCGTGCGTGCGTCTTTGTCGGCGACGGGTCGCGTGAGGAGTTGGTCCGCAGCCTTGACGCCGAGCTTGGCGCCCGAGGCGGAACGGTTCTGCCCGAACATCGGACCTGGTTGAATCGTGGCATCTACACGGCCGGTTGGCAGCCCCATGACGGGCCGTCCAGCGGGCGGATCGGCTTCATCGGCTCGGTCGACAACGCAGCCAGGGATCGCAGCTACCAGGCCGCGGCCGCGGTCATCGCCCCGGCTTACAACGAGGACTATGGGCTGACCGCCCTCGAGGCGATGGCGTTCGCCAGGCCGGTGATCGTCTGCCGGGACGGAGGCGGGTTGACCGAGCTCGTCGAACACGGCCGAAACGGACTCATCGTCGATCCCGACCCGCGATCACTGGCCGCGGCCATCGATCAGCTCCTGGCCGACCCGGCGGGGGCGGCCGAGCTCGGTCGGGCCGGCTTCGAGACAGTCCGGGCCATCACCGAAGATCGTGCCATCTCCCAGGTGGAGCAGACGCTGGAGAAGGCCCTGGCCGACTGACCACCGCCGCTCGTGGCCGGCCAGGAGAACCCGTCAGCGAGCCGACGGCCCCGGAGCGGTGAGCGGGGCGCTCATCGGTGCGCTGTGCAGCCGACCGGAGATCTGAGGCCAGACGGCGTTCATCGCCTCCCGCCAGGGCTTGAGCCGGACTCCGTAGGCATCGGTGAAGCGGGAGCTGAGCAGCGTCGTGTTCGCCGGCCGACGGCCAATGGTGCTCTTCGGATCGGTGGCGACCGGCCGGAGCGATGCCCGGTCGTGGCTACCGTCGAGCTGCAGGACCCAGTCGGCCAGGTCATACCAACTGGCCGAGTCGGGGGACGCGAGGTGGAACAGGCCCGGGGTGGCGAGCCCGGCCTTGACCGCCGTGACGACGGCTGCGGCCAGGTCGGAGACCGACGTCGGTGAGCCTCGGCGATCGTCGACAACCGAGAATGGCCTGCCCTGCCGGCCGAGCCGCCGCACCCCGTCGATCCACCCCGGGGTCGACGAGCCGTACAGCCAGGACGTTCGGATCACCAGCGAGTCATCCAACTCGAGCGCCGCCAGCTCACCGCCCCGCTTCGACCGGCCGTAGGCACACAGCGGGTTCACCTGGTCGGTTTCCTCGTAGGGATCCGCCTTCACCCCGTCGAACACGTAGCCGGTGGAGAAGTGCACCAGACGGGCACCGACGGCGGCGGCACCGTCGGCCAGGTTCTCCACGCCTCGATGGTTGACCTTGGCTGCCGTCTCCGGCGCATGCTCCGCCCGATCGACCGAGGTGAACGCCGCGGCATTGATCACCACGTCCGGTCGCCACTGGGTGAGGTAGGCCCTGACCGCGGGACCGTCGGTGATGTCCAGTTGGTCAAGGGTCGCCGGCAGGACAAAGGTGCCGATCGGCCAGGCCGCCGATATCAGGGCGGAGCCGAGGCGACCTTTTGCTCCGACAACGAGCACTCGTTCCAGAACGGCTTCGTGCATCTGACACTCGTTTCCCCGCCGTTGGTGATCAACTTCCGGGGTGGTTCGCCCCGCCTTCATCCGCCCTTTCCGATTCACCGTCGGGTTCGACGGCCGATTCACCGTCGGGTTCGACGGCCGATTCACCGCCTCCGTCATCCGCCCCGCCCTGCCCGTCGGGGGTGTCACCCCGCTCCAACGAGGCGACGGCGGCGATCGTGGCCCGCTGGAGGCTCTCAATCTGGGCCGCGAGCGGTTCCACCTGCCAGGCGATGAGCCGCTCGATCATCCGTTTCACCGGCGTGACGCCGGGCCGGGCCGACACCGGTTCCGGTCGATGGAGGTGACCGATCGACAGCAGCGGGTCGATCGCCCCGCCGACGGTTCGGTTGGTGGGTTCCGCCAGACCGGTGGCATCGATCTCCGAGGAGCGGGCCCGGGCGGTGATCTGTAGCTGGATCTGGTCCCGGTCCGGCATCGACCGATCGACCTCCCATGCGGCCGGCGCCCGGTGTGCCCGCCCCGACCGGTCTGATTCGACCGATTCGGCGATACGCCCCGGGTCACCGGACATGGTGCACAGCTTCTCCATGGCGATGGCCAGGTCATCCACACCGGAGAAGAAAAGGGTGTCTGCAGGCGCCTGATCCCGGAGCTCCGGAAGATCGGAGGCCAGTACCCGGGTGTCGAACAGCCTGGCTCGTTCGATAACGCCGGACGACCAGATCTCCCGATACGGCAGGACTACGGCATCGGCGGCCTGCAACCACAGGTCGAACTCGACGTCGCTCACGAACCGCTCGTGCAGGGTTGCGGGGGCCACCGCCGCGCAGCGAGATCGCAGGTGCGCCACATAACCGGTGATGTCGGGGTGATCGACCCTGGCCGAACCGACGACGTACAGCCGAGCGCCGACATTCGGCATCCGATCGATCGCATCGACCGCAACGTCGAAGCCCTTGTGGTGCTGGAGGAACCCGATGGCCAGGAAGACGAACCCGCCGGGTTCCAGGCCGAGCTCCGCCCGGGCCTCGGCCTGGTTACGAACGACCGTCGGGGCGAAGTCGCGCCCGTGGTCAACGATCTCGATTCGTCGCCCGAGGCCGGTGAGCCGGTCAAGCGAGTCTCGTTCCGCCTCGGTGTGGACCGTGACCCGATCGGCCAGGCCCAAGGCCAGCGCGGCGGCCCGCCGCTCCATCGGATTCTGTTCGAGGGGCCCGTACTCGACCTCGTGGATCCGAAGATCGAGCGACGTTCGGCGGGCCACCGCCGCCAATCCGGCCCAGACAGCGGTGCGTTGGGCGGCCGAGCGGCAGCGCCCGAACAGCATTTCCGGGGCGAACTGGATCACCGTACGGTCGTAGTCGGCGACGACACGACCCAACCGGGCAATGCCCCGGGGTCCTCCGAGCGGCAGGTGCAACCGGGCGGCGGACGGCTGCGGCGACACGACGGTTACCGCCTCTCCGCCTTCCCGGAGCCGGCGCAGCTCCTGGGCGGCGTAGGCGGCGATGCCGTCACGATACGGGGCGAACGGGGTCACCAGCAGCGTCGTCACGATTCGATCCCTCCACCGGCGGCCACTGCCGCCGCTCCACTTGCCATCGCCCGCCTGTCGATCGGCAGCCACTGGTCGAGCGCCGCCTCCATCCGGTCGATGACCAACGGCAACCGGTACCGGTCGGTCACATAGGCCCGTCCGTCGCGGACCAGTGCCTCCGCCGCCTCCGGCTCGTCGGAGACGAAGTCCAGGCACTGGACCAGCTCGGCCTCACTGTCGTAGGTCAAACCGCCGTTCGACAGTTCAAGATGCCAGCTCACCACGTCGCTGGCCCGGTTGGCGATCACCGGGGTGGACGCCAGCAACGCCTCCAGCACGGTGCGGGAGAACGATTCCATGGCACTGGGTTGCAGGTAGGCGATGGCTCCGGCCATGGCGTTGTCCCGCTGTCGGTCGGACAGGAGGCCGACGTCGATGAGCTGGCCCTGGGCGGCCGGTGGGACCTCGATTTCCCCGACGCCGGACGTCACCAGCTTCACGGCGGGCCTGCCCCGGCGGGTCGAGAGGTACCGGAGGTAACCCGCGACCAGATCGTCCCAGCCCTTGCCCCACTCCCGGCGTCCGCCGTAGTAGACGTAGGGACCCTCGATCTCATACTCCAGTCGGAACTCACCGGGGGCGTAGGACTCCGGTACGTCAACGGACGCACCGACGATCGTGTTGCGAGCCGGGACCCGGTAAAGCCGGTGCCCCAGGTCCCGTTCCGGTTCGGTGAGGAACCAGACGCCGTGGGCTCCCTCAATCATCGAGGCAAAGATGTCCAGCGCCGCGGGTGGTTCATCGTGGAGGCACGGCATGATGATCGACCGCTCAGGGTTGATCTGACTGACCGCAAACGTGGTCCAGAACATGTACGGGGCGAAGACGAGGGCCCGGTACCGCTGTCCGTTGTCAAAGACGTGATCCCAGAGCCCGCTGCACCGGAGGCTGTCGTTCATCCACAGCTGTTGGTCCTGGATCGAAATACGGTCACCTGCGAGGATCCGGTTGCCGACCCTGTCCCGGGTGATCCCGGGGGTGTCCATTTCGACCGCGAACCGGCGGACGGTCAGCGTTGGTCCGCCTTCCGTCAGATCGATGGCGTCGGCGGCGGTGTCGAGAGGACCGTTCCCCGGACCCGTCGTGGCCCCGGCACGCATCGCATCACCGATCACCGCGGCCGCGTCGACCGAAAAGACCCCTTCGGGGAAATCGTTGGCCCACGTGAAGTGGTCCTTTGCGCAGGTGGTCAGGATCTCGACGTTGTGGCCGCGCGCCGCCAGGCCTGCCGCGGCCTCGGCCAGTACCGCCTCCGCCCCGCCGATCACCCCGGGACCGAAGCGAGGCGGGACAAATGCAATCGTGTCCGGCGCAATCGTGTCGGGCGCTCCCCGCTCCCGGCCGATCGCCTCCGCACCCGGCAGGCCGTCGCTGCCGCTCACCGGACGTCCGCTCCGGACAGGCCGAGCGTTTCGCCTGCCCGTCCGGCGGCCTCGGGGTTCTCCATGGCGGAGAGGAACCATGCATAGGTGCTCCGAAGGCCGTCCTCCAGGCTGATGCCGGCTCGCCACCCGAGGTCGGTCAGCGCGGTGACATCCAGGACCCGTCGGGGCATGCCGTCCGGCTTCGTGGAGTCGAAGAACATGTCGGCCTCGGGGTAGACCACCTGGCGGATCATCGTTGCGAGGTCACCGATCGACAGGTCGACACCGGTGCCGATGTTGATGTGGCCAGCCCCCTCGTAGTTGTCCATCAGGAACAGGCAGGCGTCCGCCAGGTCGTCGACATGGAGGAACTCCCGCTTGGCGCTGCCGGTCCCCCAGATCTCAACGCCGCCGACGCCCTTAACCTTGGCCTCGTGGAACTTGCGCATCAGGGCGGGCAACACATGGCTGGAGGCGAGGTCGAAGTTGTCACCCGGACCGTAGAGGTTGGTCGGCATGGCGGTGATGAAGTTGCAGCCGTACTGCTCCCGATAGAACTCGCAGAGGCGCATACCGGCGATCTTGGCCAGCGAGTATCCCTCGTTTGTCGGCTCCAGCGGGCCGGTCAGCAGCGCAGACTCCGGAATCGGCTGCGGGCTCAGCCTTGGGTAGACACAGGCGCTACCGAGGTAGAGCAGTTTGGACACCCCGGTCCGCCGGGCCGCCTCAACGACGGTGGCGTGGATCATCAGGTTGTCGTACAGGAACTCGGCCTGGCGGGTCGAGTTGGCCATGATCCCGCCGACCGTCCCCGCCACCAGGTAGACCTGGTCCGGTCGATTCTCCTCGAACCATCGGTTGACCGCGCTCTGGTCCCGAAGATCGAGTTCCCGACGGGGAACGGTCAACACCTTGGTTACACCGGCCTTGGCCAGTCGCCGGCAGATCGCCGAGCCGACGAGGCCTCGGTGACCGGCGACAAACACCGACGGCTCGAGGTCGATCGTCATCGCAGTTCCTCTCTGTCTGTTGTGTGCGCCGGTGGACCCGAAACACGTTGGTGGGTGGTATCCGTCGCCCGCTCAGTCATCGAGCGCCCCCAGCTCTGTGGCCAGCTCGGCGGCCAGCGTCAGATCGTCGACCTGCAGCAGCCGGGCGGCGTGCTCCTCGGCCCGGGCCGCGGACGGCGCTGCACCGAGCACCCGGTTGTGCACTGCCTGCGCCCGGTCCCGCCGGGACTCGATCGACACGTAGAACGCGTTGGCCACATCGGCCGGTGTTGCCCGACCATCTGCCAGGAGGCCAAGCCAGTACGCCCGACCGGAGCTGTCGGCCTGACGGCCGAGCAGGTCGCCGTAGAGCGCGTCGACAAAGGTCTCGTTCGTGTTGCCCGACTGCATGACGTACTCGGGTGAGCCGTAGAACAGGGTCCCCAGGTGCTCGTACTTGAGTCCGTCGGCCATCTCCGCCACCCAGTACTGACGGCCCCCGGCGTCCGCCCCCCGGTTGAACGCCGAGAGATACAGCTCGTCGATCACCGTGCCTGCGTACTGGTCGCCGTGAACCAACTCGTCGGCCAGGGTGATCCGCTGGCCGGTCCGGAGCCTGCGAACCCAGCGATCCAGTTCGTCACCGGTCGGTGCTCGGCCCTCGATCCGGCGGAACGCCTGATCGACGAACCGGTTCGCCGACTCCAGGTCGACGTTGGTGACCACGGCCCCGTCGCGCCGAAGCGGAGCGAATCGGAACCAGTTCGACTTCAGTCCGAAGGCCCGCCTGACCTGATCGCCGTCGAGGCTGACCGTCTCGTCCTCGAAGTAGAAGCGAGCCTCCAGCACCCGGCCGCCATCCGCACCGAGGCCGTTCCGCTCGACCACCGCCATTCCCAGCAGTGCGCCGTGGTTGTAGGAGGACTCGAAGTCGTCGAGGTCGACCGTCACCTCCCAGGACGAGTTCGGGTTGGCCGAGACCGCATCACCGATGTCCTCAACCGCTGGGAAGTCCCCGGCGACGGTGTAGCCGCCGGAGCTGGAGGAGAACTCGGTCCTGGCCACCGATCCGTTGCCGAACAACCGAACGATTCCGGTGGTTGTGGCGATTGCCGTGTCCGTCCTGCTGTGCGTCGACGTCCTGGTCCCGCCCCGGGTGGTGAACCGGCCGTCGTACACCTGGCAGAGCGTGCTGTCGCAGGTCTCGGCGTAGCTGCTCCACCGGGTGTCCCCGGCCAGCACGTACGACCGGGCGGCGATCGCCTGGGCCTCAAGCGCCGCCATCGACCACGATGCCGGGACTTCGTTCGGGACAACGCCGCGCAGATACTGCTCGACCGAGACGGGGTTGACCGTCCGCTGACTGCCGGTGCTGGACCTGGTGACCCAGATCTCGCCCTCGTACCACGTGGTGTAGGACGGTCCACAGACATGGAGCAGTCCGGACTGGTCCGTCGGTCCGCCGAGGGCGGCCCTGATGCGGACGTCCCCGTTCACCAGGGTGCCGTTGTCCGTCCACGGGCCGTCGCAGCTCGGTGCCGTCTCCCAGTTGGTGGCGGATCCGTCAACGGTGACCCGGACCGCCCCGGTCGCGGATCCGACGACCGTTCCGTCGGACATGAACAGCTCGATCGTGCCCGTGGTCAACCCGACGGTGGTGGCCCGACCCCGCATATACACCAGATCGACCCGCATGTGGTCCGGGTCGACAACGCCAGGGTTTGGCGCCGGGCCGCCGGTCGTGCCGCCGTAGTAGTGGTTCAGTATCTCGGCCGAGGTCCAGCCGTAGTCCCTGGCGTAGCCATACGCCCCGTACTGGCTCATGCCCCGACCGTGCCCCCAACCGCGGCCGGAGATGACCACATCCGGGTCGGCCTCGGCCGCGTCGGCCACCGGAGGAGAGCCCGGCTGGAGGACGATGGCCACAACCAGCGCACCGGCCAGGCACAGCGCCATCAGCCTGGCCGGGCCCCGGCCCACGGCACTGCCCCGGCTCACAGCGTTCCTCCGGCTCACGGCCTCGCCGCGGTTAACGGTCTCGCCCCGGTTAACGGTCTCGCCCCGGCTCACGGCCTCGCCCCGGCCCACAGCGTCGCCCCGGTTAACGGCCTCGCCCCGGCTCACGGCCTCGCCGCGGTTAACGGTCTCGCCCCGGTTCACAGCGTTCGTCCGGTTAACGGCCTCGCCCCGGTTCACAGCCCCGACCCGGCCCACAGCCCCGCCCCGGCTCACGGCGTTCCTCCGGCGGCGGCCAGGTCGTAGTAGTCGGACGTGGCCGCAAGCTCGGCGGCCACTCCGGCGTCACCGACGGCCAGCAGCTTGTCGGCCCAGTAGTCCCGGACCTCGTCGGCGGGCGGCGTGCCGAGGATCCGCTGGTACAGGGCAGCCGCCCGATCACGGCGGGACTCGACCGACGCATAGAACCCGTTGGCCACGTCCGGCGGTGCGGCCGAGCCGGAGTCCAGGAGGTCGGTCCAGTAGGTCAAGCCCTCGTTGTCCGGTTCCCGGCCGAGTAGCGCCCGGTAAAGGCCGACCACATACGCCTCGGTCGACCCGGCGGCCCCGGCGTACTCCTGAGACCCGTAGAAATAGGTACCGAGGTCCTGGAGGTTCAGGCCGGCCGCCACCTCACCGAGCCAGTAGGCCCGCCCCTCTGCGTCCGGCTCCCGGCCAAGCACGTCGCGGTACATCTGGTCGAGGCTCGATCCCGACCAGTGGTCGGATCGGGCCATCGCCGCCGTCAGGTCGACCCGATCGCTGCCCTGTTCAAGGCGCGTGACGTCGAGATCGAGGGTGACGACCGATGGATCCTGACCGTTGAAGAGCCGGTGGATGGCCGAGACGAAGCGGGCGTCGTCACCGTTGAGGAATTCCGGTTGGTAGAACACGCCAACGTGATCGGCATCCACGGCGTCGGGAGTTGAGAAGTCGGTCGCCACCGGCAGGACGTAGCGGGCCCCACCGAACGGCCAGAGCTGCCCGTCGGCGTCGAGCACCCAGCCCCCGGTGCCGTTTTCCGCGGCAACGACGGCTCGAACCGCTTCCGGCGGGAAGACCCGGTGGGCGGTCTGGCCCGGAGCGACTCCGGGGCCGAATCGGTGGACGAACCCGCGGTCGTCCAGCAACCACCCGGCGATGCCGGTGCCGGAGCCGGTCACGTCGATGTCGACGGCGGCTGCGCCGGCAACCATCGTCGAGCCGAACGAAACCTCGGGAGCGCCGCCGACAGGGAACGATCGACCGGCCACATCGGCGACGTAGCCGACGCCGATGTCGTCGACGGAAACGGCGACCGCACTGATCGGACCCCCTGCAGCCGCGAGGTCGGGAGTAAGGTCGCCGACGCCGCCGAACCCGTGGAGGGTTCCCCCGCTGTCCAACACCCAGCCGCTGCTGCGATCGGAGCGCACCTGGAGGTCGACTGCGATTGCGCCGGCGGCGGGGACATCACCGATCGGCGGCGCGGCGCCGAATTCGACCAGGCTGCCTCCGGCCCGCAGCAGGTAGCCGCCGTCCCCGCTGCCGCCGACCGCCAACACCGGGTCGGCGCCCGACAACGCAGGTGGTGCGGCGGTCCAGGGTGCGGCCGCTCCGGCCGGCCGCAGGCCGCCGGTCGCTTCTGCGATGGCCAGTCCTGGTCCGTGGGTGTGAGCCTGCCACCGGTCGAAGGTGTACGGGAGCGACACGTCACGCCGGGCGGCCAACGCACCGGGCAGATCATCGAGCAGGTCGTACCCATGGTTGCCCGGACAGCTGGTGACACCAAGATCGCGGTGCCCCAGGACCGTCGGCACGTAGTGCCACGACTCGCCCGCCAACCGCAACGGTTGGCGACTGGAGCGATTGCGCAGCCAGGTGTGACCGCCCGGGTCGACACCGTGGATGCCGAGCTTCCAGTGAGCCAGCGACTCGACCGCCGCCGCGGCGGCGCTTGACGGCGCCTGAGCGGTCGGGCTGGTCCCGGGATGGTGCTGGCCCAGAAGCGCAACACCGACCGTCCCGGTGTTGAACCCCCGGGAGTGTCCACCGATCACCGGCCGGTCGAGGCTGTCGGTTCTCGCCTCCCAGATTCGGCCGAACCGATCGACGATGAAGTTGTAGCCGATGTCGCACCAGCCGTTGACCACGACGTGGCCGTAGTAGATCGCCCGAATGATGTCATCGACGTCCGCTTCGCTGTAGCTGTTCGCGGTGACGGTGTGATGAAGCACCATCGCCTGCAGGTGATCCGCGGTCGACGGTCCGTCCGAGCAGGAGTCGCTCTGGTAGTTCCAGGTCCCGGTTGCCCACTGCTCTCGGCCAAAGATCGCCGGCATCGCCACCGAACCACCACCGACCGATGCGGACGCCGGTTCAAAAACGGCATCGTCGTCGGCGTCCCCGTCGGGGTCGCCGTCCCGATCCCCCGGGCTCACGAATATCAGCTCCGCAGTGGTCGCCTGTCCACCGACAACAACCACCTCGATTCGCCCGGCGTCCCGGCCGAGCCACAGCGGTCCGAGAACCGGTGCCGTGGTGGCCGAGCCCTCCTCGCCGGCAAGGCCGTCGGGGCTCTCGTGGTCCGACACGGTCAACCGCTGCCAGGCACTCCATACGCCGGCCGTCTGGGCGCGGACGGCAAACGTGCCCGGCCCGTCGGTGTTGATCAGGGCCACGGTGGCGCCCTCGGTGACCGATGCGGCGGCACCGAGCGTTGCGGTTCCAACGGCGCGGTCGACCATGACGGTGCCGTGGCCCCCGTGGTCGTGCAGGGCCAGGTCCGTGAGGTCGGGCACCTGCCAGCCCGGCTCGAGCGGCACCACCAGGGACAGGACGTCCTCGCTGCCGAGCACCTCGCTCTGGAGCGTGCCCGGGTGGACGCCCCGGATCAGGACAAGCCCGGCCACAGCAACAACACCGGCCGCCACCAGAAGGGACAGCGGGAGCGTTCGACGGCGGAAAAGGGCGGCGGCGCCCACCAGGGAAGCGATCGACCAAAATTAGCCCGACACCCGGGTATTTTGGCGTCAATTGTTGGGCAAATATCTAGCCTATTTGTCTAAACTGCCGGATGCATGTTGTCGCTTTATACATCAATATTATTGCTGCAATAACAATGCGAACCAGCAAGCCTGGACCAGGACGGACAGGCGGAAACCTGCATGTCGCGCTGGGCGGCCACGCCCGGCCATCGATGGTTCGGCCCGGAGGGTCGACTAGGCCAGGACGGTCGACTAGGCCCGGGTGTCGCTCCCGGCGGCGGTGGACAACTGTGGAGCACAGAGCCCGTCCAGTTCAACGATCTTGATCTGCTCCCGGTTCCGGTACGTCACCTCGTTGGCCGGATCGACGTTCAGCCGGTACTCCCGAAAGCTCATTTCGAGAGCATCAAAAGCCAACAGGCGGCCTCGGAGGGAGTCCCCGAGGTCAAGGATGAGCTTGATGGCCTCCAGCGCCTGGATCGAACCGATGATGCCGGGGAGCACACCGAGCACACCCGCCTCGGCGCAACTGGGCGCCAGCTCCGGCGGTGGTGGCTCCGGCAGCAGGTCCCGATAGGTCGGTCCGTTGAGCGGATCGAAGACGGTGACCTGGCCCTCGAACCGGAAGATCGAGCCGTGGATCACCGGAATCCCCAGCTTCACCGATGCGTCATTCAGCAGATAACGACTGGGGAAGTTGTCCGCCCCGTCGATAACAACATCGAAGCCGGGCAGGATATCCAAGATGTTGTCCGCACCGAGACGGGTGTCGAAGGTGACGACCTCGAGGTCGGGATTCATCGCCGTCAGCGTCTCCTTGGCCGATTCAACCTTGCGGAGGCCGACCCGGTCCTGGTTGTGGAGGATCTGCCGCTGCAGGTTCGACTCGTCGACGACGTCCATGTCGACGATGCCAAGCGTCCCGACCCCGGCCGCCGCAAGGTAGAGAGCGGCCGGCGATCCAAGGCCGCCCGCACCGAGCAGAAGAACCTTTGCGTCGAGCAACTTTTGCTGCCCCGCCTCCCCCACCTCGGGGAGCAGCAGGTGACGGCTGTACCGGTTGTGCTGGTCGGCGTCGAGGGTCTTCGGCATCTCCCAGGCCCGGCCCTCGTCCTTCCACCGGTTGAACCCGCCGTCCATGGAGATCACGTTCCGATAGCCGAGCTCCGCAAGCGTCTTCGTCGCAAACGCCGAACGGACCCCGCCAGCACACATAACCACCAGCTCGGTGTCCTTGTCCGGGATCCTCGATTCAACCTGGGCCTCCAGGTTGCCCCGCACGATCACGACGGAGCCGGGGATCACACCCTGGGCGGTCTCGTCCGGCTCCCGGACATCCAGCAGGGTTGCGCCACCGGCCAACTTCTCCTCGGCACCGGCCGGGTCGGTCTCGACGATGGCGGACTTCGTCGCCGCCAGGAGTTCCCTGAAGCTTGTCATGCGTGAATCCCTACCTACCTGGTCGACAATTGCTGCAACAACCGATCACCGGCCGCTATTCCCCACCAAGGATGCGGGGGAGCACGTCGCTGATGGAGCCCCGAACCACCACATCCGCCAGGCCGTCCATCTCGGTTTCGCTGCCGTTCACGATGACAACGGCGGCCCCGGACTGCTTGGCGATCGGCACCACCCTGGCAACCGGGAACACGGCCAGGGTCGACCCGATGGCCAGCATCAGGTCGCAGGTGGCGGCCCCCATGTTCGCCCGCTCGATGTCTTCGGCGATCAGGTTTTGGCCGAAGCTGATCGTGGCCGATTTGAGGATGCCGCCACAGACCGGACAGGCCGGGTCATCGTCGCCCTGGCGGACCCTGTCAAGGGCCACCTGCATGGGATCCCGGTAGTCGCAGTTCATGCACACCACCTCACGGGCGTTGCCGTGGACCTCGACGATCCGGTCCGGGTCGGACCCCGCGGCGTGGTGCAGGCCGTCGATGTTCTGGGTGATCAGCAGATGGAGTTTCCGTCGACGCTCCAGGGCCAGCAGCGCTTCGTGACCCCGGTTCGGTTCCGCGCTCCAGAGCGGGCTGTCCAGGCGGTTCAGCCACGACCGCCTCCGAAGCTCGGGGTCCGCCAGGTAATTCTGGATGGTCGACTGTTTCTCCGCCCCCGGGTTCTTGGTCCAGACCCCCTGCGGCCCGCGGAAATCGGGAATCCGAGAATCGGTGGAGATGCCGGCTCCCGTCAGCACCGTCACCCGCTCCGCCTGATCAATGGCCGCGGCGGCCGCGTCGATTGCGACCGTCATCTCCGCCGTTTCGGTTGGTTCCTGTCCGCTGCTCACCACCCCGACCGTAGCCCAGTGACCCGGAACCGATCGATGTCTGGCGCGATCGTCACCCGCCGCGGTCCGACCGATGCGCTGCGACCGCACGGGTGTTGAATGTCCGACTCGCTCTATATGCTGCCGATACTCATCACTTCCCCTAACCCGATCTCGCCGCCGCGAGCGCGATAGGAGCGAAGTCATGACAGCATCCGGAAACGCCGGAGAGGCCGCCCGTCGGCCCGCGCAGACGGAACAGGGCGCGCCGAGCCGGACCACGCCCCAACCTGGTCACCGGCCGTCGATCCCTCCCCCACCCGGCCGCCGGGGCCAGGTCGGTCCACCAAGCCCACCAACACCACGTGTGCCCAACACCGGGTCGAGTGGCCGGCCGCCAATCCCTCCCCCACCCGGCCGCCGGCAACCGGTCGATCCTCCCAACCCGCAACCGGCCGCACCCGTGCCTGCGTCCACGCTCGGGGCGGGCGCGCCGTCGTCACCATCGTCGCCCCCGCCGTTGCCTACCCCGTCGTCATCGTCGTCCGGGGACGGGCTCCGCTTCCCCGCGGACCGGTTACGGGTCACCCCGCTGGCCGACCCCGTCCTTGACCGGCTCGGCCATGACCCGCGGTCCGGTTATGTCGAACGATTCTGGCTGCCGATCCTCGGGCCGTCATGTCTGCTGCTCTTGCGGCGCCTGGCCACCGAGCTCGAGCAGAACCCGGACGGCTTTGTCCTGACCACCGGCGCCTGGGCCGCCGAAATGGGTCTCGGCATGAAGGGTGGCCGGAACGGACCGTTCTGGCGTGCCATTGAGCGGGGCTGTCGGTTCGGAGCGGCTCAGCGCAACGGTGGGCTCCTTGCGGTTCGGCGGCGGCTACCCCCGCTGACCGCTCGGCAGGTTGAACGGCTCACCCCGGAGCTCCGGCAGGCTCACACCGCCTGGGTCGACGCCAGACAGCAACAGCCGAAACGGCCAACGGTCACCAAGTGGTCACCCACCAGGGACGGGATCGCCAACTCGCTACCGGCCGCCACCTCCGCTCCGCCGGATCACCTTGACGATGCCGCCTAGATCGCACGCTCCCGGACACCCCGGTCTGAATGTGGACGGCGCCACGTCGATGGCGACAGGAGCAGCAGTGGCTCAGTATGCGCCGTCGCTCTTGAGCACCGCAGGAATGGTCTTGGCCAGGATCGACAGATCGACCAGAAGGGACCAGTTGTGCACGTAGTAGAGATCCAGCCTCGTGTACTCGGCGAAGGTGGTCCCGCTCCGCCCGGAGACCTGCCACATACCGGTGATGCCCGGCTTGACCTGCAACCTGGCATACAGCGCTTGATCCCACTCGGCCATCTCCGAGCGGAGGGCCGGTCGCGGCCCGACCAGGCTCATTTCGTTGCGGATCACGTTAAAGAGCTGTGGGAGCTCGTCCAGAGACGTCTTGCGTATGAAGTCACCAACCGCCGTCACCCGCGGGTCTTCCTTCATCTTGAACAGCGGGCCGGACCCCTCGTTGTCCTCGGCCAGCTCGTCGAGAAGTTCTTCGGCGTTGACCACCATCGACCGAAACTTGAACACGTCGAACGGCTCACCGTTGCGGCCAACCCGCTCCTGGCGGAACAGCACCGGTCCCGGCGAGGTCACCCGGACCGCCACCGCTATCCCCACCATCAGCGGAGCAAAGATGATCAGCACCGTTGTGGCGACGACCAGATCGAACAGTCGCTTGGCCCGGCCCCGCCAGCCGCCCCGCGGCCGCGGTGCGATGAAGGTGGCAACGCTCGGGCCCAGTGTTCTTGTCGCCAGGCGATCGGTCGAGATGTCGGAAAGGGTCGAGGCCAGGTCCACGTAGAGCCCAGCCTCCAGCAGTCCTCGAACCAGGCTGTTCGAGGTCTGACTGTCCACCGACGACTCCGCAACCACCACACCCCGGGCGTCACACGCCCTGGCCAGCCCGACGGTCTTGGTCAGCAGCTCATCGGCGGTTTGGCAGTCGACCGGATCCAGCCGCTCCAGGATGGTGTGGGGGCTTGTCCGGTCGGCCTCGATCGAATTCCAGAGGTCCTGCCCCTCCTCCCCGCTAGCCACCAACACCGATGCCCACAACCCGTGCCCGGCCTTGCGACGGGCCGAGAACCAGATCCGCAGCAGTTCCCGCTCCACGCAGACCGCACCGACCGTGGCGGTCAGCAGCGCAACGCCGACACCGAGGTCGATCGCCGGCCCGGTGACGTAGACCGGGACGGCAAGCATCAGGAGCGCTCGGACGCCGCTCTTGCCTATGCGGGAGAACTCCTCGGCCCGGTCCGTTGCCAGGCGTGAGTTGTAGAGGCGGAACGCGGCCATCCACCCCCACACCAGGGTCCCATAGGCCAACGCAACAGGAAGACCGGGTGCCCGTGAGCCGGAGAGAACGGACGCAACCGCAATACCGCCGCCGATGGCGGCCAGATCGGAGCCGATGACCAGGACACGCCGACGGGCTGCTCTGGCCCGGCCGGTCGGCGGGCTGGACGGAGCGGTCTTGGAGAGCGTCGAGGTGGTGGTCATCGGTGAAGAGGGCACCGCGGCGGTGCGCTCCCCATCCTTCGGCGCGTCAAGATGGCGACCTTAGCAATACGCCTGTGCGGTGGCGGAGCTCGGCAGTATGAAGCGCCGTCCCGCGCCAAGCTGACCCTGCCGGCGGTCGGCGATTACCCGGCCAGTGTCGTTACCAGTTCGCCAGCGTGTCCAGCAGGATCCGAACGCCGAAGCCGGTGCCGCCCTTGACCGTCAAGCCGCGGTCGGCGTCCGACATGGCTGACAGGCCGAGGTCGATGTGGGCCCAGGGCAGGTCGTCGGTGAACTCCTTGAGGAAGAGACCTGCCACAAGCGCGCCGCCATACGGCCCGGTGCCGATGTTCCGCAGGTCCGCCACGCTGGAGTCCAGCTGCGGCCGGTACTCCTGGGGCAGCGGCAGACGCCAGACCTTCTCACCGGTCCGCTCGGCGGCGGCTTCGACCCGACCGGAAAGCTTGTCGTCGGTTGCCATCAGCGCCGCGTAGGACGTACCGAGCGCGGCCGATGCCGAACCGGTCAGTGTGGCGATGTCGATGATGGCGTCCGGTTCGGCCTCGGCGGCCAGCGACAGGGCATCCGCCAGTACCAGGCGACCCTCGGCGTCGGTGTTCAGCACCTCTACCGACTTGCCGTTCCTGGCCACAAAGACGTCACCGGGCCGCTGGGCGTTCCCGCCGGTCATGTTGTCGGTGAGCGGCACGTAGCCGGTGACCGCGACCGGCACCTTTGCCGCCGACAGCGCGGACATCGCAGCGACAACAGCGGCGCCGCCCGCCATGTCGATCTTCATGGTCATCATGCCCGCCGCAGTCTTCAGCGACAGACCGCCAGAGTCGAACGTGATGCCCTTGCCGACCAGTGCCACCTTGGCCTTCGGCGACCGGTCACGAGGGGTGTAGGTCATGGTCAGGAACCGGGGCGGATTCTCCGAGCCCTGATTCACCGCCAGCACACCGCCGAGCTTCTCCTTCTCGATCCGCTCCTTGTCCCAGACCGAGACACGAACACCGGTCCGGACCATGGCCTTGCGGGTCCTGGCCACAAAGGCCTCGGGGGTCAGCGAACCGCCCGGTTCGTTCCCCATGTCCCTGGCGAGCTCGACCGCGTCAACGACGGTGTTGGCGGTGGCGAGCGCAGCCTTGAGGTTCCGACCAGAGGCGACCAGGGTGACCTTCTTAAGTTTCACCGGGTTCTTCTCCCGGTACTCCGTGTAGCGATAGCTGGCCAGCCGCATTCCTTCGGTCACGGCTGCGATGGCTTCCGCAGCCTCCACCTTGCCTGCGCCGGCCGCCAGCGTGCAGGCGACGTGATCGTGGCGGGACACCGCCCTGGCATACGCCGCTGCGGCCTGACGGATCTTGTCCGCGGTTATCTCTGCAGGCTTGCCGAGGCCGACAAGGACCTCCGCCGGGCCGGACCCGGCGCCGGTGAGGACGAGGGTCTGACCGACCTTGGCCTCGAACCCCTGCAGCTTCGCAGCCTTCTTCTTGGCAGCCGGAAGTTTGTTCAGCGCGCTGGTGGTGGTGGGTGTGTCAACGGCGGTGGCGCTCTTGGGAGCGTCCGCGGCAAGTGAAACGGTAGGCATGGCTGCCAATCCTATTGCCCGTTTCCGGCAAACGGCGATGGCCACCGAACCGCGGACTGAGCCCGTCGGACAGAGCCGCTCCCCGATACCGTCACGCCCGCTTCGACGGGCCGGGCAGCTCCTGTTGCAGGGTCTGGGTCTCGGCGAACAGGTCCCCCATCGACGCCACCCGCTCCAGCACCTCGCCCGCTTCGAACCGCAGCCCGTCGCCCGCTGCACCGTCGGCCACCTCGTCCCACGTCACGGGGGCCGAAACCGTCGGCTCCGGACGGGCCCGAAGCGAGTACGGCGCAATCGTTGTCTTGTGCCGTGAGTTCTGTGACCAGTCGACGAAGATCTTGCCGGCCCGGAGGGAACGCTTCATCTCCACCAGCACCAGCTTGGGGAGCTGCTTCGCAACGACTTGACCGGCGGCCAGCGCAAAGTCCGAGGCGTGCCGGTGGGTGTGCGGCGAGTTGAGCGGCACGTACAGCTGGAGACCCTTCGACCCGGAGGTCTTGGCCCACGATGAGAGACCGACGGTCTCCAGCAACTCCTGCAGCTGCAGCGCCACCTGGCAGCATTCGACGATGGTCGCCGGCTCACCGGGGTCGAGATCGAACACCACCATGGTCGGCGTGTCGAGATCGTCGGCCTTCGCCATTGGCCCGTGGAGTTCGAGCGCTGCCAGGTTGGCGGTCCAGACCAGCGAGGCCGGCTCGTCGATCGTGCAGTAGTCGATCCCCGTGTCCCCGTCCCCCGGTCCCAGCGCGGTCATCACCCACGGCGGTCGATGTCCGGGGCATCGTTTCTCGAAGAACGATTGCTGGTCGACCCCGTTCGGCCACCGTCGCAGGGTGATACACCGGCCGGAGATGTGCGGGAGCATCGCCGCGGCGACGCGGGCGTAGTAGTCGATCACCTCGGACTTCGTGAAACCGACCGCCGGGTACAGCACCTTGTCCAGGTTGGACAGGCTCAGCGTGCGTTCGCCGATCGCAACCTCGACACGTTCCTCCGATACCAACAGCAGTCCCTTGACCTTGCCTGTGACCTTGACCTTGCCTGTGACCTGACGTCGATCTTGATGTGGATCCGTGCCCCGGAGCGAGGAGCACCTAGGCGGACTTTGCCTCTGGCTCGTCCTGCTCCGCTTTTGCCTTGGCCGGCTTCCGCTTTGCCGGGGCCTTCTTCGCCTTCTTCTTCGCCGGTGCCTTCTTGGCTTTTTGTGCCGGGCTCTCGTCGGCCTGTCTGGCCTCCTTCGCCGCAGTGACGCTGGCCTCAAGCGCCGCGAGGAGGTCGATGACGGCCGCATCGTCGGCGGCGGCCGGGGCCTCAACGG
>JBCCGJ010000058.1:0-21507 GCA_039029335.1 Actinomycetota bacterium | reverse complement strand
TCGGTACGGAGCACGAGGGCCCCGTCGGTTTTGTTGGGCTCGGTCATCGACGATTCTCCGTGTCGGGGTTGGACGGTTCTCGTCCCGCCAGTCAAGCCGGTCGCCCAGTGGCTCTGCCAGTCCGGTCCGGCCTAGGGTTTGTCATGGCTGCTGTCCACACCCCGCCGGGCGTGTCCCGAACCGTCGATCCGCTGCTGGCCGATATGGCGGCCCAGGCCGAAACGGCCGATCGGACCCGGTCGCTGGACGTCGACCTGGTTGCGGCGTTGAAGGCCAGCGACGTGATGCGACTCGCGGCGACCGAGGACATCGGCGGGGTCGAGGCGACGGTCCTGCAGATCGGCCGGGAGCTGGAAGCGGTGGCCGCCAACTGCACCAGCACGGCGTGGACGTTGTGGAATCACCTGGCGGTCTTCCACCTGTTCGCCGGAACGCTCGGCCCTGAGCATCAGGATCTGTTGGCCGGCATCGTGGCCAGGGGTGAATGGGTGTGCTTTCCCGCCGGAGCGGGCTCCGGAGTGAAGGGGCACCTCGACGGCGATCGGGTGACGATCAACGGGAAGGGTTCGTTCTCCTCCGGCGGCCGCTACGCCGACTGGGCCGGCACCGCCTTTGTCGTCTGCGACGACGCAGGCAACCGGCTGGAGCCGATGGACATCCGGTTCACGGTCGTCAACCTCCACCAGGAGGCGGTCAAGATCGATCCGACCTGGGACGGCGGTTCGGTTCGAGCGTCCGCCACCGACGACGTTCACTACACCGAGGTGGAGGCACCGCTGAACCGCTGCGTCCGTTGGTATGGGGCGAATCGCGCCGAGAGTCTCCGCGAGCTCCCGGTGATCTCCCACCGATACCGGGAGGACTGGGTCGGCCTGTCCGACATCTGGCTGGGGTGGATGGGGGTCGGACTTGTCCGGGCCGCCCTTGACGAGACGATCGCCGAAGTCCGGGACCGGCGGTCGATCATGGGTAAAGCCATGGTGACCAGGCCGACCATCCAGATCAACCTGGGCCGGGCTGCCGCGCTGGTTGCGGCCGCCGAGGCCACGATGACCACGGCCTGCCGGGAGGTCGACACCAGGATCGAGGGCCGGGTGGTCCCCACCGAAGCCGACTACCTCCAGCAGATGGCGTTGGCCACCTCCGCCATCAACCAACTCGACGAGGCGATGAACCTCATCCTCCGGTCGATGGGAGGGAACGGCCTGCGGGAGGGCGCAACGTTCAACCGCCGCTACCGGGACTTCCAGGCGATGCCGCTCCACATCAACGCCCACCAGGACCGGGTCCATCATCAACTCGGCCGGTTTGTCCTTGGCGAACCGCTTGAGCCGTTCTAACCGTCACGGCATCACCGCGCCGCGGCGAATCCACGGACCAGCTCGGCCTGGGCCTCGGTCTCGATCGCATGCCCGCAGTAGACCCGCCGGACCCACCTGACCGGTTCCTCGTCACATCCGACCATCACCGCCAGAAGGGCAAGAGCGGTGCCGGTTCGACCGTGACCGCCAAGACAACCGAGTTCCACCGTCTGCCCGGACGCCGCCCGGTCGAGCACGTCGGATAGAGCCGCAACCAGTCGCCGCCGGTCGGTGGGTAGACCGAAGTCCGGCCAGTCCAGGTGGTCGTGGGGCCACGGCGGGTCCCACCGGGGGTCAAGGTACAACCCGAAGTCCGGTTGCCCGGCCTCGCCGTAGCCGCTGTTCGGGTGGGAGCACCCGACGACCGTCCGGCCATCCGGTAGGGCAACCGGATCCCGGTGCCGGTGGGGGCCGTGACCGCTGTGCGACGATTGGTCACCCATCGGACCGGTCCTACGACGGCACGCCGTCGGGTGGAACGGTCCTGGTGAGGAACTCGATCACCCGCTCCCCGAAGATGTCGTTGCGGTCGCCGGCCACCATGTGCGCCGCATCCTTGACGTTGACGTATTCGGCGTGGGTGGCGATGTCCAGGAACGCCTGTGCCCCTTCCTCGTCCAGCACATCGGACAACCCACCCCGCACCAGCAACGTGGGCACGGTGAGGTTCCTGGCCGCCGCCTCGAGTTTCCGTGTCCTGGTCCGGACCTCATCCTTGGTCATGAACGGGCGTCGCCGGTAGCGGGGATCCCAGTGCCAGTGGTACTTGCCGTCCGGACCGAGCCGAATGTTCTTGGCCAGCCCGTCCAGGTTGCGGGGGCGCTTCCGGTGCGGCTGGTAGTTGGCGATGGCGTCCGACACCTCCTGCAGCGTGTCGAAACCTTCCGGCTTCTGGTTCATGAAGGTGCCGATCTTCTTGGTGCCACTGGCCCGGATTCGGGGGGCGATGTCAACCAGGACGAGCGCATCCGCGGCGATTCGGCCCTCACCGATCGCCGCCAGGCTGGTGTTGCCGCCCATCGACGCACCGACGAGAATCGGCGGCCCGGCGTCCAACTGCTCGACGACCTGCACCAGGTCCTCAACCATGATGTCCCGCTCGTAGTTGCCGTCCCCCGCCCATTCGGAGTCGCCGTGGCCCCGGGAGTCGAGTGACACCGTGTTGTAGCCGACGGAACCGAGCAGCTCACCAACCCCCCGCCAGGCATGCCGGGTCTGCCCGCCACCGTGCTGAAGGATGACCAGGCGTCCGTCCGGAGGCCCCCAGCGATCGCCGGCGATCCGGACACCGGCGCCGTCCCAGTAGGCCATGGGTTCCGGTGCACCGGGCAGCCGTTCGCCTGCACTCATCCTGCTGTCACGTCCACCGATCGGGTCACCCGGTCGAAGCTACACGAGCGGCGCCGCCCGACCGAATCCGGCCGCAACCACCGGCGGTCCGCGCGTCACGCCGACCCTCAATCCGACCCTCAATCCGAAACGGTCGCTCGCCCGCCGTCACTCCCACACCAGTCTGGCGAAGGTGGTGGTTGTGCAGTAGAACACGTCCCGGGCACCGCCGGCGGTGAGGAACATGCCGTTTGCGATCCGGGAACCGGTTCCGACCCGGTCGATCAATTGGCCGGTCGTCACGTCGACCACCACCAGATCGTCGACCCCCTCGTCGGTGAAGTCGTTGATGACCAACTCCCCGGAGTCGGGGAAGACGATCGGCTGCATGCTCGGCCTGACGTCCAGGTGCCACGAGACGTCCAGGTCGACCGCTCCGCCACCGACCACGCCGGCAAGACCGCCGTTGATCGAGTCCCACACCACGGTGACGCCGTATTCCGGAACGTGCACCGGCGGGGCGATGATGCCCCCACCCGGTGTGCCGAAAGGCTCGATGGTCTGCACGGCGGACGGGTCGGCAAGATCGGCTCGGATCAATCGGAGCGGACCGTCCCACGGAGCTTGCCGACGCCAGGAGAGCTCGCGGCCCGGCGGCTCGTCAAACCGGCCGTTCGGTGAGATGGTGTGGATCATCCTGACCGACTCGACGTCGCCGCAATCCATGACCCAGCACGCCCCGTCGGCCAGGCAGGCATCCCACGCAAGTCCGTAGCGATCCGATGTCCGGCGGTAGTTCGGCCGCCAGTCCTCGATCAGGAGTTGATCCCCGTCGACCCGAAGCCGCCACACGTGTTCGGTGCCGGGCACGTACACCACGTCGACGAGGTCATCGGACGGTCCACCGCCCGCCCCGGCAACCCGGTCGGCGGCGATCCGGCCCATGGATCCTTCCGGAAGCGTCAGCGGCGTACCGATGATCTCCAGAGTGTCCGGGTCGAGCCTGGTCACCGTTGTCCCGCCCTGGCCCTCCAGCCGGAGATCCTTGGTGATCAGCGACCCGTCACCGAGGGCCAACAACCCGTTGTGGCTGGAGTCCGCCGGGAGCCGACGCTCGGCCTGGATCGTCAGATCGTCGGGGTCCAACCGATGCAGATACGAACCGTTGACCGACAGGATCGATCCGTTTCGGTGGGCCAGGATGGCACCACACCAGACGTGCTCGCCGCACGGCAGCTCGGGTGACGCGGCCACCGATTCAAGCGTTTCCGGATCGAGGCGATCCACCCAGCCGAAGGGCGCCGGTCCGGTGAACGCGGCCATGGTCCCACCGACGTACCACTGGCCCGGATCGCGCTCGATCACCATCACGTTCCACCGATCGTTCCGCCTGTCGATCAGCCGAGCGGTCCCCGCCGCGGCGTCGAGCGAGCCGGCGGCCGCCTTCTGTCGCCGGTTTCCGCCACATTCGACCGGCCAGCGGGAGTGTTGCCAGTAGCCGGGGTGTGTCTCCGCTCGATCGAGACCCGTCACCTGGCCGCCTCCTCGACGGGGCGCGATGCCGTTGCAAGCCGTTGACTGCTCATGCCCGCCCGCCTCAGTGGGCCTTCGGCACGTCCCGGAAGGGGATGTCCCGATCGACCGATGGTTCCTTGGGGAGGCCGAGGATCCGCTCGCCGATGATGTTGCGCTGGACCTGGTCCGTGCCGCCACCGATGGAGGTGAAGAACGCGTTGAGCAACGAGTAGGTGGCGTCCGCCGCCCGGGGTGAATCGTCCCCGCCGGTCATCCCCTCGGCACCGAGGATCTCGGTCTGCAGACTGCCCGCGGTGTGCAGGATGCCGGACATCGCCAGCTTGCCGAACGATGCGGTTGGTGATGACGTGCCGTTCTCAAGTTCGGCCTTCGCCCGCTGGCCGTTCCACTCGTTGACCTGACGCATGGCGTTCAGGCTCATCAACTTCTCCCGGGTCACCGGGTCGACACTCTTGCCCAGTTTGCCCGCCAGCTCGGTCAGCGAGAGGTCCGGGGCCGGGGCCGAGCTCTCGGAGTCCGCAGCCCGGACGGCCTGGCGGTCGTCGGTTCCGGCCCGGCGGGCCTGGGCCTGCCCCATGGCCACCCGTTCGTAGGCCAGTGCGGTCTGCAGGACCCGCCAACCGGCGTTCGGTTCTCCGAAGAGGTTGGCGTGCGGCACCCGGGCGTCGGTCAGGAAGACCTCGTTGAACCGGGAATCCCCGGTGGCCTGGCGAAGGGCCCGCACCTCAACCCCCTCCTGCTTCATCGGGAAGAAGAAAAAACTGATGCCCTGGTGCTTTGGCACGTTCCAGTCGCTCCGGGCGATGAGCATCGCGTATTCGGCTTGACGTCCGCCGGACGTCCACACCTTCTGACCGTTGATGATCCATTCGTCGCCGTCGCGTTCCGCCTTGGTCTGGATGCCGGCCAGGTCGGACCCGGCCCCGGGCTCGCTGTAGAGCAGACACATGTTGACGTCGCCCAGCATCAGTGGCCGGATGAACCGGTCCTGGAGCTCGTCGCTGCCGTAGGCGAGCATGCTGTTTGACCACAGGTTCCACATGTCCTGGCCGATCCCGGGAACCCCCCGTCGATGCAGCTCCTCCGTGGCCACCCTGCCCAGCTTCGGACTGAGGCCGCGGCCGTATCGGGCGGTCGGCCAGCTCGGTGCGGCCCAGCCGGAGTCGACCAGCACCTCCAACCCGGTCCGCCGATCCGCCGACGTGCCGTCCGCCCCGAACCGGTGGTCCCAGTGGTCGTCCAACCATGCGGCAACCTCCGCCCTGACGGCGGCCCCGGCCTCGGGTTCCGAATCGGCGGTCGGTTCCTCGGGCGCAGTACCGGTCGGGGTGTCGGGAGAGGTGTCACCAGCCATGGTCAGATCTTCCACCACCGGGACCCGGTTCACAAACCGACAACGGGTGTGCTTGGTAGGTTGCGGGCATGGACGAACGCACGACCTGGGTCACCTCAAACGTCAGCCGCCTCGACCGGGTGGCGATGCGGGCACCGGGGGCCATCCTCGGCGCGGACGCCGACCGGTGGCATTACGCAAAGACCATCGACCCGGAGGCGCTGGCGGCCCAGTACAAATCATTCGCGGAACTCGTGGCGGCGTCGGGGGCGGAGATCGTTTGGCTGTCGGACACCGAGGACGACCTCGCCGACTCGATCTTCACCTACGACCCGTCCTTCACGGTCGGCGGCGGCGCCGTCGTTGGAAGACCGGGTAAACCGCTGCGCAACGGCGAGATCGAGCTCCACCGGAACTTCTACCGGGACCATGGCATTCCGATCATCGGCGAGATCGAGGCTCCCGGCCTCTTCGAGGGTGGCGACTGTTTCTGGTTGGACGACGCCACGCTGGCCGTGGGACGGGGATTCCGGACCAACCAGGTGGGCATCGATCAACTCACGGACCTGGTGAAGCCCCTTGGCGTCGACGTGCTGGGCTTCGACCTTCCGTACCACCGCGGTCCGGAAGCCTGCCTGCACCTGATGTCCGTGGTCAGCCCGTTGGACGTTGACCTGGCCCTTGTCCACCCACCCCTCATGCCGACCCCGCTGTGGGAGGCGCTGCTCGACCGTGACTACCAAGTGCTGGTGGCGCCGGCGGAGGAATTCGAGCAGAGCCTGGGACTCAGCCTCAACGTGCTGGCCACCGCGCCCCGCGAGTTGATCGCCATCAACGGGTTCGAGGGGACACTGGCGGTGATGCGGGACGCCGGATGCACGGTGGCCACCTTCGATGCCGACGAGCTGTGTATTCCGTGCGAAGGCGGCCCGACCTGCATGACCAGACCGCTGCGCCGGACCGGCTGACCGCGGCTCGACAGCCGGTTCAACGCACATCGGCCTTGCTCGGACCCTTCGGAAAAATCTAGGCTTTTGTAACTAGGGGGAAACGAGTTCCGATGCGGCACGAACGGCAGATGGAGATTCTTGAACGGGTGGCGAGTGCAGGGCCTCGCATGAAAGGGCTGCAGGGGCCCAAAAGCTACGTCAACCCCGCCGAGGTCTACACCTCCGCGGAACGGTTCGAACTGGAACAGCAGCTCCTGTTCCGGGAGAACCCGGTGTTCTTCGCCATGAGCGGTGAGCTGCCGAACCCTGGTGACTATCAGACCGGGGTTTTCGGCGGTGTCTCCATCGTGGTCATCCGTCAGAAGGACGGCTCGGTCAAGGCCATGGTCAACGCATGTCGGCACCGCGGTGCCCCGCTCGTCGAGCCGGGCACCGCCGGGTCCGGCCTCTCGGCGCTGACGTGCCCGTACCACGCCTGGACGTACGAGCTGAACGGGGCGCTCCGGGCGCAGCCGGCTTCGGCCGGAGCGTTCGACGACGTCGACATGAACTGCGATCTGCACGACGTCGCCGTGACCGAACACCTCGGCATGATCTTCGTCAGGCCGATGGGCGGCGAGCCGATCGACGGTGATGCCGTGCTGGACGGTGCCCAAACCGACCTTGCGGATTTCAACCTGGCGAAGGAGCGGGCGGTGGAGAGCCGGGTGTTCACCTGGGATCTCAACTGGAAGCTGATCCTGGACACGTTCATGGAGACGTACCACATCAGGACCCTCCACCGGAACACGATCGGGCCGTACTTCAACTCGGACTGCCTGGTCCACGATCCGTTCGGCCAGAACATGGCGGCCACCGCGTTCCGGAAGAACATCCTGGACGAGATGGACAAACCGCGGGCCGAGCGGACCGTTCTGCCCTACGCCACGGTCCAGTACTTCATCCTGCCGAACGCCCTGCTGGTGTACCAGATAGACCACTGGGAGACCTGGCGGATCGAGCCGCTGAGCCTCACCTCGACCAGGACAACCACCACCATCTACTCGCCGGAGACCACGCTGACCGACGAGATCGAGGCCTACCTGTCAAAGAACCTCGACATCCTGCTGCAGGTCATCGCCACCGAGGACTTCCCGCTGATGGAGCAGATCCAGGCCAACCTCCACTCCGGGGCGTTGCCCGAGATCGTCTACGGCCGGAACGAACCGACGCTCACCCACTTCCACCGGTCGCTCAACCAGCGGCTCGGGGTATAGGCCGGCCCGGCCGTTCAGCGGCCGGATCAGCGGTCGTCGAACCAGACCCCGGACTCGCCGCGGCGAAGCACGCCGGCGGTCGGCGGGGCGAAGTGGGTGCCCAGCATCAGCGTGCCGGTGTCGGTGTAGTCGTCGAGCAGCTGCCGCCGGGTCGCCGTCGACTGGTCGGCGTCGGTGTCGAACCGCCACGCCGCCAGCTCCGGGTAGGCGAACTGCAGCGGGTTGTGGAACGCGTCCCCGGTGATCAGCCCCGTGGCCGACCCGTCCGGACCGGTCGAGCGGATGAGGACCGAGACGTGGCCGAGGGTGTGCCCGGGCGTCGGGACCAGCGTGATCTCGTCGGTCACCCGGTAACCGGACGCGGGCACCTCGATGATGTCGAGCACTCCCGCGTCGACGAGCGGTTGAACCGACGGGTCCCGAACCTTCATGTGGTCGTCGAGGTCCAACTCGTCCATCTCCGCCAGACTGACCAGGTACCGGGCGTTGGGAAACGCCGGCACCAACGACCCGTCGACCGCCACCGCGTTCCACCCGACGTGGTCGAAGTGCAGGTGGGTGCAGATGACCACGTCGACCGCGGGCAGACCACCGTCGATGGCCCCGTCAAGGCGGTCGAGAAAGGCCGGATCGCCGGGCAGACCTCGGTCCATGTCCGGACCGACGCAGGTGTCCACCACGATCACCGTGTCGGCGGACCGGACAACAAAGGAGTGAATCGACAGTGACAGCACCGGCTCGTCACCGTTCGGCTCCAGGAAGTACGGGTCGACCCACGGCCGCTTGGCCTCGATCTGCGCAAGTGTGATGTCCGGCACCAGGACCTTTGTCGGCAGGGCCAGCAGGTTCTCCTCGACCCTGGTCACCTCGACGGATCCGATCGACCACGTGAGGTGTTCGCTACCGGTGGCTTCGCTCATCGGACCATCTTCGTCGCGCCGGGTCGATCCGGACAATCGACGGTCAGGCTGTGGCCCGCCGATACCCGACGATGATGAAGAAGGCGATCGACAGTGCGACCCCGCTGTGGACCAGCAGCGGCAGGCGGAACCCGTCCGAGGCGTCGGCCAGGACACCGGTCAGCGTCGGACCGGTCACCCCACCGATCTGCGCCAGGGCGAAGAACAGCCCGGTCGCGGCGGCGATGCGCTCGGGACCCACGTCCGGATGGTCCATCATGACCATGATCAGCAGCGGCACCAGTGCGGACCGGGCGATGGTTGCGACCAGCAAGGACGGCGCCAGCAGAAGCACCTGCGTCGAGAGCAGGAAGAACAGCGAGCCGGCACCCGCCACCATCACACCAACCATCAGCGCCGGGCGACGGTCCGACGTGGCCATCCGGGGTATCACATAGCTGGCGATCAAGCTCCCGAGGGTGCCGAACGCCGCCCACAAGCCCGCCTCTCGCGGTGACCATCCGGCCGAATCGAGTATGGCCACAACCCATTGCCCGACGCCGTGGACGAAATAGAAGTTCAGTACCGAAAGAAACAGCACGAACCGGACGACGGGCAGCGCGGCAATGGACCGGTACTCCGAGAGGCTTGGGCCTGCGCCGGGAGCCAGGAGCCCGTCGAGGCCCCCGGACACCAGGACCCAGATCACCAGCGCAACCGCGGCGAATCCGGTGAGTACGGCGATGATCAGCCGCCAGTCGTCATCGACCAACGGTCCGACAACGTTGGCCGGCAACACCAGCCCGAGCGCCCCGCCGATGACCGGCGCGGTGCTGTAGATGCCGACCGCCAGCCGGCGGTCTGCCCCCTCGAACAGGCTGGCCGCAACCTTCGGCGCACCGACGGAAATGATCGGCGCACCGAGACCGAGAAGCGCAACCGAGGCGAAGAGTGACCACCCGTCCCAGGCGATCGCCCGTCCGAACCCGGACGCCAACATGATCACCATGGAGGCCAGCAAAGCCCGCCTGATCCCGAACCGGTCCAGGACCCGTCCGGCGGGGATGGCGGTTCCGATGTAGATCAGCTGCCATGCGCCGAGCACCAGGCCCATCACCGAATCGCTGAGGTTCAGGTCGTCCCGGATCTGGGGCACCAGCGCGCCGGTACTGGACACCAGCAGTCCGAATGCGGCGTAGACCGCCCACGCCCCGGCCAGGACGGACCATCGACGGCTCACAGGTCGACGGTCAGGATGCGTCGACCGTGATGGTGACCGCTTCGGTTCGATTGTCGTGGAAGTCCACCGCCTGAACGGCGTAGGTCACCGGACCGTCCGCCGGGTCCCGATCGATGAACGCAACCGCCTCGATGTCACCGCCACCACCGAGGTAGGTCAGTTGCTCCTCCTCGACCAGGAACACCGAGTAGGAGCTGAATTCCACGTCGTCGTCGGTCGGGTCCCACTGCAGCAGGATCCCCTCGTCGGTTCGTTCTCCGGACAGTCCGGTGATCGGTTCCGGCGGAACGGTGTCGTCCTCGGCCATCGTCTGGGCCCATCGTCTGGCGAGGATCTCCTCACCGACCTGGACCTCCATGATGTAGGTGTAGAACGAACCCCGGTCGACGGAGGTGTCGACGTAGGTGGTGTCCGTTCCCTCGTAGCGGAGTTCGTCGGCGGTCAGCGGAATGCTGGCGGAGTCGAACCCGGAGACGTTGTCCACCCGATAGATCCGGTAGCTGTCGGCCGCCTCCACCGGCGCCCAGAAGATCTCGATGGACGTCGAGGTCATCGTTCCCCGGCCGAGCCAGTGGTCACCGTCGCTCACCTCGTCGAGCACAACGGCTTCGGCGGGAGCAATCGACGGTGAGCCGGAATCGGCGGTCTCGGCGGCGGTGTCCTCGTCAGCTTCGACGACCGGTGACTCTGAGGTCGGTGCGGTGCGTTCGGCCGACTGGTCGGTGAACCGACTCGTGCCGGCCTGAAGGTACAGAAGTCCGGCTGCCACCAGGACCCCGACCGCCAGAACGGCAATGGCCGGCAACGACTGCCTCATCCTCACTGTCATGTTCTGGATGTCATCCGGGGTCCGACACCAACCTAGAGATTGCAGGGGTCGATCGATCGAACCCCGGGGTCGACGTAGACGTCCGACCCGGAACCCCAGTCTAGGATTCCGTCCCCGAAGCGATCATAGGCGGTGTCACCCGACCGGCCGAAGGGGTCGTAACCGTAGCTCCAGTAGCTCCTGACCGGTGACGGATTGCCTGCTGTCGAGTCCGCAGCGACCGACGGCATGTTCGTCGCCCGGAGCGCATCGACGGACCCCAACATCTGGTTTCCGAGCAGGGTCAGCTTGTCGACGCCGTTGTCCAACGTCAGCGGACCGACCCGAAGGGTGTTGCCGACGACTGCGTTGTTGGGGCCGGGCCGTCCTGCGTCGGTGAGCTGGATGCGTTCGATGCTGTTGCCGATGACCAGGTTGCCGGAGGCGTACCCGTGGAACGAGATGTCCGCCGGCCCGCCCTCGACGAAGTTGGGGTGCCGGGGCGTCTCGCTGCGGTTGTTGCGGACCACGTTGCCCGCGGCGCCGGCGTGGAGGAGGATTGAGTGGCGGAACCGCTCCAGCCGGTTGCCCTCGACAACCACGTTCGACGAGTTGTTTGCGATGTTGATGCCGTAGCCCTGGCCGCCGTCGCCGAGCTCTCTGGCGGTGATGAAGTCGCCGTTGTAGATCGCAACCCGGTAGGACTGCCGGAGGTACACCGCCGAGCGGACCTGGCCGCCGGACCCGTCGGTCTCAACGTCGTTGATCCACACGTCGTACGCCGACCGCAGCATGACCAGGTCCCGAACCGTGTGTTTCGGTTCGAGCTTCACCCGCTCGAGGCCGGACCGGGTGATCGGGTCTCGCTGGGGGGCGATGGTGTACCCGCTGAAGTCCTGGGTGAGCGGCAGTTCCAGCGTTGCCGTTGTGCCGCTGGCCGACAGCACACGCACCAACTGACCACCCGAGGTTCCGCCGATGAGCCACAGGCCCGGGCTCAGCGTGGCGCCGGTGGTCGTGATGGTCCGTGAGTACTGACCGGCCCGGGACAGCGAGCCGACACTGCCGCCGGTGTACCCACCGCCGAACTCCACCATCTGGTCCATCGACGAGCCGGTCCGGATTACCGCCTGCCTGCTCACGCCCCGCACGATGACCCCGGACCGCATCCGCAACGGGGCCGAGATGGTGTGGACGCCGGCGGCCAGCTCGACGACACCGCCGGGCGATCCGTCGATCGCAGCCTGAATGGACTCGCCGGGATCGACCGTTGTCACCGCGGAGCCGGAAACCCCGGGGGTGGTAAGCAGCCCGGACCGGCACCACCCCGTGTAGAGCCGGCCGGTGAGGCCGCCCGGTGGCGGGACGTCCGGTGGGTCGGCGGTTGTGGGAGGCGACGGCGGTGGACTGGTAGGGCCGGGGCTGGTCGGCGGCGCCGTTGTCGGAGAGGTGGCCGACGGTGGTGGCTCGGTCGATGCCGGGGCGGTGGTCGACGTTGCGCCGGTTGTCGGTGTGGTGTTGGTGGGTGTGGTGGTTGGCGGCGACGTGGGGCTTGAGCCGGAGGTCGGGGGAACCGTCGGCCCGGGACTCGGCGTGCTCGGAACCGGGGCCGCGGTTTCCGAGGACGGGGCCGTGGTTTCCGACGACGGGGGCGGAACGGTTGGCGTGGTGGGCGCGGTGCCGCTCCCACCGCCGGCCGCAGGAACCGTTTGACCGGTGACCGGGGATGGCAGGTCGACCGGGTCCTCGGCGATGGTCGGTCGGGGGACAAGACCCGTCGTGGCCGTTGCCGTCCTGTCGTCGGTCGGGTTGACCCGGAGCAGCGGTGGACCGCCGTCCGCAGTGCCGGTGCCGGTGCCGGTGTCGGTGGCCGCCTGCCCGAATTCGGCCGCGCCGGACCCATCGCCCCCGTCGGGGGTCTCACCTGCGGTTGAGCCGGTAATCGGGTCGACCCCGGCCACCCGAAGGGCCGGCGGGGTGTTGAGCCCGCCGAACGCGACGCGTTCCTCCGGTGGAGGCGTACCCCGTACCGAGTCGACCTGTTGGGAACCGTCCCGGTCCGGCAGCGTTTGCAGCACCACCAAGCCGAGCACGATCGCCATCGCCGTGCACACGAGCTTCCCCGCCGTTGTCGTCACAGAATGGAGATCTTAGCCCCACCGGGCGAGCGGAAGTCGCTCCTGACTGAAACCAAATTGAAACAGATGTGGCTTATCGGTACGGCCGATGAGGCCGGTTCGATCCAGGCCCGCTACGCAGCACTCAGGCGCCCGGCACGACGCAGGCCAGGTCGTCGGAGACCCGGCGATCGATGGCCGACGCGGTGTAGTCGCCGTGGGGGCCGTCATTGCTGAACGCATAGGCATTCGTTCGGTTCGGGTCACCGGCGACGGCGATCAGGAATCGGGACGGATCGACCACGACCGGCACCAACCGGTCCGGGTCGGCGGACCGGGCAAATTCGTCGGGCAGCCCGCCCTCCGCTACGAGGTCGACCAGGGTCCGGCGACCGGCGGTCAGATTGCTCCAGCGACCGATGAGGTGTTCGTACCGCCACGCCGGAATCCTGGCGTGCCGGAACAAACCGGCTTTCACCTCGTCCTTCGACCAGCCTGCAGCGGCAAAGATCCGGGCCAGCACGGGAGACAGTACCAGCAGTGGCCGGAACTGACCGTTTCCGAGGCCGTAGTTGTGGGTGAGGTCCCAGCCACTGACCCTGGCAAGCCCGTCACCGAGATACGGCAGCAGCTCGTCGGGCGAGGAACCGAAGACGCTCCCGATGATCAACCCGCTGTTCATCCTGGCCATCGTCAGGACGTCCTGCCCTGCGGCAAAGCCAAAGTCGGCGGCCAGCGGTTCCCAGCCGATCTCGGCCAGGGCGGCCTCGTCCTCGGCCAGGACCACCCGGGCGCTGTTCCCGAACGTCGCCTTGTCGTGTTGGTCGGCGGTGAATCCTCCGACGTTGCGCAGGTACAGCCGGAGCCACCGTCCGATACGGGTGTTCGGCGGGCTGCCCTCCCGGAGCGCCCCCGGTCCGTGGTTGAAGCCGCCGTCGGTGATGATCGGGCCGTTGAGGATCATCAATGCGTCCGCTCCGGTTGTGTTGCCGGAGTGTTCCATGCCATAGGCCGGATCGGCCAGGATCTCCGCTGCGGCCAGCAGGACCGGCAGGTCATCCGGCCGGCAGCCGGCCATGACCGCGTTGACCACGACCGACCAGACCGTCATGTCCCGCCCGGAGGACTTGGCGATGCCGATGCGACGCCACGGGTCGTGACCGAGCGGCGCGAGGAAACGCTCGATCCGTTCAACGGTTGGCGGGACGATCGGCAAACCGTCCGACCAACCCCGCTCGACGAAGATCCGGTTGATCTCGTCGATCGAGCCGGTGGCCACGATGTCCCTGGCGGCCGGTTCTGCGGCGACGGCGCCTGCGCCGACCTCGGACGCATCCGGTGGTGCGATGTCCGCTTCGCCCGCCATCGCCCGGTCGCCGGTGGCCCGGCCGCTGGGGACAAGGCCGCCGGGGACGAGGCCGCCTGTGACCCGGCCGCCGGGGACAAGGCCGCCGATGACCTGGTCGACGGTGATGGCGATGAAGTCCTCGATCAGCTGCTCGGTGGAGACGGCGTCGACATGCCCGGCCGTCACGGCAAGGGCGAGGTCATCGAAGCCATGACCTCGGGCGGTGGCGGTTGCCTGGCCTTCGAACCCCGGGCAGACGATGGAGACCGAGGGCACACCTGCGGTCTCGGCGGCGATGGATGCCCGCATCACGGCGGGCGTGCAGCTACCTCAACAGCCCATCCCGGAGACGACGGCGTCGACCCGGCGGTCGGTGAGGAACTCCCCGAGACCAGCGATCCTGGTCACCTCGTCGGAGCCGTGTGTGTTGCCGAACTCCTCGTGGCCGATCACCGCGACGCCCGGGTATCGGGCGACCAACTCCTTCTCCAGAACGGGGAACAGCTCATCACCGCGGAAGAGGTAGTCCCAGAGGAACAGCACTCGGGCCCCATCAAGCGAGGCCAGCCGGGGAGCCGCTCGCCGGGCCTGAACCCCCATCGCCGAGCCGGGCCACACGACCGCATAGGCCGGTTCACCGCCTGTCTCCTGATCGGGTGTTGTGTCATGTACGGGCTGATCTGACATGGCGGCTCCTCGTTGCGTGGTACCAGTATTGTCCGAGCGGCTCGACAGCGGATGACCGATATCTCCCCAGTCGGGCATATCGGTAGCATCGGCTGCTATGGATCAGATAGATCGAGACATCCTGTTCCACCTGCAGGCCAACGGCCGAATCGCCAACAACGACTTGGCCGACCTGGTCGGCCTCAGCCCGTCGCCCTGCCTTCGCCGGGTCAGGAACCTGGAGCGGTCCGGGCTGATCACCGGATACACAGCCCTGGTCGATCGCGAGCGCACCGGCTCCGGCTACGAACCGCTGGTGTGGGTCACGCTCTCGGCGGTGACACGGGCCTCGATGGAGGAATTCGAATCGGCGGTCGCCGACATCCCGGCAATCGTCGAGGTGCTGCGGATGATGGGCCAACCCGACTACCTCCTGCGGGTGGTCACCGCGGACGCCGCGGCCTTCGAAGCGCTGTACTTCGACACGCTGGCCGGACTCCCCCACGTGCAGACGCTGACCTCGCAGCTGGCGATGAAGGTGGTGAAGCGGTCGCATCAACTGCCGATCGGCTGACACACCGTGACGCTTCCGCCTCGGGTCAGACGGTCCGCCACTGGACCAGGGTGTAGGGCGGATCGCCGTCGTCGTGGTCCTCGAACACCGCTTCCCGCTTCGGGTCAGACGGTCCGCCACTGGACCAGGGTGTAGGGCGGATCGCCGTCGTCGTGGTCCTCGAACACCGCTTCCACCGGTGTGCCGATCACCACGTCCTGCAGCGGATCGCCCAACAGGTTCCCGACCATCCGAATACCGCCGGCCTCCGGCAGTTCGACCACCACGACGATGTACGGACCCTGATCGGCAAGCGCCGGGTGAACCGGATGATGGGGTCGCTGCCAGCTGTAGATCACGCCACGGCCGGCCACCTCGACCCAGCCGACGTTGAAGCTCTGACACCGGTGGCACATCCACTCCGGTCCCCACTGAAAGGTCCCACAGTCCTCACACTGCTGGACCCGCAACACGTGGTCCCGGGTGCCGGACCAGTACGGTTTGTCCAGCCCGTCCCTGGCCGGGCGAGGGGCGGCAAGACCGGGTGCCAAATAGGGGGCCGGGTTGGACTGCTCGGCCACCACCGGTTCGTCGGTCATGCGAGCGTCTCCTCCGTGCCGTAGATGGCGGTGCTGGCAACCTCGACCATCGGTCCGGCGTTGGCCAGCGCCACCCGGGCTCCGTCCACCTGGTTGGTCGACGTACCCCGGATCTGACGAATCGCCTCAATCTGCAGGCCGAGCCCGTGCATGTAGCACTCGGCGAGGTTCCCGCCACTGGTGTTCAGCGGCAGCCCGCCGCCCGGGGCGATGAGGTTCTCGAACGTCAGCACCTCGTTCGCCGACTCGTAGCTGCACAATCCGTGTTCGATGAGGCTCATGACGACCCCACCCGTGAAGTTCTCATACGACTGGACCACGTCCACGTCCTCCGGTGTCACCCCGGCCTGCCCGTACAGGTGCGGCACCATCGTCTTGAAGCTCGAGGTGGCGTAGTCCGGTTCGTTGTGGACCGTGGCCCCCGACCGGTGGGGGCCACCCTGCTGGACCGACAGCGGATAGACCGGGGTCTCGGTGATGTCCCTGGCCCGGTCCGCACTCATGACGATGACCGCCGCTGCACCGTCGTTCTCCAGGCAGCAGTCGTAGAGCCGGAACGGTTCGGTGATCCAACGAGCCTGGTCGTAGGTCTCACCGTCGAGGGTTCGGCCCTGCATCACCGCCCGGGGGTTGTTCTGGGCGTGGTGGTAGGCGGCCAGCGAAATCGCCTTCAGCGTGTCCGGGGAGATGTTGTGGTCGTGCAGCAGTCGGGTGGTCCGCATGGCATAGATCTGGGCCGGGGACATGACCCCGTAGGGGACGGTGAAGGCGGGCGGTCCGCTGATCGTGTTTGTCCTGGCGCCGGAGCCGAACCGTCCGAACTGGCCCTGGGCGAGGCCCCGGTATGCGACAACACAGTCGGCGTATCCGGCGGCGACCGCGGCGGCCGCGTTGCCGATGGCGGCCGCCGCTCCCCCGCCGCCGGAGCCCCACTGCATGTTGGAGAACCGGAGCTCGGGGAGCCCGAGGGCGTTGGCCAGTCTGGCCGGCATGTTCCGGTCGTTCGAGTAGGACGCAAAACCGTCAAGCGTTTGAGGGCTGATGGCGGCGTCCTCGCAGGCGGCCAGGATCGCCCGCAGGACCAGCTTGAACTCCGGATCGGGGGATTGGCCGCGCTTGTAGTAAGTGGTCTCTCCGATGCCGACCACCGCAACCCGACCCTTGATCGTGTTGGCTGTGTTTTTGGTTCTTGTCCCGCCTGCTGTTTTGGTCCCAGTTGCTGTTTCGGTCACGGTCCGTCCCCCGGGGTCTCGTCGATCTGGAAGTAGTCCGGTTTGCCGAGCGGCCAATACTCCCCCCAGACGTGCTCGCCGCCGGTTATCTCCAGGTGGGTGCCGGTCACGAACGCACCGGTCGGGCCCGCCAGGTAGGCCGCGCCCTGGGCCACGTCCCACACATCGCCGAGCCGCCGCATCGGGTTGTGACCGAAGCTGGCCTTGGCCTCGTCCGGGTAGGTCTGCAGCCCCTCACTGGCGACAACACCGACCGCAATCGAGTTGACCCGGATGTCGTACGGTGCCCACTCGACCGCAAGCGATCTGGTCAGCGCCACCCCACCGGCCCGAGACGCCGCAGTGTGAGGAATTCCCACCGACGCCCTGCCCTGGATGGTGGAGATGTTCACCACATTGCCCCCGGTCCCGTCGGCGACCCAGCGGCGAGCGGCCGCCTGCATCGTGTACCACGTGCCGTAGAGGTTCGTCTCCACCACCGCATGCCAGCCCTTTGGCGTGATGTCCAGGGCGGGGCTGGAGAACTGGCCGCCCGCGTTGTTGATGACGTGATCGATTCTGTCGAAGCGGTCATGGGCACCGTCGATGAGCGACACCACCTGATCCGGGTCCCGAATCGTCATGACCTCGGTGTGGACCGGAACGCCGATCCGTCCCAGGTTCCCGGCAAGCGTCGCAAGCGTTTCGGCGGTTCGGCCGCAGGCCACGATGGTGGCGCCGAGGCGACCGAAGAGGACCGACATGGCGGTCCCGATGCCGCCGGCTGCGCCGGTGATGAGCACCACCTGGCCGGCGAAGAGGTCGTCCCGGTAGGCGATGGGCAGCTTGCAGAGCTCGTCGAACGTGTGGCTGCGGTACGGGTCCGGCATCGTCGTGTCCACCACGGCAGCATCCTGTCACCGGGCGATGCCGATGTACAGCTCGTGGTCGGCGGCGAGGTCCCGCCCCGACGGGTACGGTGACCCGATGAGTTCAGGTTCTTCGGCCGATCACTTGCCAACCGTCGAAGCGGACCAGATCGGCTGGTTGACCGAGGCCGACATGATCGAGGTCGACCGGGTGATGGTGGAGGATCTGCGCATCGGTTTGATCCAGATGATGGAGAACGCAGGCCGGAACCTGGCGTCGCTGATCGTCAGCCGTTATCGGCCGGAAACGGTGACCGTGCTTGCCGGGTCGGGCGGCAACGGGGGCGGCGGGTTGGTCGCGGCCCGGCATCTGGCGAACCACGGGGTGACGGTTGCGGTTGTGCTCAGCAGGCTGCCCGGGGCGCTGACCGGCGTGCCACGCCACCAGCTGGACATCCTGGAGCGTATGGCCGTTCCGATCGACGACGAACCCCGCGAGGCGTCGGTGGTGGTCGATGCCCTGATCGGCTACAGCCTCAGGGGCGCGCCCCGTGGACGGGCCGCCGAGCTGATGCACTGGCTGGCGGCGCAGTCCGGATCGGTGGTCAGCCTCGACACACCGTCCGGTCTTGATGTGACCACCGGTGACGGCCCCGGTGCGGTGGTCCGGGCCGACGCAACACTGACCCTGGCCATGCCGAAGATCGGTCTCCGTTCGGCGGCCACGGTCGGCGAGCTGTTTGTGGCCGACATCTCCGTGCCGCCCTCGGTCTATCCGCCGCTTCAGGTCGGCCCTCCTCCCCCGTTCCACCTCGGGTCGATCATCCGCTGCCGTCGTGAGCGTGACCGTACGGGCACGGGGTCCTAAGCTGCGGGCATGGACGGCTTTGACTACTCGTCGTCGCCGATCGCGGTCCGCGACGACATCCTCGAATCCCATCGGACGGCGTGGGCGCTCCTCGCCGAACCCGGCACCTGGTTCACCGGCGTTGAGCGGTTGGCCATCGCCGCCCGGGCCAGAACGATGTTCGCCGCCCGGGCGACACCGCCGTGGGCCAGGACCACTGAGCCTGCGGCGGGTATCTCGGAGGCGACGGCCGAGGTGGTTGACCTGGTCTCCCTCGACGCCGGTTCGATCGATCGGGCCAAGGCCGATGCGGCCATCGCAGCGATCGGTGAAGGACCCTACGTCGAGCTGATCGGCATCGTGGCGGTCACGGTGATGGTCGACGTCTTCGCCGAGGCGATGGGCCTCGACCCCGAACCGTTCCCCGAACCGATCGATGGGGAGCCGGCCAGAACAGAGCCGGACGGACTTGGTGACATCGGCGCCCACGTCCGAGCCCTCGACCCGTTCCCGGCAGCAAACGTGGCCCGGGCGTTGAGCCTGGTCCCTGACGCCAACACACTGTTCCGGACCGTCTCGGTACCCGCCTACTCCAGTCCCGGCTTCGCCGACCTGCAGTGGGAGACACCGCTCAGCAGGCCCCAGGTGGAGCTGGTGGCCAGTCGGGTTGCGGCCCTCAACGAGTGTTTCTATTGAACGACCGCCCACACAACGCTGCTCCGTGCGAGCAGCGAAGCGGTCGGACTGGACGTCAACCTGGCAACCACCGTCGGCAAGGATCCCGACCGGTCCGGCCTTGACCACGGTGAGCTCCTGCTCACCTTCAGCGAGGCCGTCGTGAAAGCCACCGAGGACGTCGACGAACTGCGGACGGCGTTGCTTGACGCGATCGGCCCGGATGCCACGGGTCATGCCGTGGCCACGATCACCGCGTTCTCCGGTCTTGTCCGGGTGGCCGACGCCACCGGTATCCCGATCGACGACGGCCTGGCCGCAGTCAGCGTGCCGATTCGGGAGGAGCTGGCCCTCGAGGACTTCGGCGGCGCAGCCAACTCCGAGCTTGCCAACGTTGACGGCGTGGCGTTCGACACGATCGACGCACTCTTTACAAACAGCCCGGTCGACAACAGCCGGTGAGCACAACCGATCGGGAGCCAAGCCCGCTCCTCCGGCTCTACATCGCCGCCGGCATCACGATGGCGGGCATCTCATCGGTCTTCGCGCTGTTCGCCGAGCTCGAACAGAGGTACAACCTGTCCACCGCCTCGATCGGCTGGATCGCCGGGACCGCGTTCCTCAGCGGCCTGGTCACCCAGCTGACGCTGTCCCGCTACGCCGACCGGGGGTACGCGACGGCACTGCTGCGAGCCGGTCTGGCCTGTGCGGCGGTCGGACTGCTCTGGTTCGCCGCCGCAACCGAACTGTGGCAGTTCATCTGCGCCCGCTCGCTGCTGGGCGCGGCGGTCGGCATGATCATCCCCGCGGCGCGGCGGGCCGTCATCATCAGCGCCCACGGCAACCCGGGTGAACGACTCGGCACGTTCTACGGCTCCTACCTCGCCGGGTTTGTGTTCGGCCCGCCGATTGCTGGCCTGCTCACCGTGCTGGGAGACGTCCGCCTGCCGTTCCTCGTGTTCGGGGTGCTGACCGCGGTGACCGGACTGTCGATGGCGGGCATCCGATTGCCGGAGGCGCCGCGAACCGGACGGCCGAGCGATCGACGGGATCGGCGGGTCATCCGCCGACTACTGCTCGACCGGCGGGTGTTCGCCGCGCTCCTGGTGGTTGTGTCGTTCCGGTATTCGATCGGCGTGTTCGAACCGCTCTGGGCTGTTCACCTGGACGACCTTGGCGCATCGACCACCCTGATTTCGTTCTCGCTGGCGTCGTTCGCCCTGCCGATGCTGATCGTGGCCCGCCAGGCCGGCCGGCTCACCGACCGGGTTGGGGCCCGGTGGTCGTCGCTGGTGGCTGCGCTCATCACGGTGCCGATGATGGCCACGTACGGGTACGCCGGTGTGGTCTGGATCATCTTCGCCGTTGCGGTACCGCACGGGTTGATGGAGGCGATCCTCTCCCCCGGTTCGCAGTCGGCCATCGCCGAGGCGTCCGGTGAACGGGACGCCGCGGCCGGTCAGGGTCTTGCCGAAGCCGGTGGATCGGCAGCCGCTGCGGTCGGGGCGTTCTCCGCCCCGGCGCTGTTCGATTGGCTCGGGGCAGGCCCGGCGTGGGCCATCGCCGCTGTGGCGATGCTGGTGCTGCTCGGCCTGAGCTGGTGGATGGACCCGCCGGTCCGCAGACGGCCGGAGGCTGATGCGTCAGACCAGGTTGAACCGGGTGCCGCACAGTTGGAGGACCTCACCCGCTCGTGACCGGTCGGTGGCCACCAGATCGGCTGCCGCAAGACCGTCACCTCGGCCGTCGTCGGCGGCGACGAACCGGATTGTTGCGTCCTCCAGCTCCATGACCCGGTTGTCGGCGGTCCGGCCGAGCGCAACGCTCCACCGCTCGGCCATCGCGTCCGGGTCTGTGGACTGCATCTCAACCGCCACCATGTCGGTCACGACGTCCGACCGGCTGTGGTA
>JBCCGJ010000057.1:0-21560 GCA_039029335.1 Actinomycetota bacterium | reverse complement strand
TCAACGGCGGCCGGGACAACGACGACCTGAAGGGCCGGGGCGGGAACGACTTCCTGCGTGGCGGCCCGGGCGACGACGGTCTTGACGGTGGCGCCGACAACGACCGGTGTGTGGCGGGCGGTGGTACCGATACGTTCGTCGACTGCGAACGGTAGCCTGATCGCTGGTGCCCGGCCGGCGCCGGGCCCGGCGTCACCGGCCGCGCCTAACCGGTGATTTCGCCCTCGATACCGAGCAACATGGCCAGGTCGTCGGCTTCCTCCCTGGCCTCCTCGGCGTCTCCGGTCCGGCCCTCGGCCGTGGCGATCGTTGCTGCGACGGCAAGGCCGAGGGCCAGCTCGAAGTTCAGCTGCTCTTCTCTGGCCATGGCGATCGACCGCTCGATCTCGGCCGCCGCCGATGCGTCGCCGGATGCATGGAGGCCGACGGCCAGCATGCGCCTGGTCGGAATCTCCACCGTTGCCCCGGCACCGACGTCGGCCACCTCGGCCAGCAGCGCCTGCGCCTGCTCGACGGTCTCCCGGCCGGGTTTCTCGATCTCCAGCAGCCGAAGCTGGACCTCGGCGGCGAACACTGCAGCATCCTGACTCCGGAAGTCGGCGAGCGCGGCCTTCAGTAGTTCTCTGGCCCGATCAACCTGTCCCATGCGGCCGAGCAGCCGGCCGAGGTTCGAGCGGCCGGCGTGGATCATGACCGCATACCCGGCCGCCTCCGACCGCCGGACCACGGTGGTGAACAGCTCCTCCGCCTCGGCGAAGCGCTGCTGGTCCGAGCGGACCTCGCCGATGTTGTTCAGCGACATCACCGATCCGGCGATGTCGCCGCTGGCGTCCCGCAGTTCGTAGCCCCGCTGATAGAGGTCAACGGCCTCCTCCCACCGTCCGGCGTAGTAGGAGGCGATGCCGAGGTTGTTGTAGAGGTTGGCAACCATCACCGGGTTGTCGAAGTCCTCGGCCAGTTCCATTGCCCGGGCGGCATGGATGGGCGTCTCCGGTCTGCCCTGCAACGTGCCGACCAGCTGGCAGATGTAATGGGCCCGGAACCGGGCGGCCACCGCGTTTGTTGGGTCCGCGGCCACCCCGGCTGCGGCGTCCCAGCACTGGTCGTAGCGGCCCTGGCGGAAGCGGATGCCGGCGGTGGCAACCGCCAGCTCCGCCGGTTCGTTCGGGTAGTCATGGTCCAGTTCGGACGCCGCCTGCAGTCCTCGTTGGTACCACCGGACCGCACCGTCGTACCGCCCCTGGCGCTCGTCGAGAATCCCCTGTTTCCTGAACAGCGGCAGCCGGTCCGGGTCACCGGGCACCAGCAGCTTCCGTGCCGTCCGGTAGGCCTCGGCGGACAGGTCGAAGCGGCCCGCCCGCTCTGCGGCATCGCCCAGGAGGGACGCAACCCTGCTGCGCTGGCGTTTTGTCACCGCCTTCGGCCACCGTCCGGCTGCCAGTGCCCGCTGGTAGGCCTCGATGGCCTCCACCGGTGACGACAGTCGCATCGCTCTATCTCCGGCCAGGACACCGTAGGCCCAGGTTTTGCGGTGGAGCCGTCCCTGCTCGAAATGCCAGGCCAGAATGGCGGCCAGCTCCTCGATGTTTGCGGCCGCCCCGGCTTCCAGGTGGTTCCCGATCCTGGTGTGCAACGACCGGCGGGTGGCGTACGGCAATCCTTCGTACGCCGCGTCCCGGAACAAGGTTTGGGAGAACGCCCATTCGTTGTCCCCGGTGGCTTCCAGGATGCCGGACAGCGCCGGGTCCGACAGGCCGGTGGCTTCCGCCTGGTCGACGATGGCCCGCAGGGTGCTGAGGCGGAACCGGGTGCCGAGTACCGAGGCAAGCCGAACGATACGCCGAGCCTGGGGCGGCAGGCTGTCGACCCGGGCGGCCAGGAGTTTCTCCACCGAGTCCGGGACCACGTCCCCACCCCGTCCAATGGCTCGTCCCAGCTCAACGGTGAACAGTGGGTTGCCGTTGGCCCGATCGACGATCAACCGGAGCGCTTCGTCGGACAGCGGCTCGTCCGCAGTGGCCACCGCCAGCCGCCTGACCTGATCGTCCGTCAGGGCCTCGAGTGCAATCGGGATGACGTGATCGCCGAGAGCCGGTGCCTGCTCGGTGTCCGGCCTGCGGCTGATCAGCAGCGTCCAACGTCGATCGGTGCTCACCTGCGCAAGATGCTCGACCAGCTGGCGGGATCCGTCGTCCGCCCACTGCAGGTCCTCGACAATCATGACCGCGGCGGTCGGCACCAGCCTGTCGATGAGCTCGACGACCACGTCGTGCATCCTCGCCCGCCGGAAATCCTCGCCGATGGCGTCCGCTTCCGGGGTGGCGGCAACCTCCGCACCGGTCGGCAGCGCCAGCAACGGCAACATCGGGGCCAGGTCCGGCGCCCGCTCCTGCACCACCTTGGTCAGGACCTCGCCGGCGTAGGCCGCGTCGGCGAAGCTGTCGATGCCCAGTCCGGATCGGAGGAGTGGCCTGGCCAGGCCGTAGGGGACACCGGCCCCGAACTGTGGCGCGCTGGCCCGGAAGAGCGCCCGCTCGACCTCCTCGACCGTCGACCGGCTGAGCACGTGGTCGATGGCGTCCTCGATCAGCCGCGTCTTGCCCGCCCCGGGACCGCCGGTCAGGTCAACCACCTGACCCGGGCCGTCGTTGCCCTGGTCGATCGCCGTGACCACCGCTGCCAGTTCGTCCTCTCCACCCACTCTGGCCGCAGCGGGGGAGGCCTGCCGGACGTTGTCCTCGACACCGACCACCCGGTGGGCGACGATCGGTTCTGTCTTGCCCTTCACCGTGAACGGCGGCAGCTCCTCCGAGCTGAACCACGACCGGGTGTCGGCGATGACGTCCTGAACCGCGATGACGTCCCGGTGATCCGCCGCCCCAAGCATGCGGGCCGCGGTGTTCACCACATCGCCCATCAGCGTGTAGGTCCGTCGATACCGGCTGCCGAGGAACCCGGCGTAGGCCCGCCCGGTCTGCACCCCCTGCCGGATGGTGAACGGACCGTCATGGGTGGCTATCTCCAACGCCGCCCGCAGCATCGAATCACTGGTGTTGCCGGTGTTGAGCGGCGCCCCGGCACAGAGCACGAACTTGAAGCCGTCCTCGGCGATGTCGGTGTGCAGGGCCGCCCCGCCGTAGGTGTCGACCGCCCGGCCGACATTGTCGATGAGGTCGCCGAGGGCGACGGCGACGTCTTCGGCGCCGATGTCGCGGATCGCCTGATCGATGCCGGTGACCATGCAGAAACCGACGGTCACCAGCCGATGCTCACCGCCGAGGTCGGCGAAGGCGTCAAGCTGCTCAACCACCGCGGCCGGCACGAACCGCTCGAGCGGGGATTCGCCGAGGTCGCGGTCCACACTGCCGGTCTGTGCCATCTCCGGGTCGCCGCTGATGATTCGGCCGCCGGCCCGCTCGCCGACGACGAACCGGGCGGGGAGGAACCGGGCGATGTGATCATCGGCCAGCGTCTGGCCCTTGTCCGCACCGCCTTCGAGCTCGATGACCCGACTGGCGGCCCGACCGGTGATCAGCAGCTCCCGATGGTCCCCGCCGACCAGGAAGACGTCGAAGGGGCCGGTGCCGACACCGACGGTCATGGTGAGGTTGGCGTCCCGTGCCGCTCGGGAGGACACCAGCGCCCGCTGCATCGCCAGCGCGGCGTTTGCCGCCCGGCGTTCGTGTTCCTCGCCCCGGTAGAGCACCAGGAGTGCGTCGCCGCCGAACTTGATGATCTCCCCGCCGTAGTCATAGGCGGCGCCGATCAAGGCCTCGAAGCAGGTGTTGAGCAGGACCGTGATTTCCTCCGCTCCTGCCTTTCCCTTGGCCGCCAGGCGCTCCGACAGCGCGGTGAAACCGGAGATGTCGGCCGACAGCATCGAACCATCCAGGCCGGTCCAGTGGGATCCTGGACGTTCGGCCAGTTCAACGGTGAGACGGCAGACGAATGGCGCGAGGCGTTGGTTTGTCACCGCGCCCGTTGCTTCGGATGTTCGCTGCTGGTCACTGGCATCGGTCCCCCGCTCGTCTCCAACGATGGCCACTGTGCCCGTTGCCACACGCATGGTAGTCGCCCGGTCGGATGTCGATGTAGCACAGGTCGGGTCGAGACAACGTAATCTTTTTGCGTTGTAGGTCGTTCACGAACGATGATGAGCCGGTGGAATCTCAGCCTGCGGCGGTGCTGTCCATCCTGATCGTCGGGTACTTCGTGCTGCGGGCGCGGAAACCGATTGCCAGCCGGGTCTCGCTGGTCAACCCCACAACCACCTGGCCGCTGGCGACGGTTGTGGCCGCAGCGGTCGCCGCCGGGCTGGCGATCATCGTCGCCGGGACACTGGCCGACAGCCCGCTGACCGCTCTAGTGCTCGGTGGGGCAATCGGCTTTGCCATTCTGCTGACCGGGCGGACCAAGGTGCCGACCCGGGTGGTCTATGACCGGGGTGGTTCCTTCATGGACCCGGGTGCGGTGGTGGCGGCGATCGGGCTGTTTGTACTCCTCTTCTTTGCGTTCACCCGCTGATCGATCGGCCGACGGTCCGGTCTCGACATCGGCGCATCCAATCCGACCGCCGGTGGCGAATACCTGCCGGAGGTAGACGCATGGGTATGCGGGGCGGGGAGACGGGCGACGGGTCCGGGCTGGTGACGCCGGGGCCGGAACAAACGGGGGTGGCGGCACCCGACTTGATGACGCCAGGGGTGGCGGCACCCGACTTGATGACGCCAGGGGTGGCGTCGCCGGGGTTGGTGACACGCTGCCTCGACGTTCACGATCTGACCTCGGTCATCGAATCGGTCGGTCTCGGCCGGTTCGTCGACGAGTTGATCGATGCGCTGCGGGACGGCTTCACCGCGTACCGGGACACGGAGGTTGCCCACCTCGCCAGGGACGGCTTCAGCTACCGAAACCCACAGATGGGGCTTGTCGAGTGGATGCCGGCGATGACCGTCGGCGACCTTGTCGCCATCAAGACCGTTGCGTACCACCCGGAGAACCCGGCCGGCTGCGGACTGCCGAGCGTTCTGGCCACCACCTCGGTCTACGACACCGCCACCGGCCGCCTCGTTGCGGTCTGCGAGGCCACGATGCTGACCGCGTTACGGACCGGGGCGGCCTCGGCGGTCATGACCGACGCGCTCACACCGCCGGGTCCGATCACCCTCGGTGTTGTCGGCTGCGGGGCCCAGGCGGTGACCCAGATCCTGGCCATCAGCCGGGTCAGGCCGATCGCCGCCCTGCACGTCGCCGACACCGACTCGGCCGTTGCCGCCAGTCTGGCCGACCGGCTGCCCCCGGGGACCCTGGCCGACGGTGTCGTTCCCCGGGTGGTGGACGTCGCCGATCTGGCGGCCGGGGCCGAAGCCCTCGACGTGCTGTGCACCTGCACCTCGGTGGAGGTCGACCACGGCCCGGTCATAGACCTCGGCGTCGCCAAGCCGTCGCTGCACATCAACGCCGTCGGCTCCGACTTCCCGGGCAAGGTCGAACTGCCGATCGAGTATCTGCGCGGCGCAGTTGTTGTGCCCGACGATCGGGCCCAGTGCCTGGCGGAGGGTGAGTCCCAGCAACTCGATCCGGCGGAGGTGGGCCCGGACATGGTCGCCGTGCTGACCGATCCCGCCCATCGGGAACTGGTGAACCGGCGAACCGTCTTCGATTCGACCGGGTGGTCCTATGAGGACCTCATCGCCGCAAGGCTCTTCATGCGGCACGCCGATCGGCTGGGCCTTGGCACCGAGGTTGCCCTGCAGCACAAGCCGATCGATCCCTACAACCCCCTTGAGCTGCTCGGGGCGGAAGAGGTCGTGACCGACGCCTCGGCTTCGGCGCGATAGTTCCCGATTCGCAGGCCTTGCCGGGGGCTACGCTGGCCGGGTGGCGTCAGTGGTCGGTCTCCAACGCTCAACGGAGCACAGCTTCCACAAGTTCGGCGAATCCGAGCTTGAACTCATCGCCGGCATCGGGGTCAGTGGCGACGCACATGCCGGTGCCCGCGTGCGGCATCGCTCCCGGGTCGCGGCCGACCCGACCCAGCCGAACCTTCGCCAGGTCCACCTGATCCACGCCGAGCTCTTTGAGCTGCTGGCCGACCGGGGGTTCACCGTGTCGGCAGGGGACATGGGGGAGAACATCACCACTTCGGGCATCGATCTGCTCGGCCTGCCGGTCGGAGCCACCCTGGCGATCGGTGAGGACACCATCCTCTCGGTGACCGGCCTCCGCAACCCGTGCCGTCAGCTGAACGACTTCCAGGACGGTCTCACGGGGGCCGTGCTCGATCGAGCCGAGGATGGTTCGCTCATCCGGCTTGCCGGTGTGATGGCGGTGGTGGTCCGGTCCGGTGTGATCGCCCTCGGTGACAACATCTCCGTCGCCCTGCCGCCTGTGCCGCATCACCCGCTCGAGCGGGTCTGACCGGCTTCGTCTGCGCTGCGGCCACGGTCAGAGGACGGCCAGCACACCGCCGTAGGAGATCGCCGCAACCAGCACCCAGGCGATGAACCCGAGCAGGAGCGGGGTCGGGCCGAGCCGTCGCAGGCGGTTTAAGCGCACACCGGAGCCAAGCCCGACCAGCGCTGCGGCGAACAGGACACCTTCAATCCACCGTGCGCCGGAAACGACTTCGGTCGGAAGAATGCCGCTGGTCCGCAGTGCGACCATGGCCAGGAACCCGGCAACAAAGAGGGGCAGGATCGGTGGCCTGGTCACCGCCAGATCAGCTGCGTCGCTCCCCGTGTCCGTGTCATTCGCCGTGTGCCCGCTGTCCGACCGTCTTGCCAGGGCGGCCCGCCTGAGATTCACCCCGAGAACCACCGGCGTGAGCAGCAGCACCCTGGTCAGTTTGACCACCATGGCGACCGCAACCACCGATGCGCCGCCCGCCGATGCCGTGGCCGCGACCTGGGCCACGTCGTGGACGCTGGCGCCGGCCCAGGCCCCGAACTGGTCGTCGCTGAGCCCGAGTGGCCCGGCGAGTAGGGGGAGCGTCACGATGGCCAGGCTGCCGAACAGCGTCACGAGCCCGATCGCGACGGCGACCTCCTCCTCATCCGCGTCCGTTGCGTCCTCGACGGCGGCGATGGCCGACGCCCCACAGATCGAGTAGCCGGTCGCCACCAGCAGCGACAGGTCCGGCGACAGGCCCAGCCGTCTGCCGATGGCCTGTGTACCGAAGAAGGTGACGGCGACCGTCACGAGCACAACCAAAAGCCCCGCCCGGCCGAGCGTCGCGATATCGCCAACGGCAAGCCGGAGGCCGAGAAGGACCACGCCGACACGAAGGAGCCGCTTTGCGGCGAAGGTCAGGCCCGCTTCCGTCCTGGCGTTGGCCAGACCGGTATTGCCGATGATGATGCCGACCAGAACCGCAAGAACCAGCGGCGAGATCGGAACAACGGTGCCGACCGCCAGCGCAAGTGCGGCTCCGCAGGCGACCAGCCACAGTCCTGTCGCCGGGCCGGTTGGGCCGTCGGCACGCGGCAGGTGCCGTACCTCCCGTTGTGGTGCGGCCGGCCGGTCCGGCTGGGTGGGGAGGGTCTTTGGGGGGAGCGCCACACTTTGACTGTGGGCCCTCCGGCCGTCATTCGGTAGGTGGGTGGTTCCTCTAGGGACATAGACGTGGCCTATGACTAGGTATAGGCTGAGGCTTTAGGTCGGGTTCCGGCCGCCGACAGGTCCGGTGACCGATTCCGGCCGATCCAGCCGAGTCAGGGAGGTCCGAATGCCGTTGAATCCCACTACGCCGGAACTCTCGGCCCTCGACCTCTTCGTCTCCGTCGTGCACCTGGGCAGCGTCTCCAAGGCGGCGGCGGCCCATCACATCACGCAGCCGTCGGCCAGCGCCCGGATCCGGTCGTTGGAACGGCAGCTCGGGTTGACCCTACTGGCCCGTTCACCTGGCGGGTCGGTCCCGACGGCTGCCGGATCACTGGTGGCCGGGTGGGCCGAGGAGGTACTGCGGTCGGCGAATGAGCTGCACGCCGGTGTCGCCGCACTAAAAGGCAGGCGAACGGGGCGCCTCCAGGTCGCCGCCAGCTTCACCATCGCCGAGTATCTGCTGCCGCCGTGGTTGGAGCAGTTCCTCCGAAACCGACCGGACGACTCGGTGAAGCTCGAGGTGGCCAACAGCGCCGTTGTGCTGGATCGTCTGGCGGCCGGGCGGGCCGAGCTTGGGTTCATCGAGTCTCCCGGTGTCGTGCCGTTCATGGATGAGCAGGTCCTGGCCTTCGACCGGCTGGTGACCGTCGTCGGGCCGTCCCACCCCTGGGCCGGGCTGGCGGCGATCTCTCTGGAGATGCTGCTGGCCACATCGCTGACCGTGCGGGAGGTCGGCTCCGGTACCCGGGAGGCGCTCGAGCAGGCCCTGGCGGGCCGGGGACACCCACCGCCGCCCATCGCGCTGGAGCTCGGTTCGACCTCGGCGGTTCGGGCCGCGGTCACCGCCGGCGGGGCGCCAACGGTCATCAGCCATCGGGCGGTCGCCGCTGATCTGGATGCCGCAAGCCTCGTCGAGGTGCCCGTCATCGGATTGCGGATCGAGCGACGGCTCCGGGCCGTCTGGCCGAAGGAGCAGGCCATGACGTCGCTGGCCGCCGACCTGCTGGCCCAGCTGCCGTCGCTCGCCGATTGATCGAACAGCCGGTGGACGAGGCGGTACGGTTGGCCCATGGTCCCGATCGATCAGGAGCCGTTCGAGGAACTGGTCGGTCAGTCCCTTGACCTGCTCCCCGAGGAGCTCGGGCGGCTGCTGGACAACGTGGTGATCGTCGTAGAGGACGAACACCCGGAGGAGGAACTGTACGGCCTCTACGAGGGGGTGCCGCTGACCGAACGGGAGGCGTACGGCGACTTCACGCTCCCGGATCGGATCACGCTGTATCGGATTCCGCTCTGTCGGGACTGCGAGGACTTCGACGAACTTCGGGACGAGGTGCTGATCACCGTTGTGCACGAGGTTGCTCATCATTTCGGCATAGATGACGACAGGCTTCATGAGTTCGGTTGGGCCTGACGGCCTGCCGAGTCGCCGATCGACGTGCGGCCGTACGGTCGCCCATGGAGCAACATCGTGGTCCCAAGACCCCTACAACTCGTCACCGGTCTCGCCGCGCTCTGTGCGGTGCTGCTCGGGTGCGGGAGCGAACCGTCCGTCGAAGACGCCGCGATCGTGGAGACGTCGGTTGCAGGCGAGGACATGGCGGAGCCGGCTGCGGAGCCGCCCCCCGATCTCGCCCTGGTCGACGAGGAGGAGGACTCCCTCGCCGACCCCGGCCCCTTCACCGGTGACCCCGATTCGCCGTGGTGTGACGAGGCCCGACTCGCCGGGTCCGAGCTGCTCTCGATGGACATCTTCGGGCTGACCCCGGCAGAGATGGAGGACCGCTTCCAGACATCCGCAGCCGTGTTCGGCCGGATGCGGGCCGCAGCACCGCCTGAGCTCAGCGACGACATGCGGTCGATCTCCGAAGTCTTCGAGCTCTTCATTCAGCTCGGGCACGACACGGGCTGGGATCTCGATCTGATGCTCGCCGATCCCCGGCTGATGTCCGTCCTCGACATTTCGGCGCTGGAATCGGGACTGAGCGCCATCGATCGCTACAACCTTGAAGTTTGTGGCGTCCAGTCACTGCCGTAGGGCCGCCGCTGCAGGCTCGGCCACGGACTCCCACTTCCGGCGATTATCATTGGCCGGGTAGGCTCAGGGCGGTTATGGCATCGAGTCTGGAGCTGGGAGACAAGAGATGACAGAACCGGGCTGGTACACCGACCCCCGAGACAGTACGCAGTATCGCTACTGGGACGGCACGTCCTGGACGGAGGCGGTGGCCCCCGGCTCCGCTGCCCAGACCGTTTCGGGGGACCAGGCGGAGAACCAGCAGGCCGGTCATGTTGAGGATCCTGCAGCGGAGTCCCACCAGGCGGACTCGGCGGCCGTCGACCACGCCACCACCGGGTGGGGTGAGGCAACCGACGCATTCGACGATGCCGTCGCCGCCACCGACGGTGCGATCGGCGGGGCTTCCGACTCGGTCGTCGGCGCGGCCGACAACGCGGCGGCTTCCGTTGACGGCGGAATCACCGGTTTGGGTGGCCAGGTCGCGGACGTCGCCGGCCAAACGGCATCCGGTGCGTCCTCCGCGCTCGAAGGGGTCGTCTCCGGTTTTGTCGAGGGTGCGCCGTCGGTGCTGGATGACGGTGTGTCCGGTGCCGTCGAGGGTGCCTCCTCGGTGCTGGATGACGGTGTGTCCGGTGTTTCCGACGGACTCGGTTCGCTCGGTGACCGGGCGTCGGCCACGCCGTTGGAGCGCGCAGGCGCCGCGGCCGAAGACGCACTGCTCGATTTCAACCCCGGGGGCGCCGCCGAAGAAGGGCCGTCGTTCGACGGCATCGACCAGGGCATCTCGGTCGATGATGCACTGGGCGACGTCCGGACCCCGATCTCGGACGCCGCGGAAACCATGGTGGTCGACGTACCGGACATGACCGATGCCCCAACCCTGGGCGACATCGGGATCCCCGGTGACGGTCGTTCGTTCTCGTCGCCGATCGACACCTTCGGGGCCGCGGACCAGACGTCGGTGATCCCCGCAGGCGATATGCCTCCAACGGATCCGGTCGCCCCCGAGGACGACCGATTCGCCCCACCGCCCGCCCCGAAGCCGGTCGGGTTCGACCCACCGGTCACACCTGCCCCGCCCGGTGCAGAATTCGATCCCAGCGGTGGCCAGGCACAGTCGGATCCCGGTTTTGGTCCACCGATCGGCGGCGGTCCTCCCGGACCGCCCGACCACTTCGGTCCACCGCCGGGCGGCCCCGGCCCCGGGCTCGATCCTGGTCCGTACCCGGAACCGGACCGTATGGCGGTCCCGCCGCCGGCCACCAGCGCGTCGAGGAGTCGGGCCCCGTGGATCGTGCTCGGTGTCATCGGCCTGGCCATCGTGGCGGTCCTGGCCTATCTGGCCATCCGCTCCCAGGACAGGACATCGGTGGACGCCATTGCGGAAGGCCAGTGCTTCGCCGACTTCGACCAGTTCGAAGCCACCGAGATCCGATCGTCGGTGACCGTCGCGGACTGCGGGGAGGCCCACGCACTTGAGGTGTTCGACGTGACCGACACGCCGTACCTCTCCTTCAGCGAGTATCCCGGAGAGCAGGTCATCACCGATCTGGCCTTCCGCCACTGCCTCGACGGCTTCCAGGGATTTGTCGGCATCACCTACGAGGAGTCGGCGCTCGACGTCTGGGCGTTGTACCCCACCGAAGGTTCGTGGAACCTCAACGACGACCGCGAGGTGGTTTGTATGGTCGGCGCATTCGACCAGAGCCTCACCACCGGCTCCCTCCAGGGTTCCGGACGCTAGCCGCCGAACCTCGTCGGCTCGCCGCATCCCGACGGCTGATCGAACCCCACCACCGGGCAGTCTCACCACGGCACTCCGCCGGCTCGCAAGATCCGAATTTCCGTTCTGTTTTGGCGACCGGCTAGGTTGGATGTGAGCACCTGGTCGGCTGACGGGCGACCAAATGAATCAAGGGGGTTGGTGTGAACTACCTGGCACCGGAGACGGTGGAGGAGGCGGTTGGGCTGCTGGCCGGCGCGCCTGCGGCGAAGGTATTCGCCGGAGCCACCGATGTCATTCCCCAGATACGGGCGGGCAGGCCGGAGCCGGAGGTGCTGATCGATCTCAAGGGGATCGAACGGCTGACCGCCATTTCCGTCTCCGACCGGCAGTGGGTGATCGGAGCCGCCACACCGACCGTGCGGCTCACCGAGCATGCGCAACTGGCCGCAGAGTTTCCCGGGCTTGTCGAGGCGGCAGGGCTGATCGGGTCCGACCAGATCCAGACCCGGTGCAGCCTTGGCGGCAACCTCTGCAACGCATCCCCGGCAGCGGACTCCGTGCCGGCCATGATCGTCAACGGGGTCCGGGCGGTGGTCGCAAACGGGTCGGGGACCAGAACCGCACCGGTCGCCGAGGTGGTGACCGGTCCGGGGACAACCTCGCTGGCGCCGGGGGAGTTCATCGTCGAGTTCGAACTCGATCGGCGGCCACCGCTTACCGGTGACGCCTACCTCCGGATGATCCCCAGAACGGAGATGGACATCGCCGTTGTCGGTGCCGGTGTTCGGGTCACCCTGGACGGCGACGGGGTCTGCACCGACGCGACGGTCGCCCTCGGTGCGGTTGCCCCCACCGCGGTCCTGGTACCGGACGGTGCGGCTGCGCTCGTCGGCCACACTCTGCAGGGTGACATCCCCGACGAGGCGATCGCCGCATTGACCGAGGCTGCGTCCGCCGCCTGCAACCCCATCGACGACAAGCGCGGCACCATTGCCTACCGCCGTCAGGTCGCCGGCGTGCTGGCGAAACGAGCGGCCACGATCGCCGCTGCGCGGGCCGCAGCGGCTGGGAACTGAGGAGCCAGCATGGCAAAAACCCACGTAACGGCAACCATCAACGGCGATGACGTCGAGTTTCTCTGCGACCAGTCCGGCACCCTGCTGAACACGCTGCGGGACGACCTGGGCCTGACCGGCGTCAAGGAGGGGTGCGGTACCGGCGACTGCGGGGCCTGCTCCATCCTGATGAACGACCGACTCACCTGCTCCTGCCTCGTCTTCTCGCCCGAGGTCGACGGGGCGACGGTGGTGACCGTCGAAGGGCTGGCCGAGGCCGGCGAACTCCATCCCCTGCAACAGTGCTTCCTGGAAGGAGCCGCCCTTCAGTGCGGGGTCTGCACGCCGGGTTTCCTGATTGCGGCAAAGGCGCTGCTCGACCGGAACCCGGACCCGACCGAGACCGAGGTCCGGTACGGGTTGGCCGGGAACCTGTGCCGCTGCACCGGCTACGACAAGATCGTCCGCGCCGTGCTCGATGCGGCGGAAGAACTCAACGCCGGACCGAACGAGGAGGGATCACGATGACGGTGACCGAGGAACCGGCGACCAGTCCCGGTTACAAGTGGGTCGGCACCCGGCCGATCCGGCCGGACGGCCTTGAGAAGGTCACCGGCAAGGCCCGGTTCGGTGCAGACCTCATGCTGCCGGGAATGCTGGAGGGGGCGGTCCTTCGCTCACCACACGCCCACGCCAACATCGTGTCGATCGACACGGCGGAGGCCGAGTCGATGCCCGGTGTCAAGGCGATCATCACCGGCGCCGACTTTCCCGACCTTGCGGAGGCCGGGGCGAAGCCGGACGAGGTCATGGCCTCCAAGAACGCCATGGCCAGGGACAAGGTGCTCTACGAGGGGCATGTGGTTGCCGCGGTCGCCGCCACAAGCCGTCGAGAGGCCCAGCGGGCCGCGGCGGCCATCACCGTCACCTACGAGGTCCTCGGTCACGTGCTGACCGTTGACGAGGCGATGGCCGACGGTGCACCGCTCCTCCATTCGGACCTGATGACCAGGGGCCTTGAGACACCTCCGGAGGAACCGTCGAACGTTGCGGCCAGGATCACCCAGGAGCGCGGTGATCTGGATCTCGGATTTGCCGAGGCCGACGTTGTCGTCGAGCGCAGCTTCACCACAAAGCCGGTGCATCAGGGCTACATCGAACCGCACGCCGCAGTGGCCGACGCCGGCCAGAACGGCAGGGCCAATCTCTGGTGCTCGTCCCAGGGCCATTTCTCCATGCGCAGCCAGACCGCAACGGTTCTCGGCTGGGAGCCGTCGCGGATCAAGGTCACACCGGCCGAAATCGGTGGCGGGTTCGGCGGTAAGACCGTCATCTACCTGGAACCCCTTGCGGTGATGCTGTCGGTCAAGTCCGGACGGCCCGTACGGGTGGTCATGGACCGTGACGAGGTGTTCCGGGCGTCCGGGCCGACGTCCGGCTCCCGGATCACCGTGAAGATGGGGGTCAACAGGGATGGTGACCTGACCGCGGCCGACGTGTATCTGGCGTACGAGGCCGGGGCCTTCCCCGGTTCGCCGGTCGCCGCGGCAGGGATGACCGCCGTCGCCTGCTACGACCTTCCCCACTTCTTCATCGAGGGCTTTGACGTCGTGGTCAACAAACCCAAGGTTGCGGCCTACCGGGCCCCCGGAGCGCCGATGGTGGCGTTTGCGGTGGAGTCGGTGATCGACGAGCTCGCTGCGGCCATCGGCATGGACCCGATCGATCTGCGGCTCAGAAACGCGGTGGCCGAGGGGTCTCAGGCGGCCTACGGACCGAAGTTCAAACGGATCGGTTTTGTGGAGACCCTGGAGGCCATTCGAGATCACGATCACTATCAGGCTCCGCTCGGACCGAACCAGGGTCGGGGTGTGGCCAGCGGGTTCTGGTTCAACGCCGGCATGAACTCGACCGCAACCGTCAACGTCAACGAGGACGGCAACATGACGGTTGTTGTCGGCTCCCCGGACATCGGTGGTAGCCGGGCCTCGATGGGTCTGATGGCCGCCGAGGAGATGGGCATCGACGTCGGTCGTATCCAGTCCATCGTCGCCGATACCGAGACCATCGGGTTCAACGACGTGACCGGCGGCAGCCGGGTGACGCTCGCCACCGGGCTGGCCGTCGTCAACGCCTGCCGGGACATCAAAGAGGACCTGCGGGCCAGGGCGGCCAAGACCTGGGACTGTGAGGTGGAGGATGTGGAGTGGGTCGACGGACAGGCTCAGCACATCGGCGGCAGCGAGACTCCGTTGCTGCTCAGGGACCTGGCGCAGAAGTCCGGACGCACCGGTGGGCCGATCTCGGCAACCGCGACCCTGAACGCGCGGGGTGTCGGGCCTGCCTTCTCCACCCAACTCTGCGACGTTGAGGTTGACCCGGAAACCGGCGAGGTGACCATCCTGCGGTTCACCACCGCCCAGGACGCCGGCACCGCCATCCACCCCGGCTACGTCGAGGGACAGATGCAGGGCGGTGTGGTGCAGGGCGTCGGTTGGGCCCTCAACGAGGAGTACATCTACAACGAGGACGGCCTGCTCGAGAACCCGAGCTTCCTGGATTACCGGATTCCCGTTGCGTCCGACCTGCCGATGATCGACACCGTGATCGTCGAGGTGCCGAATCCGGCCCATCCGTACGGCGTCCGAGGTGTCGGGGAGGTCGGCATCGTGCCGCCGATGGGGGCGGTGGCCAACGCCATCGCAGCGGCGACGGGTTGCCGGATGGACGACCTGCCGATGTCCCCGCCCCGGCTGCTCAGCGCACTGAATGACCGGAACCCAGCCGATCCGGACGGCGCGGACCGGACGGCCTGACGGAACCGTACCGACGACACGGCGATGGCGACCGTTCACTTTCCCAGCTCCCTACGGGACCTCACCGGCGGTGTCGCCGAGGTCGAGGTTGACGCATCGACGGTGCGCCGGTTGATCCGGGCACTCGACGAGCGGTTCCCCGGGATGGGGGAGCGGCTCGCCGAGGGAACGTCGGTGTCCATCAACGGGGAGATCATCCCCGATGCGATGTACGAGGAGGTGCCGGACGGTGCGGAAATCCACTTTCTCCCCACGCTGTCCGGCGGCTGATGGGCCAGACTTGACCGCATGGACGCACTACAGGCAATTCGTTCAAAGCGGGACACCAGGAGTTACACCCCTCACCCGGTCGACCCCGATGTCCTGGCGGCGATTCTGGACGCAGCCCGCCTGGCCGGCTCGGCCAAGAACATCCAACCGGTCCGGGTCATCACCGTCACCGACGCCGCAACCAAGGAGGCGTTGAAGGCCGGTGGCGACTTCGCCTCGTGGATCGATCGACCCCCGGTCCTGGTGGTGTTCGCCGTCACCGCCGATGCCGGCCCCCGTCGCCTGTTCGACATCGGGCGGCACGCGCAGAACCTGATGGTCGCGGCGAACGCCAACGGTCTCACCAGTTGCCCGGTGACGTTGCATCACCAGGAGGTCGTACGGCAGGTGCTCCACATCCCGGACACCGTCGAGGCGCCCATGCTGGTTTCGCTCGGCACCCCGGACTCGATGGAGCCGCCACCGGGCATCGGCGGCCCCCGCATTCCGCTTGACCAGTACGCCATGGCCGAGCGGTGGTCCGGCTGACCGATCGGGCATCCTCACCGGCCACGTGCACCACCCTGCTAGCGTTCTGTCCATGTGTGGACGGTTTGTTTCCGCGTCCCCGCCCGACGAACTGGCGGCGTATTTTGGTGCCGCAGAGCCGGAGGGCGGCCTGGAGCCCAACTTCAACGTTGCGCCGACGAACGAGGTCTACGCGGTTCGGGCTTCCGACGGGAACCGGATGATGGCTGCGCTGCGTTGGGGCCTTGTTCCGTTCTGGGCCAAGGATCTCAAAATCGGCTCCCGGATGATCAACGCCAGGTCGGAAACCGTCGCCGACAAGCCGGCGTTCCGCAAGGCGTTCCAGTCACGGCGGTGCCTCATCCCCGCCGACGGTTTCTACGAGTGGGCCAAGGTGGCCGGCCAGAAGGCGAAGCAGCCGTATTTCATCCATCGCACCGACGGTGAACCCATCGTCTTTGCCGGCATGTGGGAACGGTGGAAACCCCGCCTCGAGGACGGCAAGACCATCGATGAGGATGCGGACGTCATCGAGACCTGCACAATCCTGACCTGCGGGCCGAACGAGACCATGGCCACCATCCACGATCGGATGCCGGTTCTGCTGCCGCCCGCCGTCTGGGACGACTGGCTCTCCGGCGAGACACCGATGGACTACATCTCGTCGCTTATGAAACCGGCACCCGACGATCTGCTGACTCTCGTCCCGGTGTCCACCGCGGTCAACAATGTTCGGAACAAGGGGGAGGAGCTGCTCCGGCCGCTTTCCGAACTGACCGAGTCGGCCGACGATGAGTGAGGTCCCGTACCAGCGTCGGTTCGAGCGTGCCGTCGTCCGGTTCCAGGCCAGGCTCGAAGGGGGTCCCGGGGATCGCTGGATCCCCACCCTGGTCTGCCTGATCCTGACGGTCTGGTTGGCCAGGCTCGGCCTCGACCGGCTGGACGGGTTTGAAACCGGCATCGACCTGGCCGGCTACAGCCAGGCGGCGTGGCTGATCGGTGAGCTGATCGAGCCGCGGGCCTCGCTGTTCGGCGCAGGCGCCCACCTGCTCGAACTGCGATGGTCGTTTGTGATGTACCCCCTGGCGTTCATCGGGGTGTTCGCAACGCCGGCCAAGGTGCTGATCGTCTCTGAGGCGGTCGCCCTCGGCCTTGCGGTGTTTCCTCTCTGGCGCCTGGCCAGGGAGGTTGCGAAGCTTCGGATCGGTGCCGCAAGCGCCCTCGTTGTCGCCTATGCCCTGCACCCGGCCACCCACCGCCTCGCCGTCGATGACTTTCACCCTGTTGTCCTCGCCGTCCCGGCCATCATCGGCCTGGCCTACTTCGGCAAGACCAAGCGATGGGTCTGGTACTGGGCATGTGTCGTCTTTGCCCTTGCGTGCCGGGCCGATCTCGGGTTGGCCATCGCCCTCTGGGGGTTTGTCCTCCTCGGCGACGGCGAGCGGCGGGCCGGACTGTGGACCCTCGGGGTCGGCTCGATCTGGTCGCTGCTCCTGCTGCTGGTCGGCCAGCCGCTGCTCGGGGAGGGCGGTGCGGTGGCTACGGCCAGCGGCTACAACGGGCAGAGTCTCGGTGATCTGGTGCTCCGGTCCCTCCGGGATCCGGTCAACTCACTGCAGAACATCTTCGCCCAGGACAACCTGACGCTGATCGTAGCCCTGCTGGCCCCCGTCATCTTCCTGCCCCTGCTTTCGCTGCGCTACCTGTTGCCCGCGCTACCTCTGGGCGCGCTGTACCTCCTGACCGCCGGCAGTGGGTCAGAAACGGCTTTTGCCGAACAGGCCGCCATGCTGCTGGCCTTTGTGCTCATCGCCGCCACTTTCGCCCTGAACCGACTCGGCAACACCGGCGTCGACCGGGTCTTCCTCGACGTCCGGCTGCTGACAACGCTGACCGCGGCGTCCATCCTGTTGTTCGTGTCCACATCCGTGACGTCGCCGTACGAGCGGCCGTGGAACTGGGGGGAGCGGGACGCGACCGACCAGGCGATCGCCAGGGCCGTCGCCCTCCTCGACCCCGAGGCGCCGGTGCGGGCGTCGCCGTCCGCCCTGACCGCGCTGTCCGAGCGACCGTGGCTGTACCCGCTGCCGGTCGACTCCGCACCGACTGCGGTCAAGATGAACTTCCCGGCGTTCACCCGTGCGGTGCTCCTCGTCGAACGGGAGATCCCGGATCGCACGCCGCGCGAACGGCTGGAGTTCAACCAGACGATGGCCCTCCAGGGTTTTGTCCTGACCTTCGACGACGATGGTGTGTCCCTGTATGTCCGCGAATAGTGGCGAAAGCACGAGCAGCACCGGAACCGGCGGTCCGCTGGCCGGTATCCGGGCCGGGGATGCGCTGACCTGGCCAAACCTGATCACGTTCGCCCGGTTGCTCTGCATCCCCCTGTTCCTCTGGTTGCTGTTCGGCCGGGAGAACCGGGCCGCCGCGGCCTGGTTGCTGGCCGCGCTCGGCTCGACGGACTGGGTTGACGGGTGGATCGCCAGGCGATTCGACCAGGCGACCGAGCTCGGGGCGCTCTTCGACCCGACCGTCGACCGGCTGCTGTTCCTGGTCGCGGTGCCCAGTTTGATCGTCGACGGATCGATACCGCTCCTGGTCGCTGTGATCGCTCTGGTTCGTGAGGCGCTGGTGGCGGTTGCCGCTCTTGTCCTGGCCGCGCTGGGGGTCGACCGGTTCCCGGTCACCTGGGAGGGAAAGACCGGGACGTTCCTGTTGATGTTCGCCTTCCCGATGTTCCTCGGTGCGAACAGCACGCTGTCCTATGCCCCGATCCTCGAGTGGCTGGCCTGGCTGTTTGCGATCCCCGGGCTTGGCTACAGCTGGTACTCGGCGGTGTTCCAATACGTGCCTGCGGCTCGTAGCGGGCTGGCGGACCGATCCTGACCGGGTCGGTCTGGGGCGGGTTGCGTCGGTTCCGGTCCCCGCCGGGTGCTGCTTGTCACCGGTAGCGCACAGGTTCCCGACAACTCGGCTAGCGTAGAGCCCGATGTTGATCCCAGAGAATCTCCGCTACTCCACCGACCACGAGTGGATCAAGTCCGAGGATGACGGTCGGGTCCGGATCGGTATCACGGACTACGCCCAGGACGCCCTCGGCGATGTTGTTTTTGTCGACCTCCCCGAGCTGCAGAGTTCGGTGACGGTCGGGGAGTCGATCAGCGAGGTCGAGTCCACCAAGTCCGTTTCGGACATCTTTGCTCCGGTGACCGGGACGGTTGTGGAGATCAACGGAGACCTGGCGGACGAGCCGGAGCGGATGAACAACGACCCGTACGGTGACGGCTGGATCTGCATCATCGAGTTGTCGGCGGACGCCAACCTTGACTCGCTCATCGACGCCGCCGCGTACGCCGAGCTCACGGAGGGGTAACCGATGGGTGTCCCGTGTCCGTCGTGCGGTTACGAGAACCCGCTCGGTGCCCGCTTCTGCAGCTCGTGCGGGGATCAGCTCGCGCCGGATCGGCAGGAAGCCACCACCATGTTGGACGTGACGGAGGCTCACGAGCCGGTTGTCATCTCCGACGTCGACCTTGCCGACATGCCGGACGGCACGATCGGCATGTTCGTGGTGCGGCACGGCGCAAACCGCGGCAGCCGCATCGCCCTCGACAGTGATGAGGTCTCGATCGGCCGCCATCCGGAGAGTGACATCTTTATCGATGATGTCACCGTCTCCCGGCGCCACGCCGTCGTTCGTCGGGCGGGTGCCGGATTTCACGTCTCCGATGCCGGCAGCCTGAACGGGACCTACGTCAACCAGACACGGGTGGAGACGGCGGCCCTGAACGACGGCGATGAGGTGCAGGTCGGCAAGTTCAAGCTTGTCTATCTGGCGCTCGGTGCGCAGGCCTGATTCCGGTCGAAGTTCTTCTGAAGTCGGTCGCTCTGTTGAGACTCCGGGGTGGTTACTGGGGTAGCGTGGACCTATGACGATCGAGATGGAGCTCGTGGGCGTCCGTGTCCAGATGCCGACCAACACTCCGATCCTTTTGCTGCGGGAGACAAGCGGACAGCGTCGGGTGGTCCCGATCTACATCGGCGGCCCGGAAGCGCACGCCATCGACCTCGCCCTCTCCGGTACCCCGATGGCCCGGCCGATGACCCATGATCTGTTCACCAGCGTGATCGACGGCCTCGGCGCCGCCCTGGAACGGGTGGTTGTCACCGAGTTGCGAGGAGGCACCTTCTACGCCGAGCTGCTCCTTCGTGACGCCAACGGCGGTGAGCAGACCATCTCCGCCCGCCCGTCCGACGCTATCGCCCTGGCCGCCAGGACCGGCAGCCCGATCTTCGCCGAGGAGAGTCTCATCGAAGAAGCCGGCATCCAGGAGGAGGAGAACGAGGACTCCGGGGACGAGGAGGAGATGGTCGAGGAGCTGCGGAAGTTCCTGGACGAGGTCAACCCCGAGGACTTCCTGCCGGAGTAGCAGGCGGTCCCGCGTTCTTTCGGAACCGGTCGCCGCTCAACCGAGCGCGGCTACCTCCAGATCATCCAGCGCGGTGGCGATCCGCTGGAGGCTCACCGCAACGAACCGTCTGGCCCGCTCGGTCGGGAAGTCGCGCTGAGCCAGCATCAAGACCGCAAGACCGGGTAGGGCAAACCCCAGCCGGTAGCGGTCCAGGTCGCCGTCGTACGCCGCCGCGAGTTGGCGGTCCAGCTCCCGTCGAACCGGGGCCGTCAGGCTGGTGGCCGCAAGCCACGCCAGGTCGGCCTCGCCGAACTGGACGGCCAGCTGCTGCCAGTCGAACAGGATGACCGCGTCCGTTCCGGAGCGGGGTTCGCCTTCGGTTTCGTCCCCGTCGCCGTCGCAGGGGGCACCGGTCCGTTCGGTGTTCAGCTGGTCGTCGATCTCCCGCGTGTCGTCGAAGACCAGGTTGTCGGCCCGGGGGTCTCCGTGACAGAGGGTCTGTGGTGCGGCCTCGAACCGTTCGACCAGACCCGCCCGGACGGCCACCAGGTCGCGGAACGTCCGTCGGTGGTCGTCCGTGACGTGATCGGCCCATCGGGTGTCCAGCGCGGCAAGACCGAGGCGCAGACCGTCCGGGGTGAACCCGCCGACGGTGTTGCGGCGAACCGAGAGTCCGGCCAAGCGACTCTTGTCGGCCCACGCCCGATGCAGCCGCCGGAGGGAGGCGGCGACCCGGAGCGCGTCGACAACCTCGAGGCCGTCCAGCTGATCGGCCGCCCGGTACCGACCGAGATCTTCGAGCAGCAACGAGCAGGTGCCGTCGGCCGGTTGCCGGATGGCATGGAGCAGCGGGGCCCGGACCGGGGAGTCGGCGATGATCGTCCGATACGCCAGGGCCTCCCTGACGTAGGCACCACCGATTGTCGCGGCTCGACCGTTCGGCCCGTCGACCGGCAGCTTGGCCACCACGCTTGAGGGCACCGCACCGGGTGACTGTTCCTCGCCGTTCGGCCCGATGCCCGTCAGCTCGGCCCGGAGGACGACGCTGAACGCGCCGCGCCCTCGGTTGACGTCGGTCAGCCGCTCGACTCGACACCGGTCCGGGCCGAACGCATCGGCGACCAGCTCGCCAACCGCCTGTCGATGCTC